>CAIJLK010000194.1 GCA_903821465.1 uncultured Bacteroidota bacterium | reverse complement strand
TTCAAAGATTTTGTTGAACCATGGTGCATTATTGGATATGTATTATTCTTATGGGGATGGTAAAAAACAAGCAGGCGATCCCGAACATATTCATGGAGATCTTAACAAAATAAAAAATTCGCAGTGGGGAAATTTTAATCAGTATGATTTTATTTCTGAAGGCGATTCGCCCGCATTTTTACAATTAGTTGACGTAGGATTAAATAATTTAGATCATCCAAATTATGGTGGATGGGGCGGAAGATTTGTGAAGTCGCCCGACAATGCTTTTCGTTATGAAGACGGACCTCATAGTGCAGAGTTCAATCCCGAATCAAATGCGGTAGATAATAATTACCCACAAACTCGTTGGTTAAAAGCCATTCAGGAAGATTTAGCTGCTAGGGCAGATTGGTGTATCAAACCTTTTGCAGCAGCAAATCACGCGCCTGTATTGAGTGTAAAGGAAGGAGCTGATCTATATGCAAATGCGGGACAGAAATTGCTATTACATATCGATGCAACAGACCCTGATAAAAATACTGTTCAATTCAAAGCCTGGTGTTATCCTGAAGCCGGTACCGGCAAAGCAGAAATTTTATTGAATGGAAAGATTGCCTCAATATCAATTCCTGCAACAGCTAAAAAAGGTGAAACATTTCATTTCATCATTGAAGGAAACGATAATGGTTCACCAAGTTTAACAAGATATAAAAGAGTGATTGTTTCGGTTATTTAAAAATGATAAGATAAGGTGCATCCAAATGTGGAAGGGTCGCCCAGGTGTACCGCTCCAAAATCGTAAGCATAAGAAATGAATTTTTGATTTGAGATATTTCTAAACCATCCTTGCAAACTAATTTGTTTGCAGTTTATTCCAACACTGGCATTGAAAAGACTATAAGGCGATTGTTGAATGCTATTGGCTAAATCAAAATAAGTAGTACCTAAATATTTCCATTCGCCTCTTATAAATGCAGCTAAGTGACCGGGGTTTATTTGCATTGTATATTGTAATGCTAAGAAAGAGGTGATATCTGGACTAAATATTTGTTTCTTCCCATCTAAATTTACAATGGAACCCTGTGATGACAATTTTAAGGATTCAAAGCTGGCATCGGTGTATCCGAAGCTATATTGAATATAAAGGCTTTTAGATGCCTGTGCTTTTAATTCTAATTCAAATCCTTTACTATTAAGTTTACCTACATTTTTGGTAACTGTGATGGCGTCAGGAAGTACCAGTGTAGGTACTTGCGCATCGTTTACTTTTGTATAGAACACAGAAATGTTTAAGCTTAATCGATCCTGTAATAAATTGTTTTTGATTCCTATTTCAAAGTTATTACTATGCTCCGGTAAGAACCCTACCAATGGTGGCTGTGAAGGATCAGAACCCAATGCAGATAAACCTCCTGTTCTAAATCCTTTACTATATTGAACATAACCCATTATATGTGTATTGAAATGATAATCTAATGCCAATTTAGGTGACCATGCACTAAAATTAAGTGTAGCACTTGTATCAGGTGTAGTTGTTATAGGACTGGGCATTGGATCGTGCTGATATTGTCCCATTACCGTTTGTGATAAGTGTTCATAATCATTTCTTAATCCCGCAGTGAAATTTAATTGTTTGCTAATTGCATATGTGATCTGTCCATAAAATGCAATGCCCTGTTTGGTTGTTTTGGTAGTGTTGATAAGGGAGAAAAGTGAATCACCCACCATCATAATACTATTGGCATC
>CAIJLK010000193.1 GCA_903821465.1 uncultured Bacteroidota bacterium | reverse complement strand
GTTTTTTATCCAATTGCAATTGGGTTTATTTTGTTTGGTCTTTACGCACTTGAAGGGAACTATGATCATCTACCTGAAGCTAGTGCTGAATTAACCGACTATGATAGTAAACCTTTGTAGATTTATTTAACTTCTTTTCGCTTCCAATAAAAATAGAATGGAATTCCAGTAGCAATTAATGCTAATCCGGATAATGCTTCCTTTGGTTGATGCTGAAGTGTTACAAAAATGAGTAGTGCACAGAATATAATAAAAAAAACAGGCGTAACAGGATAAGCAAATACTTTGTAAAACCTTGGTTCATTGGGCAATCGCTTGCGCATAATAATTACAGCAAGAGCAGTTGCGCCATAAAATAGGAAGGCTGAAAAAATGAGCATATCTGTAAGCTGATCAAAAGTGCCTGACCAGATCAGTAAGACCGACCATACGCCTTGTAACCATAAAGCAACAGAAGGTGTTTTATAGGTAGGATGAATGATCGCTGCAGGCTTGTAAAAATTATTATCCCGCGCCATTGCATAAAACAATCTTGCGGAAGTTAAAATGGTACTATTTGTAGCATTAAATGTGGTAACCAGAATTAAAGCAGCCACAAATAACTCTCCCCAGTTCCCCCAAACAACTTTCATTACTTCAACAGCAGCAATTTGATTGGGATGATTATTCATTTCAATGATCGAATCGATGGGTAACACAAATAGGTATACTAGGTTTAGTAATACATACAAGAGCATAATAATGAGTGTACCAATCCCTAACGATAAGGGGATATTTCTTTTTGGATTTTTTATTTCTTCTCCGATTAATCCAACAGAGTTCCATCCTTCATAACCCCAGAATGCACCAAGGCTAGCAATAGTTATAGCTTTTACAATTTGCCAGAAACTCCAACTATGATCTGCATGTACACTTGCTGTAATTAAATTACTGAATTTTCCCATTGGTGCAGAAAAACCGGCAATGATAATGATGGCAGCAGCAGTCAGCATTATAATGGTCATGATACTACTCAGCTTCTCAGCATATTGAATTCCCTTGTAATTAATAAAAGTTAGTAGAACAATTAGAAAAGATGCCAATAGTTTTACCGATAAATTATCGATGATAGTTGCACCTAATGCATTCTGATTAAAGGAAAATTCGGGCAAGGGTACGATACTATTGAATGACTGCGCAAAAATATAAGCGAGTGCTGCAATGGATGCTGTTTTTAAAACCACAAAATTTGCCCATCCATAGATGTACGCAAAAAATCGATTGTATACTTTTTGAAAATAAAAATATTCCCCCCCAGAGTTTGGAAACATCCCAGCCATTTCTGCCGTGCAAAGTGCGCCTGCTAAACTAATGATCCCAGCTAATACCCAACAGAGTAAAACCAGTAATGGCGATTGCAAGGTAGCCGCCATCATGGCTACTTTTTTAAAAACGCCTGAACCCAATATCACACTGATCACAACAAAGATGGCCGAACGAAGACCAAGAGATGCAGTTAGTTTTTGCAAAATTTAATTTGATTTAGTAATGATTAGTCTAATTTCTTGATTCCTAAACCAGGCAAACTACTTGGATATAGATAGCCGTCTTTTAATTCAAAGCCACCTTCCACTAGATCTTTTGCTAAATCAAAACTTCCATCTAGATCCAGATACTTAGTATTGCTACAAGAATAAGCGGCATGCAATGCAGCAGTGATACTCACAATGCTTTCATCATTACAGCCCCAGAATAAATCGATACCTGCATTTTTTGCAATGGTAGCTATTTCTCTAGCTCCCTTAATCCCACCCGATTTCATCAATTTGATATTATATACTCCAAAGGATTGAGGAAGTAATGAAAGTTGCCATGCAGAATGTGCATCGATCAATGATTCATCTGCTACTAATTTTTTTCTTTCTTCTATTCCCATTAGATGCAATACCGATTCTTGTCCGGTTTTAACAGGTTGTTCAATTAGTTCTAAAGAGGATGGATCAGTGTGACTGATAAATTTTTTCAAATCTGCTAATGTGTATCCTTGATTGGCATCAACACGCACCAACATTTTATTGGAAAATTTTTCCGTAATGGATCTTACTCTCTCGATATCTGCATCTACATCTAAACCAGTTTTTATTTTCAGAATTTTAAAACCTAGTTTATAATATTCTTCCGCTTCAATCAACATCTCTTTGGTTTCTTTGATACCAATAGTTACTGATGTGGGGAGTGCATTTATTTTTGTACCATAAAAATCGAGCACTGAAATATTAAGGGACTTCCCAAACAAATCGTGCAATGCAATATCAATGGCAGCAATAGTGCCAGGTTGCTTTGGAAAATGTACTGCAGCCTGATCGATGATTTCATTAAAATAGCGGATGTCTTTACCAATGATCTGATCTAGATAGCCTGACTGTAAATTAGCCAGTGTATGCGCAGGCGTTTCACC
>CAIJLK010000192.1 GCA_903821465.1 uncultured Bacteroidota bacterium | reverse complement strand
CATTTATTCAATAAAGAAGTTGCAGGATCATTACCCATTCTAACACCTCCTATTTCATGGATATCCAGTCCGGGTGCCTGCTTGGTATCAATCGTTTTAATATTGGTGCATCCAGCAGCAGCAAGCATTTCGGAGCCGGTTTTAAAGAAGTCTTGCAATAACTTTTCATCGTTCTCATCATAGCCAACAGAAGTAATCAGCAACGGCATTCCCCATTTATCTTTTTTGTCTTTACTAAGTCTTACATGATTCGATTCTTTCGGAATAGTTTCTCCCTGCATCGACATATTTATTTTCCAGCTACCGGGTTCGGTAATCGCATCTTTGAATTCGATACCAATTCCTTCTGTGATTGAACCTTTTGGGCGGGTAGCATCAAAAAATAGCATGTAACCCCGCAGAAAATCTGTCTCCTGTTTTTTGATATTCCTGAAATTGGGAATCATGGGTTGTGTAGGTCTTCGACCATAATAATATTGATCAAGAGGGCCATCAAAATCGGCCGAAATATTACCGCGATAATTTTGGAAAGCAACGTATTTACCAAGTTGTCCGTTATCGTTACCAAGTCCGTTTGGAAATCTCGGAGAGGTTGAATTCAATAAGATCAGATTGGTGTTGAGGCAGGCTGCATTAATAAAGATCAGGTCTGCATAGAACTCCTGTTCCTGCATGGTTTCTGCATCAATCACACGCACTCCTGTTGCTTTTCCAAGTTTGTCATCATAAATTACAGAATGCACTACTGAATGAGGCCGAAGAGTAAGATTACCTGTTTTGTTTGCCCAGGGAATGGTAGAAGAATTAGAGCTGAAATAGCCGCCGAAAGGGCAGCCTCTTTCGCATTGGTTACGGGCCTGACATTGTCCGCGTCCTTGTTCTAAGTGAATGGGGTTTGGTTTGGTAAGGTGCGCACATCTTCCCTGTACTACTTTTCTATCAGGATATTTTGTCATGATCCGGGCAGCAATATCTTTTTCGGTGCAGTTCATTTCCCAGGGAGGAAGAAATTCTCCATCAGGAAGAATATCCAGGCCATCATGATTTCCACTGATGCCTACAAATTTTTCTACGTAAGAATACCATGGTGCAATATCAGGGTATCGAAGAGGCCAGTCAACGGCATAACCATCTCTTGCAGGCCCTTCAAAATCGTGCTGACTCCAGCGTTGCGTTTGTCGCCACCATAGCAATGATTTGCCACCTACCTGGTATCCACGAATCCAGTCGAACGGTTTTTCCTGTTCGTAAGGGTGTTCTGTATCCTTCACAAAAAATTGTTCAGTTGATTCATCAAAAGCATAGCACCTTGAAACAACGGGATTATCTTTTGTAATGGAGAGGGGTAATTGCAAGTGGTGTTCGAATTCCCAGGGGCCCTTTAATGCGGTGGGATAATCTTTGAGGTGTTCAACGTTTCTACCACGTTCCAGTACTAAAGTTTTTAATCCCTTTTCACAGAGTTCTTTTGCTGCCCACCCACCACTGATTCCAGAACCCACTACAATCGCATCGTAACTATTCTTTCCTTTTGCTTGATTGTTTAAATGAGGTGCGTCTTTTGGAATATCTGATCCCATATAGCAAAATTGTAAGGTAAAATATTAGTGATATTACCAATAATTTTACAATCGCTGCAATAATTTCCCGGGTAAAGTGATAATTCCTTTCAATAATCCAAACACGCCATCCATTGCAATACCCAGGATGCGAAATGGAATGGATATAAGCCAAAAAATAGGATAGAGTACTATTGCAAGAATGGCTAGTGGCCAGCAAAGTATGAAGAGGATGATCCAGGCTAAAAATGTAAGCATACCATAATTTACATTTTTATCTACCACTGCACAAAATGAATTTCTATAAGCGGCAAGACTCAATCATTGATGGAATGTTTTCTATACAACCTATTGATAGTACTAATCAAGATCATACCAGTGATCGCACCAACAAAAGCAATCCCCATATCTTTCTGAGCATCCCATATGTCCCCTTGGGTACCCAAATAAGCATCACCCTCTGATGGGAAAAATATGTCTGCCACCATCCATTCTAATAACTCGTACATCGCACTGAACGATAAAGTTATTTCGCAAGGAAGCGTCCAACAAACCCAATTGGGCCAGCCGAAATGATTTTTAAAATAATCGCGCATGGGATAGGTTAATAAAAATCCAAAACTAAAATGCACGATACGGTCATAATAATTTCGATTGATATGTAACAGATCTTTTAACCAATACCCAAATGGATTTTCAGCGTAGGTATATTCAGCACCATAAATATGCAATAACAAATAAACCGTCATCATCGTGTAACTCAGGTCGCTGAACTTAAATTTCTTATGACTTATCCAAAGAGAAATAAGGAAGATAAATGTCAAAGTGTTTTCGGTAAACCAATTAGCACGATTAGGAGTAGAAATAAAAGTCTTTAACCAGCAACACAAAAATATCAATAAGAATATTTTTAAGAGATTGTTTTGTTTAAATCCTACTCTGTTTGGGGATGAGGCAGTGGTAAAACTCATTAATTTGAATTATCTATTGGGTGTAAAATATAAAAAGTCTACCACCATTAAATAATTTATACCCCCCGGTTTAAAATATCTTAAGTGATAGACTTTTACAAATGCACCTTAATGTTGCTTGCTCAACAAGTCAGCAAGTTGTTTATTTTCTATAAACGAAACAACTGCGTCTTATCGCAGTTTTATTATGGAAGTATATGGTTTTCATAGGCAAACCGGATAAGGTGTGCCAAACTCTTCACATCAAACCTTTTATAAAGCGGCAGGATCCTTTTTTCTATTGCCGACTGAGTTACATTAAACTGATCCGCTATTTCTTTGTACGAATAGCCCTTGCTCACTAATTCCAATGCTTCTTTTTCCTTGATGGATATGGCACAGTAATGAAATAATACTTTATTCAGTTCTTCTTCAAATTCTGATTTATCAGGACCAAAAGCAGCATACCTCATTACTTTACCAAATTTGATACTTCTATTAATTTGAGATCGTCCAATAATTTCATCTATTTTTCCATTTTCAGCACTTAATACCCCGACCCTGGAAATCAAGGGTACCTTAGTACCGTTTTTATGCAATTTATTTAACTCGATAGTGAAACTATATTTTTCCAAATCTTCTGTTTTAGATTGTATAAACATCAGAGCTTTATCGTTCAGTTCATTTGAAAAAGCAGCATATTCAGGAGTAGTAATACTAGTAATGGTGAGCATATTGATTTCATCATCACGATAGCCTAATAATTCTTCCCACCCACTTGCATAAATCATCTTATTTAATTTAAATGAATAGATGTATACAGCTTCTTCTGGAAATAATGGGATTGTTTTTTGATAATTATGCGCTTCTACACTGTCCAAATTTGCAGGAAGGTCAGTGATATAAGACCTTGAGTATTCCCCATAAGTCATTTTGGAAATCATAAGCGAACCGTTTATAAGGTAAAATAACTGAATTTTAATGACTTATGAATTTACTTGTGCTGAAAGTTTTAAAATTTTGGAAGTTTAAATGGTTTAAGGTTATTGCCGGCTTTACTTTTTAAAAAGAAATGATATTGAAGAATGCCGTTTAACAATCCACCCACTAAAATCATTAGTAGAAAGCTATTTGAATCTCTTTTCAAAACCTCTATTCTGCTGCCCCCAGCCACACAAATAACAAAACAAAATAATATCAAATAATTCACTTAAATCAACAAAAACTTGACCAGTCCAACGTTCCTTTATTGAACTGAAAAAGCTTTATCTGCTAAGGAGTAAACTTCTTATTTTGGGGGTTAAGAAATCAAATTTTTATTATAAATTTATTTATAGTCCTGATCTTTAAAAATTTAACTAAGATTCAGATACGCCACTTTACAAATAATATGCTTAACAATGAAAAAACATTTTTATCTAATCCCAACTATTGTTTTTTTTCTTTTTACAAGTTGCAATCAAACTAAAAAAAATACTCCCGATATAAATTCAGCTGATATCATTTATTATGGAGGTGATATTATTACAATGGAAGGAGAAACCCCAACATATGCGGAAGCAGTTGCAATTAAAGACGGCAAAATAATATTAGTCGGAGCCAAAAAAGAAGTAAATAAATTACAAGGTGAAAATACAATAATGACTGACTTAAAGGGTACAACTTTGCTACCTGGTTTTATAGATGGACACAGTCATCTACTTACTGTAGCTGATGGAACAGTTCAGGCAAACCTTAGTCCTGCACCGGTTGGAAAGGTTACAAGTATTCCTGATATTATCTCTACCCTAAAGGAATTGAAACAAGCGCAAAACTTTAGTGATACGGATTTGTTGATTGGTTGGGGTTATGATCAAGACTTTTTAAAAGAAAAAAGACACCCAACTGCAGCTGAATTGGATGCTGCTTTTCCAACTAATCCAGTAATTCTAATGCATACCTCTAGTCATATGTTAGTGGCAAATTCACTTGCATTTAAATTAGCAGGAATATCAGCTTCTACTAAAGACCCAAGTGGAGGCACTTATATTAGAAAAAAAGGGGGTACTGAGCTTGAAGGTCTT
>CAIJLK010000191.1 GCA_903821465.1 uncultured Bacteroidota bacterium | reverse complement strand
TTCTACTTCTTTGAGTCCGTTCATAAACAAGGTCGACCCACTGCTCACCAGATCACAAATACTGTCCGCCAGTCCAATGCCCGGTGCAATTTCTACGCTCCCACTAATTTCGTGGATTTCAGCACTGATATTATTTTTCTGCAAAAACTGCTCAACGAGCACAGGGTAACTGGTAGCGATGCGGGTTTTGTCCAGAAATTTCGGACCAGTATAAGTCTCCCCTTTTCTAATGGCGATACAAAGTCGGCATTTCCCAAACCCCAGTTTCTCGCCCACAATTACTTTCTTCTTTTTCTCATACACCACGTTCTCGCCCACAAAACCAATATCGGCTACCCCATCTTCCACATATTGGGGAATATCATCATCTCTTAAAAAATATAGTTCAATTGGGAAATTACTGGCTTCGGTCTTCAGTTTATTAACCCCATTACTAATGTCGATGCCACATTCTTTTAAAAGACGGATGCTATCGTCGTACAACCTCCCACTCTTCTGAATGGCCAATCTAAGTTTAGCGGGACTTTCGTTTCCTGATTTACTGTCTTTGTCTTGCATATAATTATTTTGTTCTGAAGAACGCCACTTCAGCATGGCCAATACGAAAAAAGCCTACCACGAGGGTAAGCTTTTAATGTTTTATACGAATTCACAAAACACCGCCGCCTACCAAGTTGGTAAGATATGATGGTGATGTTTATGTGTTGTTGTTATCATTACCCTACAAAAATACTGGCATATTCCTTTTCTGGCAAATTAATTTCTTATGACCAATTATAAATTCTCAAAAATCACTTGCAAATCAGCCCTTTATTTTACCGATCAGTCAATCTAGGAAAGCATTATTTGGTTAACTTCCCTTTCCAAAAAACTGAACAATGCAAAAACGATTAATGCTCTCTTTTTTATGCTTTTTGATGATATCAGGAGCGTTTGCTCAGCAAAAACGCAAATTAGTCTGGAGCGATGAATTTGAATATAAGGGGTTACCCGATCCGAAGAAATGGGGATATGATACTGGTGGAAATGGCTGGGGAAATAATGAATTACAATATTATACCTATCAAAAAACAAAGAATGCCCGCGTAGAAAATGGCAATCTAATCATTGAAGCACATAAAGAACAGTTGGGCAAGAATGCCTATACTTCTGCAAGATTAGTTACTAAAGGAAAGGGCGATTGGACCAGTGGCAGAATTGAAGTTCGTGCTAAAATACCTAAGGGATTAGGTACTTGGCCTGCGATCTGGATGTTGGGATCTAAGACCCCACTTGTATGGCCAGATGATGGGGAGATTGATATTATGGAACATGTGGGTTATGACCAAGGAAATATTCATGCATCTACGCATAGTAAAAAATATAACCACGTGATTGGAACGCAAAAGACGGATACGATTCGGGTGAAAGACTGCAGTGAAGCCTTTCATGTGTATCAATTAGAATGGGATGCAGAGACTATTAGTATTGGGGTGGACAATACGGTCTACTTTCAATTTAAAAATGAGCATAGCGATAGAACTGCATGGCCATTTAGCGAACCATTTTATTTATTGCTGAATGTGGCTGTTGGTGGAAACTGGGGGGGACAAAAAGGTGTTGACAGTAACATCTATCCCCTTAGGATGGAAATAGATTATGTACGCGTGTTCCAATAAACTATACTAACTAAAACAAAACTTGAAATGAGAAATTCAAAAAAATTAAGTCTCCTCACGATAATGCTGGTATTATTTATATCTGCAATTGCTCAGGATGCCATCAATTATCAAACCCCTCCTAAAGACATCGCAGATCTGTTATTAGCTAAACCAACTCCAGGAGTTAGTATTGATAGCAAAGCCGCTTGGATGTTGTTAAGCGAAAGAAATTCTTATCCAACAGTGGATGAACTTGGACAGCCTGAAATTAGAATTGCAGGTCTGCGTTTGAATCCCAATAATTTTTCGCCAAGCAGACTGAACTATATCAATAATTTCATCTTAAAGAATCTTAAGACAGAACAGGAAATAAAAGTGCAGGGGCTTCCTTCCAATTTATTAGCGGGTAATGTGAATTGGAATCCTTCAGAAACTAAAATTGCTTTTACAAATACAACAGCTTCTGGGGTTGACCTATATGTGATTGATGTGGCTTCCCAAAAAGCAGTACGCATTAGCAAGAAGGCAGTCAATACTGTCTTAGGTGCGCCCTATACTTGGGCCGATGATAATACGATCATTTATAAATCTGCCACGCAGCTGGCAACAAATGCACCAAAAAAATCTATTACTCCAAAGGGACCAACTATTCAGCAGAACCTGGGCAAAACAGCGCCTAGTGCTACTTTTCAGGATCTGATCAAATCGCCCTACGACGAACAACTTTTTGAATTCTATGCGACATCGCAATTAGTACAGAACAAAAGCGGCATTGAAACCAATATTGGCAAACCAGTAATTGTTGCAAGTTTTGTCTTGTCGCCCGACAAAAAATACCTACTTCAAAAAACGATCAAGAAGCCCTTCTCTTATTTAGTAACTGCATTTGGATTTCCATCAACAGTTGCTATTACAGATTTGAAAGGTACGGTGGTGAAAATCTTGGCAGAATTACCATCAACAGAAACCACACCTTCTGGAAATGATAACACTCAAAATGTTCAACGCTTGTTCGATTGGCGCGATGATGAAGCGGCAACTATTACCTGGGCTACTCCATTAGATAGCGGACTTATCAAGAATAAAATGGATTATCATGATGCAGTATTTTCTTTATCTGCCCCTTTTACTGGTACTGCAAAAGAATTATTCAAAACACAAATGCGTTATAGCGGAACAAGTTGGGGAAATAATAGCATTGCGTTGGTACAAGAAGTTTCTAGAACCAAACAAGTGGGAAGAGTAAGTAGGTATAATAGCAGCACTAATAATTTAGAAAAATTATACGAACGCAACTTGACTGATGCTTATAATAATCCGGGCACAGCAGTTACTACTAAAAATGAATTCGGCAGACAAGTTATTCTTACAACCGACAACGGTAATAAATTATTGATGAATAACATAACAGGTTCATCGCCAAAAGGTGATTTACCATTTCTTGCAAAATTCGATTTGTCTACCAAACAAAATGAAATTATATGGAGATGCCAAGAAGGTGTTTACGAATACATAACTGATGTATTGGATGCTAACAAATTGGTTTTGCTCAGTAGAAAAGAATCACAGAAAGATGCTCCTAATTTCTATCTTAAAAATTTAATGTTGCGCATAGCAGACCGACAGCTTACATCATTCAAAAACCCGTATCCTGCATTAGATGGTGTTACCAAACAAAAAATTTCTTACAAGCGTACTGATGGGGTTGACTTAACAGGTGATCTTTATTTGCCTAAAGGATACAATAAAGAAAAAGATGGTTTGCTTCCAGTGTTAATGTGGGCCTATCCCCGCGAATTTAATAATGCTGCCGATGCCGCACAGGTTCGTGGATCACAATCTAGATTCACTACAATCAGTTGGGCCTCTCCTATTTTTTATGTAACACAAGGATACGCAGTATTAGATAATGCAGAGTTTCCGATTGTGGCTGCAAGTGCGGACAAAAAACCGAACGATAATTTTGTTGCGCAATTGCAAATGAATGCAGAAGCTGCTATTAATAAATTAACGGATCTAGGCGTTGGTGATAAAAACCGCGTGGCAGTGGGTGGACATAGTTATGGGGCATTCATGACGGCCAATTTATTAGCACATACTAATTTATTCAAAGCGGGTATTGCCAGAAGTGGCGCATATAATAGAACCCTTACCCCATTTGGCTTTCAGAATGAGGACCGCACATATTGGCAGGCACCACAATTATATTTTGAGATGAGTCCGTTTAGCTATGCCGACAAGATCAAGACCCCCATATTATTGATACACGGAGATACAGATGATAACCCTGGCACATTCCCAATTAATAGTGAGCGTTTGTACAATGCTATCAAAGGAAATGGCGGCACAGTAAGATTTGTATTTCTTCCTTACGAAGCACATAGCTATCGTGGAAAGGAAAATTTATTACATATGCTTTGGGAGCAATATACTTGGCTTGAGAAATACGTGAAGAGATAAAAGTGAAAAGATAAAAGTGAAAAGTGAAGAGATGCGTTAAAAAGAGTAAGTGAAAAGTAAAGAACTTTTCACTTATTCTCACTCTCTTATCTTTTATCTCTTATCTTTTATCTCTTATCTTTTATCTTTTATCTATTATCTATTATCTATTATCTTTTATCCCTTATCTTTTACCTATTATCTTTTCACTTTTATTTGCAGCTCCTTCCAGGGCGTGGTTCCATCTTCGGCTCTTTCAAAATCAAATCGATCAGTGGCTGTAACTACAATTTCTGCAGTGGTATATATTTTACAGCCTTGCATTAAATGTCCCCCAATAGTTTTACCCGTACTATCGCTAATGGAAAGATGGATATGCGAACCGTTCTCTGATAAAGTACCTACAAGGCTTATAATTTCAAAATGGCCTGTTCCAGAATCGGTTTTGGGTTGATTAGCGAATCGGATATTATAATCGGTTAGACTACCTACACAAGTATTGATCCATCCTGCTTTGATGGCATGTTGTTTTACAATATTTTCAATTCCCTTTTGCAAGTCTTCACCGGGCTTTAAACGAAAAGCAATGACTGTTTCATGTTCTGACATAGTATTTTGTTTACAAGCTGATAAGATAAGGAAGCCTAATAAAACAAACGCAAATTTTCGCATATTCAACCCATTTAATAATAAAGTTAAACTTCTTCCCCCACTCTTCACTCTTCACTCTTCACTTCTTCTTCACTCTTCACTCTTCACTCTTATCTTTTATCTTTTATCTCTTATTTTTTATCTTTTATCTCTTCAATTTTATCTTTTAATATATCTTAGTCCTCCAAAATAAGATTTATGCGCCTAAAATTATTGTTTGCCCTTTTATTAATCAGTACTGCTGTTTTTTCGCAAGACTTTTATTTGTTTATAGGAACTTATACTTCTGGCGCAAGTAAAGGCATTTACGTATATCATTTCAATGCAAAAACAGGAACTGCCGAATGGGTGAGCAATACCGACCATTCAGACAACCCTTCTTTTTTAACTATAGCACCAGATGGAAGACATGTATATGTAGTAAATGAAGTGGATAAGAATAAAGCTGGGTTAGTTACAGCCTATAATTTCGATGCAGTAAAGGGCGAGCTAAGTTTTCTCAACCAGCAATCCAGTGGAAGTGAGAATCCCTGTCACCTTTCAATTACTAAAGATGGCAGGTGGATAGTTGTTGCAAATTACACGGGTGGAAGTCTAGCTAGTTTCCCTTTAGAAGTTAATGGTGTAATCACTTCTTATACCCAACATATTTTGCATGAAGGGAGCAGTATCAATAAAGACAGGCAAGAAAAAGCACATGTTCATTCTGTGTTTTTTAGTCCCGATGAAAAATTCCTTCTAACCCCAGATTTAGGAACAGACCAAGTAAATATTTATCAGTTCGATAACTATATTAAACAGCCTTTGCACAATAGCGCACAGAAATTTATTGCTTGCGAACCAGGCAGTGGTCCACGTCACTTAGCGTTTTCACCAAACGGCAAATTCGTTTATATCATTGAAGAATTAAGTGGTACTGTTTCTGTACATAGCTATAAAGATGGTACAACCAAATTTGTGCAACGTATTGCCACGCATCCGGCTGACTTTACCGGGCAGCCTGGAAGTGCTGATATACATGTATCACAGGATGGCAGGTTCCTTTATGCATCTAATAGAGGCAAGGAAAATAATATTGCCATATTTAGAGTAGACCAGAATAAAGGAACCCTAACTGCAATTGGCTATGAACCTACAAAAGGGGAAGGTCCAAGAAACTTCAGTATCGATCCAACAGGTAACTATTTATTAGTGGCAAATCAATTAACCAGTACTGTTGAAATTTTTAAGCGCGATAAGAACAGTGGCTTATTAAAACATACAGGCAACAGCCTGAGCATTCCCAATCCGGTTTGTTTGAAGTTTTTAGCGAAGAAATAAATTCTGTTAAACACTTTCTTTTTGAAAAAGTGCGGGTATTGTTTTAAGTATTAAACCAATATCATAGAAAAAAGAATGGTTTTTGGCATAGTTATTATCTAGTATCAAACGCTCTTCTTCGCTCATATCGCCCTTACCTCTTTTCTCTACCTGCCATAGTCCGGTTATACCAGCCGGGGCCATAAAGCGAAGGGCATATTTATCGGTGGTTAATTTTTCTGCTTCATATAAAGGCAATGGTCTATTCCCAACAATACTCATATCTCCAAGCAAAACATTTAACAACTGTGGTAATTCGTCAATACTGGTATTGCGCAAGAATTTGCCCACTTTAGTAACACGTGGATCGTCTTTGATTTTAATAAATGCTGCGCTTGCTGAGGCTTTTTTAAAGACCGAATATTTTTTCTCACACCATTGATTATTATCGGCATATACCGGGAATCTACATTTTTTCCCAGTTGCTATGCATTCATCGCATAGCACAGGAGAATTATCTTCTATTGTGGAATCAGATGATGCATCAGTTGTACTATACTGATTTAAATGTTTCAAATCCTTTAAACGTTGATCTGCATTAACATACATAGAGCGGATCTTAAAAAATTTAAAGATATGATAGCCAGTACCAACCCGCAATGAATAATAAAATACCGGGCCCTTCGATTCTAAACGCACAGCCAGTATCACCAATAATAGAATCGGAGATAGAACCAATAAAACAGATCCTGCAAACACAATATCAAAAAGCCTTTTAATAAAAGGTGTCTTATAGGGTTTGATTACATTACGTTTTACCCTGATATTTATCGAAGACCAGTTGCTGATGCAAAAATTTATTCTTGTTTCTAAAGACGCTGAATTTAGAGGCAATACAAAAACGTCTGTCACCCCTGCTTCTAATGAAAAGCGAAGCAGATTTTCCTTAGCAGATTGGGTAATTATAAAGAATGGAATTTGAGGTAATTTTTTGTTAACCAACGCTTCTAATAATGAAATTCCAGAAGCACCCATTATTTCTGATTTTGAGATGATGGCAACAATATTTAAAGAACGATTTTGCCATTGAGCACTTAATTCAATTCCATTTGAAAAATACTGTAAAGTAGCCCCATTGAAATTGATAGTTTCCAATAATTGCCGAATTTTTTCATCGGCATTCAATACTGCTATAATTGATGCTTGCATGAGAACTTACATAATTAAATTTTACCCATCCTTCTCAAAATATTTTTCAATCGCGCGATTAGTTCTCTTGGATTAAATGGTTTGATCAGATAATCATCAGCACCTGCTTCAAGGCATTGGATCCGAGTTTCAGTAGCTTCTTTACCAGAGAGGAAAATAAATGGAACAGAACTAAAGAAACCACTGTTTCTAACCTGTTGTAAGAGGTTCATTCCATCAATACCTGGAATATTTAAATCCGATAAAATAATGTCAGGGATATTCCCACTTTGCAAATAATTCAAGCCTTCCAAACCATCGCTAAAAGTTGTTACTACAAAATCCTCGCTAAGGGTTTGACTTAATATTGCTTGTATAAAAGCATCGTCCTCAATAATTAGAACCGTGGGATTACTAATTTTTTCATTGCTCATTACAATTCCTGATTAAGTTTTTGCAAATAGAAAGGTTTAAATATATCAAAAAATCTTCACGGAATACTAGTTTGCTGTCGCACGCTTTAAGCTAATTAATTCTATTTCAAAAACTAATACACTGTTCGGTGGAATACTATTACTGCGACTTCTTATGGTGTATGCTAGCCCTGAAGGGATAATTAATTGAATCTTAGAACCTAGTTTTGTTTCAGGCAATCCTAATTGCCATCCTCTGATTAATCTTTTTAAAGGAAATGTTGCTGGCTTTTCTTTTGTCTGATCAAAAACAGTTCCGTCACTTAATAAATAGCCCTTATAATAAACGGTAAGAGTATCATTTATAGAAACCTTATCGCCTGTACCTTGTTTTAATAAATTATAATAAACACCATACCTGTTACCCATTGTATCGATCTGTTTATTTTTGATGGCATTAAAAATCAATTCATGATCTTTCAAAGCCTGTGCGGCGCTATCTGCATTTTTAGAATAATCGATTGTAGGTTTTTTATTGGTGGCAGGTCTTGAAAAATTGTCGCCCAATTTTGCAGTTGCAGGTTTAAATCCCCCATTCCACAAATAGAACATGCCTCCTTCTACCCCAGCACCATAATCTATTCTGTCGCCCGCCTTTCCTGTAGCATCATATGAAAATTTAGATTCTGTTAATTCAACCCAACTGCCATTTTCTCTTTGTCCCCATTGATTTCCAAAATAGGCGTATCGCTGTAATTGTCCATTAATACCCACAAAATTCTCATTAAAGGAATATAAATTTCTTAGAGGTCTACCATCTTTAGGAGCTCTAAAAGAGGCGATTAATTTCCATTTCTGTTGTTCTGGCAAAAAGAAATAGCCCGTATAGGTAGTGGTTTGAGAAGCACTATCCATCAGTGCAGTCACGAGCATTTTATAAGTAACGCCTGTCTTCCAAGGATATACCCAATGACTATGCCCACCCGTACCCTCATTTCCAAAATCGGATGCAATAACCCCTTCCCCTTTAGCTAATAATTTAACCTGATTAGAGTCGGCCACTTTTGACCTACTCACAGCTTCTTTTCCTGCATCCCAAACGGAGAATATAATGCGGCGTTCATTTTCACTATTCACTTGAATACCAAAATATCCTCTTGCAAAACCATTCGACATATAATAGCTATGCACGATATCGGCTTTTTCGGGGATAGTGATTTCGTTATAGAACGAGATCAAACGAGTAGTATCGGAAATAGGATAACGCAAATGAACGGAAGCAGCATTTCTTCTGGCTTTCTTATTAAAATGCAATTCGTTTGTTGCCGATCCGCTCAATTCAATGGATGCAATATCAGCGATAGCATTGCTTTGCTTTTTTACAGCTTTTATTTTGATGGAATAAAAACCACTATCAGTTATGTGTAAACTTCCCACTTTTATTTTCTGAAATACTTCAGTTTGAGGGATATTTATTTTAAAGGTTTTACCGGCAATTTCTAGCGCAATGACCGATCCGGCTAGGGCATTTTTTGCATTCAATTCAATGGTAAGCAACCCGGCATTACGCAAATAGAAAAAATAATGTAGTTCCTGGTGAATGTCAGTCCAATTTTGCACCCCCTTACCAGGCTGAAAAAGAAATTCTTCGTCCTTTTCTGCAGGAACCGCATAGCCTGTATTTGCTGGAAGTATAAAGCTATTCTGAGCCTTAGTATTAATAATCAGTATAAATAAACCTATAAAAATCAAAATAATCCGCTGCATAAATTGGTTTTAGGTCTTTCAAACTTAGTAAAACCCTGGGTTGGAACTAAATAAATTTCTTAAAAATTAATTAAACGTTTGTTTAATTCAAACAATTGTTTAATATTTGTGTTTCAATAGTTAATATGAGTATCGATAAGAAAGAACATATTATGGACGTGGCTATAACACTTTTTGCAGAAAAGGGTTATGAGGGCACATCGATACGTGATCTAGCTCACGAGGCAGATGTAAATATTGCCATGATCAACTACTACTTTGGAAGTAAAGAGAATTTATTTGTTGAATTATTTGCATCCAAGGCCCGCTTTATGCGCGATAAAATTGATGCAGTTCAGAATGATGCATCACTATCGGAAATAGAAAAAATCAACTTGATCATTGATGGTTATGTAACCCGCTTTCTCTCTCAGCCCGCATTTCACCGGGTCTTGCAACAAGAATTGCTGGTAACTAATAGAGAATTATTACACCAAAATGTTACAGAGTTAATTACAAAGAACACAGAAGACGTGGTGGCCATTATTGAGAAAGGAATTCGGAAAAAGGTTTTTAAAAAAGTGGACCCACAATTACTATTTGCATCCATAATAGGAACAATCAACCAAGTAATGATGTCAAAAACTATGTGTAATGTTTTGATGAAAAAAGACATAGGAAATGATCCTTATTGCGACCCTGAACTAAAGAAAAGATTAACGCATCATATTAAACAAATGGTTCAAGACCATTTACTTATTCAACCAGCATTACAAAAACAGAAATAATGGAACAAGCACCAGAAAAAAAGAAAGGCTCACCCATCCGATTTATCGTAGTTGGAGCAGTATTATTAATTGGCGGCTATTTTGGTTATGTGAAAGTGCATTTTGCAATGACGCACGAATCAACCGATAACGCACAGATAGAAACACAAATCACTCCGGTATTACCAAGAGTTGCAGGTTATGTGAAGTCAATCTCAGTTAAAGATTATGACAGTGTAAAAGCTGGTGATCTATTAGTAGAATTAGATGATGCGGAATTACAACAGCAATTAGAAGAAATGCAGGCCGACTATGCGCAGGCGGAAGTAGATATTGAAAATGCAAAAGCATCATTGAATAATGCGGTTGTTTCTTTGAAAGTGAATAAAGGCAATATTGATATCAGTTCTTTAAGAAAACAAAAAGCTTTGGAAGATCTTCAAAGAGATCAGAACCTTTTTCACAGTGAAGCCATCACCAAAAAACAATTAGACGATAGTAAATTTACTGCAGAGAATGCTTCAAAGCAGCTCGACAATAGCCAGAACGACTTGAGTTCAGCACAAAGCCGCATTGCAGTACTTGATGCTAACGTAAAGAAAGCTAATGCAGCATTAGCTGTAAAGCAATCGCGTATCAATCAACAAAAACTGAAATTGACATATACCAAAATTTATGCTCCTATGAGTGGAAAAATTGGAAAGAAAACAGTTAGTGAAGGCCAATACGTTCAAGCAGGCACACCATTATTTTCCATTGTAAATGACAGCACATTTTGGGTGGTTGGAAATTTTAAGGAAAATCAATTGTATGCCTTAACAGCTGGTAAGAAAGTAACCATTTCGATGGATGCATATCCTGATATTAAGATCACAGGAACAGTTGCAAGTTTAAGTGAAGCAACAGGTGCAAAATTTGCGCTATTACCTCCGGACAATGCAAGTGGCAACTTTGTAAAAGTTACTCAACGCGTACCAGTTAAAGTTTGGATCGATGACGTTGCAAAATATAAAAAAGAATTACGTGCTGGACTCAGCGTTAGTATAACAGCTGAAATTAAATAGTTCTATGGCTACTCCAAAAGGATTTGCACAAGCCATCATTGTAATTACTACCATTGCAGCAGCTGTAATGGAATTGGTTGACACTTCCATTGTGAATGTTGCATTAAACGACATGAGCGGTAGCCTCGGTGTAAACATTGAGGATATCAGCTGGGTAATTACTGCGTATGCTATTGCAAACGTGATCATCATTCCACTTACCGGATTTCTTGCCGAATATTTTGGCAGAAAGAATTACTATATCGTTTCGATGATCATCTTTACGTTCGCATCCTACATGTGTGGACAATCCACCAGTCTGGTTGAGATCATTATCTGGCGTTTTATTCAGGGTATCGGGGGTGGAGCATTATTGTCCACTTCTCAATCCATTCTATTCGATGCTTTTGAACCGAAGGACAGAGGCAAGGCTGCAGGATTGTTTGGAATGGGAATTGTACTCGGACCAACACTTGGTCCAACTTTGGGCGGTTATTTGATGGAGCATTTTAGTTGGCCTTTGATCTTCTTGGTAAATATTCCAATTGGTATCATAGCTACCACCCTTTCTTTTATCTATATCGATAAGAAAGAAGGTGAAGGAAAAAATAAATCCAATATCAAGATCGATTATATGGGGATTGGTCTATTGATGGCTGGAATTAGCTGTTTGCAATTCGTATTAGAAAGAGGAGAATCAGAAGATTGGTTTAGCAGCGTTTCTATTCGCGTATGTTCATTGGTTGCAGCTATTAGCTTGGGACTATTTGTACTGCAAGAATTAAAAGTAAAACAACCCGCAGTTAATATTCGATTATTATCGAACCGAAATTTAAGTGTTACAACCATCTTCACATTTGTTGCTGGATTTGGTCTATTTACTTCGGTTTTTGTATATCCGGTTTTAGCGCAAAGGGTCTTAGGATTCACTCCTTATGAAACAGGTTTAGCATTATTAGCCCCTACATTATTTGGCGTTATTGTGATGCCAATCATGGGAACATTACTAAGTAAGGGTGTTCCCCCACTACCCTTTATTGCCGTTGGGTTTTCGCTATTTGTTGTTTACGCATTTATGAACTCACGCGTAAGCTTAGATATTGGTAAGGGCGATTTGTTCTGGCTTTTTGTAATTCGATCTTTGGGTATCGCGATGAGTCAGTTACCCTTAATTAATCAAGCCGTTGCTGGGTTGCATCCAAAAGATTATGCAACGGGTATTGGGTTAAATAATATGGTGAGGCAACTTGGTGGTGCATTTGGAATTGCAGTAGCAAATAATTATATCGCAAGACAATATGCTCAGCATAGATCTGATTTAGTAAGTAATATGCAAAATGGAGTAGCTACAGTAAATGGTATTGCACAAAATATAATGGGCAAAACTGGCGATGTAGCAAGTACTGCCAATGCAAAAGCACTGACTATCATTAATGGGTCTGTTGAGCGACAATCTTATTACTTAGCTTATTTGGACACATTTAGACTTATTGGCATTTTCTTTTTGTTAGTACTTCCGTTGCTATTTTTTTTAAGGGTGAAGAAGAAAACACCTCAGGAATTAGCAATGGCAATGAAAGCAGCATCAGAAGCACATTAAAAAACATATTTGAAATAAGAATTTATAAATAACTAGTTATGAAAAAACTATTCCTTTCTGCATTAAGCATTGCCCTTTTCACCTATCAAGTGCAAGCACAAGTGCAAGTGAATAATGATTTGAAAAAACTCATCAATCATTCATTTGGCTATTTCCCAAAATTGAAGGAAGCAGAGAATGCTGTGATCACAGCGGAAGATAAAATTGCGTTAACACAAACAGCTTCAAATCCAACAGTTGGTGCTCAGGCGCAATACCTCTATATGGCACCGGTTTCGAAAGTGGCTTTCCCTGGTTCAACAGAGCTTTTTAAATTTGTTCCTAATCATAATTATACAACTTCAGTAAATGCAAACTATGTGTTAGCTGATTTTGGAAGGATTAAAGCAAATGTGGAAAGAGCAAAAATGGATTTGCAATTTGCCAAGGATAATATTGATTTAATCAGATCACAGTTAGCAAATCAGGTTGCTACTATTTATTACAATATGGTTTATTTACAAAAAGCCATTAGTATTCAGGATAGCGTATTGAATTTCCTAAACGAGAATAAAAAAGTGGTACAGTCGAAATTGAATGACGGCGAAGCATTAAAAATTGACCTACTAAATATTCAAGCAAATATTGACAATGAAGAAAACAGAAAAGTTGATCTAAAAAATAGTTTGCAAAAACAACTGAATCTCTTGAACTATACAACAGGTACCAATGCACCTGCAGGTACTAATTTTGATTTTGGTATTGCAACTGTAAATAGTCAGACTGCACTTGATTCCTCTGTAAATAATAACCTTGATTTCAGAATCGCTAAAGACAAGATCGATCAAGCAACTGGCGATATCAATATTGCTAAATTATTAGATAAACCAAGCATCTCAATGAATGGTGGCGTTGGTTTCAAGAACGGTTTTATCCCTGATCTTTATAAATTTCAGTTCAACGGACTTGCAGGAGTATCATTAAATATTCCATTATATTCTGGTGGCAGAACCAAACAACAAGTGAAATTACAAGAGCATTTGGTACAACAGCAGCAATTGGCATTGGAATCTTTAAATGCAGGCTATAAAAAAGATATTGCTCAGGCAATGACCGATATTCAAACTAATATCGATCGTATTGGCAATACACAAGCGCAGATAGATCAAGCTAAATATGCCCAACAATTGGCTGCTATTCGTTTTAAAAACGGCGTAGGAACCAATTTAGAATTAACCAATGCAAGTACCAATGTACAAAGAGCTGAATTCAGCAAATTGCAATACCAATATCAATTGTGTATTTCAAAATTAGAGCTAGCAAAATTAATGGGGTACCAGTATTGGTAGAACCTATTGTGCATTGAACCAAATGGGAGTAGTGTCATCTGGAACAGCATTATAGTTAATGAATAATTCTTCCCCTGCCGCAATCTGGCGCAGGGTTTTAATGACCATTAGTTCGTTTTCAAAATCCATTTCATAATAACAGTTAGATTGGTAAGAATGGTTATAAATAGATATATAGCCCATTCCTAATGCACCCATTTCATAAGCATCACCCCATTCAAATACATAATTATAGAGGACTGTCTCCTCTGCCTTGGCACGATCTTCTTTCGATAATACCAACACTGGAGAAATCTCTATAGTGGTCTCAGCCTCAATAGATTCTGTGGCAAAAACACCACGGCCACGATTTTCTGAAGGGGCTACTACTAATATGGGTAATATCATAGATAAATATTAATACAAAGTTAGTACAATCTCTTACCCAAAATTTCCCTACAAGGCATCAAAAACCTAAATTGCAGCCATGGCGCTGGAATTAGAACAATTAAATATCGCAGAACAGTTTGAACAACTGATTGCAACTGAAGATAAATTGGCTATTCAGGAATTCCTGAATGACCAGAATATTGCTGATGTTGCAGAGTTGATCAATGACTATCCAGATTTTGAAGCACAGATCATTGCTAATATGGCCATAAATCGTGCATCAAGTGTTTTTAAAATCCTCGATATTTCTCAGCAGAAAGATATTATCAAAGAACTGCCTACTGCTAAAACCGCTGAATTACTCAACGATTTACCTGCAGATGATCGAACCGACTTCCTAGAAGAATTACCCAAAGCTGTGATTCGCGATCTGATCAAATTATTGGAACCAGAAGAAAGGAGAATAACCCTCTCGCTCTTGGGTTATCCAGAAGATAGTGTAGGGCGTTTAATGACTCCTGATTATGTGTATGTATTTGCACATAACACAGTTGAAGATGTTTTTGCAACCATTCGTAAAGTTGCAAAAAACAGTGAAACAATTGATGTTATTTATATTATAAATGAAAAGGGAGAATTAGTTGATGACATAAGGATCCGAGACGTTATTTTGGCCACCCCTGACAAACTCATTTCGGAAATTGTGGATGGAAGAGTGGTTTCGTTAAAAGCCAATGATGATCAGGAACATGCGAGCCAGGTATTTAAAATGAATAACCGTGTTGCATTACCTGTTGTAGACGATAATGATATATTATTAGGTATTGTAACCATCGATGATATGTTATGGGTAGCAAATGAAGAGTTCAGTGAGGATATGCAAAAAATGGGAGGTACCGAAGCATTAAATGAACCTTATCTTGATATTCCTTTATTAAAACTTTTTCGTAAAAGAATTGGCTGGTTAGTAGTCTTGTTTTTAGGCGAAATGCTTACTGCTACTGCCATGGGTTATTTTGAAGATGAGATTGCCAAAGCCGTGGTGTTAGCATTGTTTGTGCCGTTAATTATTTCTTCTGGTGGCAATAGTGGGTCACAAGCTTCAACCTTGATTATTCAAGCAATGGCAGTAGGGGAAATCACTTTAGTTGATTGGTGGCGTGTATTGAGAAGAGAACTAACAAGTGGATTACTGTTGGGCTCTGTGCTTGGATTTATTGGGTTTATAAGAGTAGCGCTATGGCATACTTTTTTGCCCAAACTTTATGGTGCACATTGGTTGGAAATAGCAGCTACAGTTGGATTTAGTTTAGTTGGTGTTGTTTTATGGGGAACGCTTAGCGGATCTATGTTACCGATTGCATTAAAAAAATTAGGGGCGGATCCAGCAGTATCTTCAGCACCATTTGTTGCAACACTTGTAGATGTTACGGGTTTAGTGATTTACTTTAGTGTGGCATTATTATTTTTGAAAGGAATTTTGCTTTAAAAGAAGTAACACTTTTTTTAATTATTCAATACTTAATTATGACTCGTTTTCTAAAATACTTATACAGATTCATTGCAATAATATTAGTGATCCTATTCATTACTGCAGTCTCTTATTATCAAAAAGATCTACCTGTTGATAAACTGATTGCAAAGTATTGTAATCAGGATGATCGCTTCATGAATTTAATGGGAATGCAGGTGCATTACCGCGATGAAGGAAATCGATCAGATAGTTTACCTATCGTGTTTATTCATGGTACAGCTGCCTCCCTATTTACTTGGGATAGCACGGTTACTATTTTAAAAGATAAGAAACGCATTATACGATTTGATCTGCCTGCATTTGCATTAACAGGGCCCAATCCAGAGAAAGATTATAGCATTGAGTATTATACCCATTTTGTAGATTCTTTTTTAACTCGTTTACAAGTTAATCAGTGCATCCTTGTTGGTAATTCATTAGGTGGAAATATTGCATGGAGTTATACCATCGCACACACTGAAAAAGTTTCTAAATTAGTGTTAGTTGATGCTGGAGGAATGCGTTCATCGGTTCAGCCAAAGGGTGCCATCGGTTTCAAAATTGCCCAGATCCCGGTTCTTAATAATATTGTAAAATATATTACCCCAAAAGCCTTGGTCATAAAGAGTTTGCATCAGGCATATGGCGATCCTTCAAAAGTAAAAGATTGGCAGGAGAACCGATATTTCGATCTATTGATTCGTCAGGGAAATCGGGAAGCTTTGATTAACCGTTTTAAGTCTAATTTATTAGTAGATGAAACGGAAAAAATCATGCAGATCAAAACACCTACCCTGATTATCTGGGGCGATCAGGACCAATTAATTCCTGTTGAGAATGCTTATAAATTTAATAAGGCGATCACGGGAAGTGAACTTGAAATAATGAAGGGAGTAGGTCATGTTCCGATGGAAGAATCACCTACTGCTTTTGCAAAGCGACTGGGTATATTTATCGATAAAAAATAAACATACCCATCCCCTACGCAAAACTATTTACTTAAAAACGATTTTACAGATTGGTGCAATCCTTTGCTGAGTGGCACTAGGGGTAAACGTAAAAAGTTTTCGATTAATCCCCTCTCAGTCATGAAGGCTTTTACACCTGCAGGATTATTTTCTGCAAACATCAATTCGTATGCTTGAATTAATTGATCATTGATTTGTTTTGCAGTTGCGAAATCGCCTTTTAAACAGTTACGAACCATCTCAGAAAATTCCTTTGGATAAGCATTTCCAGCAACGCTAATCACCCCATCCATTCCGCAAGCTAATTGTGGTAATGCAAGCGCATCATCACCGCTAACTATTAAGAAATCACTTGGTCTATCACGCAATAAAATCATACACTGTGCCATATCTCCCCCCGCTTCTTTGATCCCTACAATGTTTGGAATATCATTTGCCAATCTTAAAATAGTATCAGCAGCCATATTCTTTCCAGTTCTACCAGGCACATTGTAAAGTATGATTGGCTTGGGTGATACTTCTGCTAAAGCTTTATAGTGATAGTAAATACCCTCTTGAGAAGGCTTATTATAGTAAGGAGATGCACTTAATACTGCTACCGCTTTATCTAATGGAATCTGATGCAAATCTTTAATCAATTCATGTGTATTATTTCCACCAATCCCAACAACAATTGGTACGCGATCCGCCACTTTTTCGAATGTGTGGTTTACGATATCAATCTTTTCCTGTTTATCTAGTACAGGAGTTTCACCAGTAGTTCCTAGTGTAACAATATATTCAACTCCCCCAAGAATTAGAGAATCAATTACTTTATCCAATGCAGGGTAATCGATCTCGAAATTAGATTTGAAAGGAGTAACTATGGCAACACCAGTACCGCGAAGTGTTTTACGTAAAGACGACATGTTAGTTTGGTTTATGATCAAACACCTTTTATAGGTGCAAAACGAAATTAAGGATTTGTATGATTTTCTTCTTCAACTTCTTCGAATTCTTCCCAGAAGCCCATCTTGCCATATTTGGCAATCCTTTCGTTGATACGTTCATCTGGTGTTTTTGTTTTCAAATCTGCTATAGCCCTAATGATACAAGTTTTTAATATATCTGCAGCCCCAGTATAATCCCAATGAGCACCTCCATCTGGTTCATTTACAATTTCATCCACTAAACCAAATCCTTTCATATCATTGGCAGTCAATTTTAATTGCTCAGCAGCAACTTCTTTTTTATCCCAGCTGCGCCATAAGATAGAGCTACAACTTTCGGGAGAGATAACTGTGTACCAAGTATTCTCCATCATCAAAGTTTTATCTCCCACTCCTATTCCCAAAGCGCCACCACTGGCTCCTTCGCCAATAATTACAATTACGATAGGCACTTTTAAGCGAATCATTTCATAGATATTTCGCGCAATAGCTTCTCCTTGTCCACGCTCCTCTGCTTCCAAACCAGGATAAGCACCTGGTGTATCAATTAAACAAACCACAGGTTTATTGAATTTTTCAGCCAAGCGCATTAAACGCAAAGCCTTACGATAACCTTCAGGATTTGCCATACCAAAATTGCGCATCTGACGCGTTTTGGTATTGATCCCTTTTTGCTGTCCGATGATCATCACAGTTTCTCCATCCAAATCAGCAAAGCCACCTACCATGGCTTTATCGTCTTTCACATTCCTATCACCATGCAGCTCAAGGAAATTAGTGGTCATATTATTGATATACTTAACTGTATACGGACGATCAGGGTGACGGCTCAACTGTACCCTTTGCCAAGGCGTTAGGGAAGCCGTAATCTCCTTTCTCTTTTCAATGATAGATGCTTCTAATTGAACTATTGTAGAACTATAATCGATCTTAGGATTCTTTTCAGCTAACTTCTTTGTATCATCAATTTGTTCATACAAATCTTTGATGGGCTTTTCGAAATCTAAGAATTGTCTATTCGGGTATTGAGGCATAATTCATGTTTCAGACAGTAAAAATAAGGTTTGCATTTTTTTTTGAAAAGATTTGTTTTTAAGATGCCTTTCCCCTTATCTTTGCCATCCGAAAAAAGACCCCCCTGGGGTAATTTTGAGGAAACGGATCGGTAGTTCAGTTGGTTAGAATGCCGCCCTGTCACGGCGGAGGTCGCGGGTTCGAGTCCCGTCCGGTCCGCAAAAGCCACTCTTTCGAGTGGCTTTTTGCATTATTCTAGATGTAAATCGTGGTTTAAATCCCCTACCGAGTACAATTCCATATCATATATTATCAATCTAAAAGGTATCCTTTTAGGTTACCAAACTATGTATTTTCTTTATGGTAACCGAATAGCTAGGAAACCTTTTGCTGTAAAGACTTTCATCAAATTCGCGATTACAGATTCAGCTAGGCAAAACCCAATTTTCGGTTACCAAAAAATCCACTAGCATGAAAGTAAATCAAGATCTCTCCATTTTATTATGGTTACGTAAACAACGTAAAGATGAATTAGGAAAAGTTCCTGTTTGTGTTCGACTAACTATTAATGGAGTTAGAGCACAATTTTCTTTAGGCATTAAAGTATTACCATCCCAGTTTAATACTGATAGCGGATCAGT
>CAIJLK010000190.1 GCA_903821465.1 uncultured Bacteroidota bacterium | reverse complement strand
AGCAATTTTCTATTTAATATAAATACAAAACCAAGGGATAGCCAAAATAAACTGCCAATTTTATCTGTTTCGATCATATCGCTCATGAAATTGATAGAAGCCAGCATGGCCAAAACCACTGCCACGCTCATGGCAACGGCACGATAAAAATTATTCTGCAAGCGATGGTACAAGTACTGCAAGCGAAACAACATAGCTAGCCAGAGTAGCAGCAACAATACTAAACCAGGAATTCCTTGTTCGGCAAGTGTGAGTAAGAAATAATTATGGATAGTCGAGTGTTCTGGATTATCGCTTACCCAGGTTTCAAAAACGTTTAAGGTATAGGAACGATAAGATGAGTAGAAGTTATTGGGACCAAATCCGGTCATCGGTCTTTCTACAAACATTCGGTAACCGGCAACCCATCGATAAAACCTTTCGGCATTCGATACATCTTTTAAGGTAACAGTTGCTGCAATATGTTCTGAGAAGTGGGTATGAAAAATAGTATGATCATGATCGGGCGCAAATCGCATATAATTGTAATCAACATAGAGCCAGGAACTTGCAGCGATCAATAATACAATTGCTGCTATAGTAATTTTCTTGACCCAACCCCATTTCATTATAAATGCGAAGAGCAATCCAATAACCAGTGCCAGCCAGGCTCCTCTAGAATATGAAAAGATCAAACCAATGAGGCCAATCGCAATTGCAATGCTGATCCATTTTCGATATTTATTTTCTTTGGCAGTTAAATAATGCATAGCAATAGCCGGAACCAATAAACAAACCAGCATCGAAGAATAGTTCACGTGATTGCGAAAGAAAGGGTTCATTACTTTTTTTACATCAACAAAACTAAATCCATAGAATGAGTGTCTTATCAATACTTGCAGCACCACAAATAACATGGGTATTAAAAGTAGTAAGGTAAATTTTCTGATCTGCGTTTGCGACTGCAAAAGAAATTGTGGCAACAATACAAATGGCACGATATACCAAATTCTGGCCAGGAAGAATTTCAAAGAAAGTATCGGATTGTTTGCAAAGCAGACTGTCACAAATGTCCATCCAACGATCAGCAATAACAATAAGAAAATGGGTTCTTTATTTAAACTCTTTGGAAACCATGAAGGCTGATACAAAACTTTTAAAAAAAATAGTCCAGTTAAAAGCATCATGCAAATTTCATCAGGAAAATCGAGTCCGAGTGATGGGGTAATATTTAATTCGCTTGAGAGAGGTAAGGCAACTATAAGTAACCAAAAAAGGTCTTCTGTTCTATTCACACAGAAATCAAATACAAATGGAAATAGTAACCATATAAAAGGTATTACCAATACTAGGTTTGAGTGAAGAAAAATAGATACTACAATGCATGCAAAAAAAAGGATCGCAGCAGTGTAGAATTGATATATGGTTTTTCGAAAAACCATTAGAGGCTATCTTCTCTATTGTAAATCAACAAAGCCATAGCACAAAATAACCAACTGATCAAAGCCGTTAGTATCAATACTTCCGGGATGTTCGGTTTTTCAGATTTAGCAGCAGGAACGGCAGTTTCCAACACATAAAATGCAGGAGCATTATTATCGATCGCTAATTTAATTTCTCCTGCGGCTTTTTCTTGTGTATGAATTTGTTCCAATAAACTATTGATTTTAGTCAATTCAAGTTGAGATAAATTCTCATTATCTGACTTTATTTTATTGGCAATTGCCTGATATACTTTTCCTAATGAGTCAATAGATTTATTAAAGTTCAACAGCATTTTTTCATTTCCCGATTTCCAAATACTCTCTTCTTTCGTGCGTGTTATATCTACTATTCGATTTACAATTTTTGCTGAGAGTTCGGCGTCTTTTGTAAATACTGTGATCTTCAATTGAGAAAGCTCCGTTTTTTGAATGCTTAGATCATCTCTCAAATCGAGCACAGCCTTTCTGCGTAAACGATTGGGATCTTCACTTTTTAATTTATAGTAGGTTACCAAATCAAATTCATCAACCAATTGTTTAAATACCGTATCCATCGATGCAATTCCATAGATTCTTTCTAAATCATCGCCTGAACCAAATATGGAATAAAGGCCTTGAATATTTTGGTTGAGCATATGTGATTTGTCTGCCAGACTAGGATTCGCTGATACCAATAAAGACGATGAATGATATTGTTTAGGTACTAAAAACAGGGTTATTGCTGCAACTAATAAAGAGGCCATTACAAATAAAAGCATCTGTTTCCATTTGCTTTGAAGGAGCCTAAAGGTTTGCTGAAGATTAAAAGAATTGACTTGCATATTTAAAAAAATTCAAGAGTAAACTAATTTTTAAGGAGCAACTACCACATTGCGTATTAAGCTTTCATCAAGAGATATAAAGGTTTCTGTACGCTCAATTCCTTTAATTTTTTGTAACTCATCGTGCAATACGTAACGCAATTGTTTGATATCCTTACAAACAATTTCTGCAAACATACTATAGTTACCTGTGGTATAGTTTAATCGAACAATTTGTGGGATCTTCTTTAATTCTTTAGCTACACTATCGTATAAAGAGCTTTTTTCTAAAAATATTCCAATAAAGGCGATCACATCATATCCTAAAATTTTGAGATCTATCGATAGTTTTTTACCTTTAACTATTCCGGATTCTTCGAGCTTCTTGATACGGACGTGTATGGTACCACCAGATACGAAAAGCTTCTTACCCAGATCGGCGTAAGAAATCTCAGCATCTTCCATCATTTCCTGAATTATTTGCAGATCCAATTTGTCTAAATTCAATTTAGCTGTCATTTTGAGGAGTGGATTTAAATATTTTCTAATAATAACAGCAATATATTGAACATTATCTATACTTTATAATTTATTGTTGAAATATTTGTAAAAATAAGAGGAACGGTCCTATATTTGTTGTCTCAATAAGAGAAAAAAGCTCTTTATACTGTGGGGTGATGAAATTTTTGGCAGACATGCCCTCTTGTCTCGGGGGTGAAGATCAAAGGATAAACGTAGCATAGAGCCGCAAGGGTAGCAATACTTGAGCGACCAGGGTCGACCACTGAACTTTGTACTATAGCTAACTTCTTCGTGGAGGTTCGATCCCTCCCCCTACAGCACTTAAAACCCTCTATTAGATTGATAATCAATATAATAGAGGGTTTTTTATTTGTGTTAGGTGACACTAAGGGTGGGAAATCACTACGAATTGATCCCCGTTCTCCGGCACTCCGTGACCTAGCTTCTCCACTTTTCAATGACCCCTCTTCACCAAGCCCATTTAACCCCCAAGAAGTATTCAATTTCAAATAGTTGTGCCAATCATAAAAAGATAATACTGCAATTTTTAATAAGGGGGTTAAGCACAAATGGAATATGGGGTAGTAAGATCGTGGATTTTCCAGATAGCTTGCTTTTGAAGATGATTAGCTATCCTTTTTGTGATATATTATTTATATTAATATTTGATCAATCAAATCATTCTTATATTGATGGTAGCGTATTATTTATTGAAGAATGCTTGTCGCTTTACTATATCTAAAACATTTATTTTCGATTTTAATTTTAAATAATATTATGAAATCAATTTTTAATCGTTTACTCCTTATATCTATTGTAATTTCTTCATTCATAATTAGTTGTACAAAACAAAATTCAAAACTAACCGAATCTGCCCCGGGTTCTGTTGTTAATAATCAACAATCCACAGCTCCATTAATGGGATCAGCAAATGCGCCCCAATATATTACTGGATCTTATATTGTGGTTCTTAAAGAAACTACTTCTAAAAGTGATGTGGATAATGCTGCTAATGAGTTTGAAACGAAACATGGCTTTAGAACGGAACGCCGTTTCAAAACTGCCATTAAAGGGTTCTCAGGAAAATTATCAGATGCAGCAGTTACTACTCTAAGAAATGATTCAAGAGTGGCTTATATT
>CAIJLK010000189.1 GCA_903821465.1 uncultured Bacteroidota bacterium | reverse complement strand
TTACAGCCATTGATGTCTGTCACTTTCAATACATACTGTGTATCTGATTTTGGCGTACAGGCCGCTAACAATAAACTAGCATCATCTAAATAAATAGAGGGTAACCATTGATAGGTTAATTGATTGCCGGCAGCACTCGCATTCATTATTTTGGTTCCCCCTTCTAAAACAACAAAATCAGCACCTGCATTTACAGTAGGGGATGGCCAAACTGTGATCGGCTGATAAGCAGTATCAGCGCAGGTATTGTTAGTTACAAAAAGATATCCAATTGTATCAATGCCAGGGCCTGCAAGGGTTGGATTAAATAAACCGGTGACATCAACAATACCTCTACCAAAATAAGTAGGTGTTCCAATTGTAAAACCAATAACTCCAGCCTGATTAAATTGAATAGGATCGTTATTTACACAGATAGGATTTAAAGCGGGGAAATAAATTTGTGGTGCAGCTAAAATATTTACTGTTTTTGTCAACTCCTTTACACAGCTTATACCTGAATAAACTCGGTAACGAATAGTGTATGGAATCGATGCGGGAGTCATGAATCTTTGATAATTATGTAGAAATGTTTTTCCCGCAACAGATTGGTTATCAAAAATTGAATCAGCTGGTAAATTAATTGCATCCCAATAAATAGCTACTTTGGTGATTGCACCAAAATCAACCGTGGATTGATCTTTGATGAAAACGGTTTGATTACTGCATAGCGCATAATCCCTAGCAACAACAAAATCGGGAATCGGATTAGATCCATTAACAGTAAATGATTGTGCTAAACTATCAACACATCCCTTTGCAGTAGTAACTTTTAAAGAAACCGGATACACTGCGGCCTTCGCATATTTATGTGTTGGATTTTGAAGTATAGAGGAATCCGGATTCGTAGCACTACTATTATAGCCATCTCCAAAATGCCATAAATATTGTAATGGCAAGCTTCCTGCATCAAGTATCGAACTACTATCAGAAAAAATAGCGATGGCATCATCTAAACAAATAGGTGGTGTACTATACTTGATAATAGGGGTAGGATAAATTTGAATCTTGATGCTATCTGTAGATGTGCAACCAGGATTGACTAGAAAACCAGTTTTTACGAAATAAGTGTTATTCGAAATATCACCTGTATTATTACTTAATTGCAAAACAGGATTAGAAATATTGGCATTAGTTAAGCCATTTGCAGGCGTCCATGTATACACATAATTAGGATTGGATGAAACACCGAGTTGAATCTGTGTATTCGGACAAACAGCCATTGCCGCCGAACTGCTTCCTGCATTGGAAGGGGGCATATCGGCATAGATCACAACATTTCTAATTGAATGATTATCCCTCGATCCTCCTGTAGAAGCAGTGAAACCTAGATAGCCAGAAAATTTAAACTCTTGAAATCCACTGAGGATAAGATTTCCATTGATCGATACTTTAATATTACCATTATCATATTCGATCATCACATGACTATAATTAGAGGACCTGACTTCAAAAATACTATTGGCAGTTGGCTGCGTTGCATTGCATTCATCATAACCCGGCCCCCAACGGATTTCAACTTTGGGTGATAGCTGCCTGGGATCTGTTAAACAATTATTATAAGTATCGAAACAAACTTTTAGTCCATTCGAACCCGCAGGCACACCCATTCCACCTCCTAACACAAAACCAACAGGTGGAACATCCAAGAAACAAAAAGCCAATCCGTCGGCACTAGTCCCGTCATAAATGCGCATATCAAATTCGGCCTTCCATTTATTACAAACAGCTAGATTAATGGCTTCTTTATAAAAAACAGCACCGCTCTGATTAAGCAGATTATCGCAAATTAAGACCTCACTCTTATCATTATACAAAATATTGCTCACCCTTGCCAATCCTTGAAAATTCCATCCACTGGTATTCACAGGTGCGCCAGTAAGTTGCGCAAAAATATGGGTCTGAGAAAATGAGGTATTTGAAAAAAATAATAACCAGCAAATAATATAAGAGGTTATTTTTCTCATTTCTAATAATGGCAATTTTATGATAGTACTAAACTAATAAAAAATTGCTGTACGAAGAGATAAGGAAAAATTGGTTTATTTAGCAATTCCCATTATTCGTTTGATTTTGGGTCTAAATATTTCTTTCCAAATAGAAACGAAAATTCTTCTGGTAAGTTTCCAATCATAAAAAGGCAGAAAGCGCCAATATCCTTTTATATTAAATATCCAACGCATCAATCCTTTAATGTCTTTATGCCAGAGAATTCTACGCATATCTTTAAAAAATAGGGCTGCTTCCATTTCATTTTTGTAATAGGCTGTTTCTGTATAACCCTCTTTGTACTTACCACTCACAATTCTTTCTACCCCAACAAAAAAGTTATTGGGTGTTACAAACCTTGAAAGCGCCAGCCAAGAAGTAGGTCTTGGATCCACTTCAAATAAATAGTATTGGTTGGTTTCTTTTTTATGAATAAAAGCAATATTGCAAAAACTATTTAATCCCAATTTCTTTCCAATCTCTTTCAAAATGGGGGTTAGATTTTCGTCCTTAAAATATTTTCTTCGGGTAGTAAATGAAAACTGTGTAGAAAAGGTTTGCAATATCAACCCGTTTGTATAAGTCACCAAAATACCATCAAAGAATAAAGCCTCTTCATGAATCTCTGTACCTATAATATATTCTTGAACGAGTACATTTTGATCAAGTGGAATTAAATGCAAATCTTTTTCGAATTCAGCTAAAGTTCCACTCACAAACATATCAGTACCCGCCGAACTAAAATCTCTCTTGTTAACAATTGGAAAAGTCAAAGTCGCTTTAATCAATTCAAGATCCTCTGGTTTATTGTAGTTGATGAATTTTGGGGAAAGCAATCCAGCGGATGCGCAAAATTGGGAGAAGCCTATTTTCGAACTACGCATATATCTATTCTCAATTTTATTGATAGGCATCAAT
>CAIJLK010000188.1 GCA_903821465.1 uncultured Bacteroidota bacterium | reverse complement strand
TGGCGGTATGTGTGCTGGCTTTTACACTCAGTCGATATTGCAGTCCATTAGCGTACTAAGCCAGGCTGGAGTTCAAACTCAGTTTAGCTTTATGTTTAATGAGAGCCTAATTACTAGGGCTAGAAACGCTTTAGCGCATACCTTCTTAAAGTCCAACTCTACTCATCTGATGTTTATTGATGCCGACATCAAATTCAGACCAGAGGACATTGTAAGAATGATTCAAGCTGATAAAGACATTATTTGCGGTATCTATCCTAAGAAAGAGATTAACTGGAATAGTACTAAACAAGCAATGGATGCGGGTGTGCCTAATGAACAGTTAAAGAGCTATACAGGTAGCTTTGTAGTCAATTTAGTGGATTACGCAGGTGAAGTTACCGTACCCGTAGATAAACCAGTAGAGATATTTAATGGTGGCACTGGATTCATGCTGATTAAGCGCAAAGTGTTTGAGAAGCTCAAGAAAAAAGTGCCTTGCTATAACAATGATGTAGGAGATCTTTCAGGTCAATTGAATAACGCAGAGCAAATCCATGAATATTTTGCTACTTCCATTGAACCTGGCACTAATCGCTTGTTATCTGAGGATTATCACTTTTGCCGTATCTGGAGATTAGCTGGCGGTAAAGTGTATGCAGCGCCTTGGGCGCAATTAGGACACATGGGAAGTTACTTGTTTGAAGGACAACTTATTCCAGCACCTTGATCTTTAACCAGATGCGTTCATGTAACCAATATAGGGCTATCTTAGAAAATAGCTCTATAAAAGCTATGCTAAACGCTAGGTTTACTTGACCTGTCACTATCCAAGATAAAACAAAGGTATCAAGGCTACCTGTAATGCGCCAAGTTACAGCTTTAAGCAGTGATTTGTAATGACTATCCATTATTTGATCTTTAAATATTGTTTTACTTGGTCAAGAAGTTGTAATTGTTGTGGAGTGTATGCGCTTTTAGCATCATCCCATTGATTAAATGTGTATCCCCTAAAGTATCCTGGCATACCACTAGCTTCTTTCCATTGTTCAAATGGTCTTGATTCTTTAAATTCTGGATGTTGTTGATAATAAGCGTATTGATCTTGTAATACCTTTTGTTGCTCTGGCGTGAAAGAACTAGCAAATTGTTGGTATCTTTGCGCTAAAAACGGATCTTTTTCAACACCGTAATGGCTTACATAATCAGCCAAAATATCAATAGGTCTAGTTTTTGGATCAAAAACTTGAACCCCAACTTTGCCCATTGGAATGTTTTGTGGTCTTGGGTATTCTGGCGAACCAGTTTCTTCAGGACTGTAAAACTCTAAAAATCCCCTGCCTTTACCTGGAGCGTAATCAAAAGCTATGTCTTTATCGGCAAGATAAGGGTATTCCGATTTTGCTTTTTCAAAAATCATTTGACCAACAACAGCATTATTGTCTGGCATAGGTATTGCTGGAGCATTAGCAAACTCGGCAGGAGCTGCGCTTACCGATACTGAAGCATTATCAGGCATTATTTCACCTCATCATATTGTTTATAGCAAGCATCTAACGCAGTCCTTATTTGGTCTGCTCTGGTAGCTTCCCTGATAAGAAAAGTTGCATCCTCGGAAGAAAGGGATCTCCCAGTGCCGTCTTGTCCATTGACGGCGCTGTATTGACTACGACTGGATCTTGAGCGCAAGCTGACAAGAGCATCAGCAAGCTGGTTGTTAATATAAGCAATTTGGTCATCTTTAGCTTTCCTGATTAGGTCGGTCTGAGCTTGATTTTCTTGTTGTTTTTCTTGAATGACTTTTTGTTCTGCTATTTTGGTAATAGCTATCTGTTTTTCGTAGCGCCACCCGTTTACAATCCATCCAGCAAAAAATGTCAACAGAACTGCAATTGCAATCGCTATCAATTTGAATTGGATTGTCCCGAACATTGGTCATATTCCTCTCTCCTACGGTTAACTAGCCCTGGCATTACTTTACCGCCAGCCGTTGTCCATTTCAACAGTTCTTTACAAGCGCCATCGTAGTCTTTGGCATTGAGCTTTTTATTTAATGTGGAATGACAAAACGCTGATACGCCTACATTGTAGGTAAAATCCAAATACGCATCATACTCACCTTGAGATACGGGTACTTGGATACAAGCAGCCATTCCTTTAGCGCTAGTATCAAGGGTGGATTCTAGTTTGACTAAAGCTCTTACTGGATCTGTCTTATCACCCATTTTAGTGCCATCAGCCTGTCCAAATCCAATGGTTGATACACCCGCCACATCTTTATAAGCCGTACCGCTATAGCCTTCATGGACTGCAACACCCACTAGCACTGAAGCACTAGCAACAATGGTAGCTACAGCCCTTCTGTCCATTATTCAGTTACATTTTGCTCTGGGGTAACTATTTCAGGCACGATTTCAGGTGTTGGTTCTGTAATAATTTCAACAATTGGTTCAGGCGTTGGCTCTAAAGTTACTTCAGGTGTAATTTCTTCTGGCGTTTCTGATAATGGTTCTGATTGTTGATTTGATCCACCGCTTAAAAATGCAGCAAATTGACAAGCAACAGTATGGGATTGACTACCAATACCAGCGCCAATAGCGTTCAAAAATGGTTCAATTTGGTCAAAATAGTTCATATTCCTTCTCCTGGAGTTACATAGCAAGCAGAATTAACAGCATCCCCAATTACTTTAGCATATACATTTGATGTATTAGACACTTGTGGTCCAGTAAATACTTTATACCCATAAGGCGGAATAGCAATTACTTGAGTTCCTAAAGTTTGGGTTTCGGGCAAAGCGACATTAAATGAATTGGTTGCATTAATCCAAACATACACAAAATTATTGACATTATCGTTAGACAAATAATATTGATTTGAAATTCCATTAGAAGTAATTGTAAAAACAGAGGATTCTGTATTGGCAGCACCAGTAGCAACTACTTTTACCGTTTTCCCCATTGGTTGAAAAGAGTTGGTATTAGCCATTTAAAAAATGTCCTTGCCACCAGCGTTGCCAGGCTTAGTTGTAGCGGAGTTTTTGGTGTTTTTATTACCATCAAAATTCCATACGGAAACATATCCTGCTGGCATTTTTCCAGTTAAGGTGGTGTTGATTCCATTCATAGATCCATCTCTAGGTAATGGAGGGCGCACAGCAGTAGATGTTTGCTGGCTTTTTGACTGTTCTCTTTTATGAGGTGTACCACCTGTACTGCCTTTAGTTGTCGGTTTTAGGCTCATTTTGTTTCCTCTCTTTTACATTGACTAT
>CAIJLK010000187.1 GCA_903821465.1 uncultured Bacteroidota bacterium | reverse complement strand
TCTACCAGCAATAAATAAATCCAAATTGCCATCATGATCATAATCAATGACTCTTACACAAGATTTACTAGTATAATTAATAGGAAGTGCTAGTGAATCATTTTTGAAATTTCCTTTCCCATCATTGATATAAATTTTATCTTGATATGAATTGGTATTAGCGTTCATTTCATATCCACCACTTGCAGTATATAAATCTAAATCTCCGTCCCCATCCACATCAAACAAAGCAACACCTTCATCTTGCCAATTTTTAGTCTGACGAGTTGCATTCTTTATTAAATCAGTTTGTGTAAAGGTTCCATTTTTTTGCTGCAATAATAATTGCGCACTATTAGCGAGAGAACCACCTGCAATAATATCATCTAAACCATCTCCATTAATATCGCCTGCGGCCAATGCTGGTCCGAATTCAGTGAACTTATGCGGCAATAATTTTTGAATATTAAAATCGATATTATCTCTTGCTTTATTTACATAAGTGATTTTCAATTGGTCTGTCACCTCGGTAAATAAGTTATTAGTGATTTTATTTGGGGTGGACCAATCATAAGTTTGATCAGCATTTTTAATATTCACCGTTAGTAGTTGATTAGCGGTAATATTTTTGAGTACTTGTTTTTTATTACCTGGCCATTTAATAATCAAGGAATCAACTTTTGAAGCAGTTCCTAAGCCAAAATTTGGACGATTATCAACGGTAGATAGGTATCCACGATAAGGTGATTGTTCCAATACCTGTTGCTTGCCTGCATAATATAATTCAATGAATGCACCCAAGCCATCGGGGTTTTTCTGATCACCCACAAGCTTAAGTTTCAGGTAATGAGAAGTATTATCCTTTTTATCCATTGTTGTATTCTTATAAACAAAAGCACTATCGTTTATATTATTTACAATCAGATCCAAGTCGCCATCATTATCTAGATCGGCATAGACAGCTCCATTTGAAAAAGAAGGCACGGTTAATCCCCAGCTTGTTGTAGAATTGGTAAATGTGAGGTCACCATTATTCCTGAAAGCATAATTATGAATTTTAACTTGTGGAACCTGAGATAAGGTATATTCTTTAGGAGCAATCATATTAGCTTCTCGTCTAAAAGTAATAAAATCTCTATCAGTAATATCCTTCGGGAATCCGTTGGTTACGAAGATGTCGCGATAGCCATCGTTATCAAAATCCGCTACCACAGGGCACCAGCTCCAATCTGTTTCTGATATGCCAGCAAAGAATCCGATATCACTGAATATAGGGTCGCCAATACTATCATTACTTTTTACTCTTGGCCCCTGATTTAATTGAAAGCTATTTCTAACATATTGATATTGGTACCCATAGTAGTCACTGTTTTGATAGTTCTGATAACTAATAGCATTGAGCATCATTTTTTTACGATAGTTGTCTTCTGGTGCCATATCTAATTCAATAATATCCGCTAAACCATCGTTATTGATATCAATAATATCTTGCCCCATTCCATTCGCAGATGTGTGTTTAAAATAGGTCGCAGCTTTATCAGTGAAAGTACCATCATGATTATTGATATATAAAAGATCGTTCCCATTAAAATCGTTAGTTACAAAAATGTCTTTCCAACCATCTTTATTAATGTCGGCTATATTTACTCCATGTCCAAAACCTTCAATTGTAACGCCAGCCTGTTTAGTAACATCTGTAAAAACTGGATGATTTAATTTAGCATTAAAATCGTTTCTGTATAATTTGCCCGTACTAGGATATGAACCATCAGTCACTTTTTTCCGATAGATAGAAGGGTTATCTCCTTTAACAATTTCATTAACCGTAAGATATACATCAAGATCACCGTCGTTATCATAATCAAAAAAAGCAGCCATGGTTGTAAAAGAATGATCATTCAAACCATATTCTTTTGCCATGTTTTTAAAGTGCGGAATTCCTTGCTTATCTATTCCCTGATTGATATACAAAATATTTTCGCGTTTTGTACTGTCATTTAAAATAGTGCAGCTAATATAAATATCTTGTAATCCATCATTGTTGATATCAATCACTGATACTCCTCTACTCCATTTTCCTTCACCTTCAACTGCAGCCTGTTTTGTAATGTCTTCAAATTTTAAATTGCCTTTATTGATGTAGAGTTGATTGGCAACTTGATTACCTGTAAAATACAGATCCATCAATCCATCATTATTAAAATCTCCCACTCCAACACCGCCCCCATTATAGATATTAGTAAGGTCGATCGGATTAACAGAATCGTTTTCAATAATTCGATTTGCAAAATGAATCCCAGATTCTTTTGCATCAATTTGTTGGAACAAATGATCGTTGTTCTTGCAAGAAACTAAAGTGGCAAACAAGAAAAACACCATGAATAAGTGCAGAAAGTTTTTCATAAAATGTTTGATATACAAGCAATAAAAAAAGGAGACAGGGGGAACCCTATCTCCTTCAAAACTAAAGAATAAATGTTAACTATTAATAACCAGGATTTTGAGTTAAACGAACTGTACCATCAGAATTCATTTTGTCGATTTCAGTTTGAGGAAGCGGCATGATTTCATGTGTACCAGGTTTGAATACACCACCAGCTTTTAATGGTCTGCGAGCAGATCCATTGATTACCTCTGTTTCACGAGCGATATAAGCATTCATGGTAGCTGCAGCAATACCCCATCTAACTATATCGAAGAAACGGTGTCCTTCCATAGCTAATTCTAATCTTGGTTCCATTTGGATTGCTTTAACTGCAGTTGCTTTATCAGCAAAAGAAGTATACAAACCAATTTTGTAAGTATCTGCTGGAGTAGTTGTGGTTGTGTATTTTGCATTTGCTGCATCATAATCACTACCCTTATATACCCAGCCAGCTGTATTTTGCATTCTAGCACGAACTTGGTTTACATAAGCAACCGCACCAGCTAAATCATTAGCATCAGCAGCACACTCAGCAGCCCACAAAATAACATTAGAATAACGGATCAAGTTGATATTGTTTGCAACCAATTCAGTTGGTCCCCAATAAGCAGATCCAACATCTGTAAAGCCACCTTTCTGAGATGCTGCATACACGTTTTTCAACGGGCTTAAGGTACCATCGTTCACCGGATTTCTGATCCAATCTAAACCTGGATGTACACCCCAATCAAGATAAGGAATACCGGGGCGACCCATTGTCCAGTCGATACGTGGATCTAAGTTGCCAGCATATTTAGCACCATACTGAGAGCTAACGTGGTTACCAGTTTGATAGCTGTCTAACAATGGTAAACCATTTGCATCAGTTTTGTAAGCATCTGCTAAGTCTTGAGAAGGGTTATAGAAACCGCAACAAGCTCCAGGGCCACCAGTGTAAGGGAAGTTCAAAAGGTCGCCGAAGTTACCGTTTGGATCTCCACCCCAAGCTACTGAAGAACCATCTTGTACAGAAGTTTGTGCAGCGAATACAGATTCAGCACTATTTTTCTGAGCAGGATTGAAATTAGAGTAGAAGTTAGTGTTCAAAGCATATTTGGTACCAGCAGATGTTTTACCATTTGCAATAATATCTTTCAAGATAGTATATGCAGCAGGAAAGCTCTTTTGGAACATCAAAGCTTTAGCTTGTAAAGATTTTGCAGCCCATTTGTTTACACGACCAACTTCAGACCAGCTTTCAGGTAAGTTAGCAGCGGCAAAGGTCAAATCTTCGTTGATTTTAGGCCAGATATCTGTCTTATTATCAACAACAGTGTTTGTTGGAGAAATGGTTTCATCAACATAAGGAATATTTCCAAAAACTTTCTTCAATTCCATATGGTAATGAGCTCTTAAGAAACGAGCCTGAGCTAAGATCAAAGTTTTCTTTGCATCAGAAATACCAGTAGCAATTTTCAAAGTGTTGATTACGTCATTACTTCTTTGAATTCCTGAATAACATACCACCCACTTATTATCTAAGGCACTCATATTTGATGTTATAGCAGAACCATATTTCTCAAGTGGAGCTAGGTCAGAAAAATCCGTAGGATCAGATCCTTTGTAAGCATCATCACTAGTAATTCCTCCCCATACCCAGTTAGAAGCAGCAGATGGGATACCATCACCAGCAGCACCTTCACCATCTAATAATGAATATGCACCAATCAACAAAGTTTGCACGCCAGTTTCTGTTGCAACGATTTGTGGCCCTAGGGTACCCATCGGCGGTTTATCAAGGAAACTTTTTCCACAAGCAGCTAAAGCCGTTATGATAAAAAGGCCTAAGATTAATTTAGATTGAATATTTAATTTTTTCATATACAACTATTAATTTTTTGTTTAGAATGACAAGTTAACACCAATTAAAAAAGAAGCGGCATGTGGATAGTTACCATTATCTATTCCAAATCCATTAACTGGAGAAGAAATATTGCCATTTGATTGTTGTGGCTGTAACTCAGGATCCAATCCCTTGTAACCTGTAATTGTGAATAAATTGGCGGCTTGCACATATACTCTTAAACGATCGATACCATATTTAGTAAGCATTCCAGCAGGCATTGTATAACCGATCTGAATTTGCTTTAAACGTAGGTAAGAACCTTTACTAATATAATAGCTATTTGAAACCGCATCAGTACTGAAAGAACCTGAAGTCATCATTTTAGGAATAGAGCTTCCAGTGTTTGATGTAGTCCAAGAATTTACAGCAACTTCTCTTCTAATTCCACCTTTAAAGAAGTCAGGGAAATCTGTAAATGTTTTGGTATTATCGAAGATATCATTTCCAGCAGATCCAAAGAAGAATGCAGATGCATCAAAGCTCTTATAAGTATAAGCTAAGTTCAAACCATAAGTGAATTTAGGGTTTGGATCTCCAAGATAAGTTCTATCATTTGCATCGATAATTCCATCTCCATTTGTGTCAGCATATTTGAATACACCAGGCTGAGCATCAGTTTGTTTTGGAGAAGCAGCAACTTCAGCAGCATCTTTGAAAATACCGATCACTTTATATCCAAAGAATGAACTCATAGGATGACCTACTTCATTTCTTGTTGGCGTAATATTACGGATAGTTGGACCATCAAAGAATTGTACACCTGGGATACTGATTAACTTATTTTTGTAAGTTGTTAAAGTACCAGTGATGTCTAATTTAGAATCTTTGTTAAATTTCGCATGGTATGTTAAGTTCAAATCAATACCAGTGTTTTGCATGTCACCGATATTAACTGCAGGTAATGAAGCATCACCAGTGAATAGAACAGAATAAGGAGTTCCTGAAGCCTTATACAACATTCCAGAAATTTTCTTCTTGTAAATATCAAAAGTCATATCAAATTTGTTGTTCAACATAGTTACATCGAAGCCTATGTTTGAAACAATATCTTGCTCCCAAGTAGTGTTGGGGTTACCGATATTGCTTCTATAGAAACCCGCAGATGGAACAGTAGAACTACCGGTAATTGCATAGAAAGATCTGCCCGCATCAGAAGCATACAAATTATATGCGTTGGTAGATTGTACTAAAGAAGTAGAACCCATCACACCATAGCTTCCACGAATTTTTAAATCATTAATGAAAGAAACTTTCTGCATGAATTTCTCTTGAGACAGTCTCCAAGCCAAAGACACACCTGGGAAATTACCCCAACGTTGTTCTGGAGTGAATAATGAAGAACCATCACGACGAATGTTCGCATTGATGATATATTTTCCATCATAAGAATATTCCACACGTGCAATCCAAGAACTAATTGAAGATTTATAAGCTCCACCTGAATTTGATTGACCTGTAGGAGAACCACTATTCAAAGTCCAAAAGTTTGGATTCTCTGAGAAGTAATTACTTCTACCAGCACCCATATACCTACCTGAATAAGACACATCTTCTTTACCTGCCAAAATCACAAATGTGTGTTTGCCGATAGAGTTAGAATAGTTTAAAGTATTGGTATAAGTCCAGTTAGTA
>CAIJLK010000186.1 GCA_903821465.1 uncultured Bacteroidota bacterium | reverse complement strand
TGATAATTATGTACGTGGCCATTGAATACCACATCAACTTTTCCTTTTTCAAAAATAGGAGCAAGCAAACGCATATGTTCTTGCTCAAAATGATCAAATGATGAACTAAATCCCGGATGATGAAATAACACAAAATGCCAGGTTGCATTTTTCGATGCAGCTAAATCTTTGATCACCCAATTTTTTAAGGTAGAATCTGTCCAGTCCACATAAGTATCTGCATCAATTACCGTCCAATGCGCATTACCATAATCGTAAGAAAAATTAGTCATTCGTGGATAGCTTTCTCCAGCTGCCTCGTAGAATGCTTTTTTGTTTTTTTCAGAACCTTTTAAAACAGGAACCCAGGCAGAACCTTCAGTAGCGATTGGTCCGTTTAAAGGTTGATCGAAATACATATAATAAGCAAGCGCATCGGGCATCCTATCTAGATCGCGCATGTCTGCATCATGATTTCCCACTGCTGCAATAAAGGGGATAGAACGCATAATTGGTGCACCATTTGAATCTGCTTTATCTGCATTGTATACAGGCCAGAATTTTTTATTGTATTCTGATACTAATCCATTCTCATACACAATATCCCCTGGCACTGCAACAAAATCGGGCTTCTCTAAGTATGCACGTTCTGCTAATTTTTTTTGATCTCCCGTCAGTGCTCCAATATCTCCCATTACCACAAAACGGTAGGGCTGGTCGGGCGACTTGCTTGCTTTTGCTTCAGCACTAAATACTTCCTGTCCATCTTTTAAAATGCGGTATTGAAAATTTGTACCAGCAATCAATCCACTCAAGCTGGCATGATAAACTCTATTGGGGGTAACATTAACTTGAGCCAAAACAGTATAACTGATCGTATCTGCTTTTTTCCAAGAAGCACTTGCATTAGCGCGATGTTCTAATTCCCATTTTGCATCTGCATTTGGGGCATGCCATAAAATTTTCAAGGTTGCAGATGAAGCGTTATTTCCGATTTGTACATAAGGCTTATTAACAAATACAGTTTGTGCAATTGCTAACTGTGCTGTTACGAATAAAATTAAAATTGTAAGAACTGATTTCATAAAATGCTTTATTAAAAAAGCCTGTATTTTGTAATACAGGCTTTAAAATTTTTATTAGTGTTGATTACCTCTTCCATTAGATTGATAACATCCAATATCTTTTCCTGGAGGCGTAATTTCTGTAGCTCCATAACGAGCATCAAGAGGAACATCTGCTCTAGCTGTGAATCCGGTGAAACCAGCATTGATACAAGGAGAAGTTGGTTTCAATGCAAAATTATATGTACCCACAACTGATATATCAGCCAATTTTAATCCTGCTGGCATTGGCACAGGACCATTGATGAATTGAGGATTATTAATTCCAAGTACTGAAGCTGGTGCGACATATACATCACCCACTTTCCATCCCGCTGGTAAATAAGTTGATGGCTTAGGAATATCGGTTTCATTTGGTTGACTGATTGCCGTGCTTACAGAAAGTGAAGGTATGAACTGACTTGCTACATTAATAGAATCGGCATAATACCAGTTATAGCCATATCTAATATTAGCAGTATCTGCAATTGGGTTTTGAACAATTCTTAATCCAAATTTACAATTCACAATAAGATTATTATAAGCCATCCCAGCAGCGCCTTGTTCAAAATTGATAGAACCACCTCTACCTGCTGCAGCTCTTCTAAATCCAGAATTGATAATAGTATTGTTGTACATGCGCACGTTTGAACCAGGTACACCAGGTAACACATTGATGTTTGATAATTTTGGTCCGTTAGTTGCCATACCAATACAAAGATTATATGCAAAATCACCAATAGTACCTGCTTTAGCATTCATTGCTTCACCACCAGTGTAACCACATTTTTCAAAAGTATTACGCATTACATGGATCTTACCGCCATTAATTCTCCAAGGATCATCAACACTTCCATATACCCAAGAATCTTCTAAAACAAATGTACCATACGGGTTAGCAAAATATAAAGGGTAAGGACTTGAACTACCAGTAAAACTCTTCATACCAGAACTTATAGCTGCTCCACCAAATTCAACACGAGTCCATTTGATAACCATCAAAGGGCAAGTTGTGGCACCAATGATACCTGTCCATTTTCCAAACAATGCTGGATCTTTATCAGGATTCGATCCATAGGCATCAGTTTTTGTGACACCAGGATATGTAAATAAGATGGGATGTTCTTTAGTTCCTAAGCAGATCAACTTTCCTTTAACACCCAATCCTACTGGAGTTGCACCTCCAGTAAAGTTTATAGTAACCCCCGGTTGAACAATTAAAGAATCTGTTTGATTGACAAAGATATCACCACAAACATTATACGTTTTACCAGCTAGCATAGTGCCATTAATAGCGCCAGATAAACAAACTGCGTCGCTAATAGGAGCAGCAGGTGGAATAACAGCTTGCCATAAATTTTTGGTATCTGGATCTTTTCTGCAAGAAGATAAAAGGAGTCCTGCAAAAGCAAAAAGCCAAGTTAATTTTAGAATTTGTTTCATATAATAAGTTTGTAATAATTAAAGTTTAAATCTTAATCCAAGTAAAAAGGTTGTTCTATAATAATCCTTCTGAATAATGATTCTATTATTTGCATCAGTTTGAAGAGCTAAAACTCTTGAACCACTTGCAGCTAAATAATCATTATAAGATTGGTGAAGGCTTAATTCAAAAGGAGCATTGGTGATATTATTGATCTTACCATATACTGTGAACCCTTTAACAATTCTCTTTTCGAACGATATATCTAAAGTTGTTGTTGGAGATTGCCAATAGTTTAAACCAGCATAAGGACTTAAGAAAGAAATTCTTTCCCCGGTATATACTCCAGCAACTTGTACATCAAATCCGATTTTTGGATTTTTATAGATCAATGAAAGGTTTCCGATATGATTTGACTGACCCTGTAATGGTCTAGTTTCTTCAACTTTAGTGGAAACAATTGAACCTGCAGGATTTCTATAAGAATAGATTAAACTATCTGTAATACTTGATTTTGTATAAGTGTAATTAGCAGAAATTCCAAAAGCTCCAAAATATTTTGTAACCACTGCTTCAAAACCATAGTTAGTAGCAGTTCCTTTATTTACTGGTTGTAAATAAAGATTGTTAATTCCATTAGGTTTTACTGCTGCAATCTCGATTGGATCTTTAATATTCTTGTAGAAAACACCTAATAATATTTGGTCTGCCGATTTAGAATATAATTCATAACGCATATCTAAATTGTCCGCTACTGTATGAACAAGATTTGCCGGATCACCTACTTCTTTAAAAAACTCACCATCAACACCATCTGGGATCATTTCTGCGAATCCTGGTCTTGCCAATGCTTTATAATAAGAAAAGCGTAAATTTTGGTTGTGAGCAATTGCATATTTGAATTGCAAACTTGGTAAGAAATCTGTATAATCAATCGTTCCAGACCTCGCATATACATCTGGAGTTAACTGTGTATTATAACGTTGGTGGGTAAATTCAGCTCTCACACCTCCTAATGCTTCTAAATTATTGGTAAGTGCCCATTTACCTTGAATATAACCTGCACCAATATTTTCGTTAAAAGTATAATTATTACCAGTGATTGAAGGGATTCCATCAGCAGCTGTTTTGAAAATAAAAGTTGCCGCATTAACAGTAGTATATGGAGCATTTAAAACAGGAGATAATCCATAATTATTATAGAAATTATCTCTTTGTTTAGATCTGAATAATCCACCAGTTTTTAATTCTAAAGCCTTACCTAAGAATTCAGTCTTCTCTGTGATGTTAAAATTACCAGAGTAATCCTGATCACTATTGTGCTGCCATAAATGTGAACTAGATAATAATTTATCGAAAGTTAAAGAGGTAGCCACAACTGGATATTCATGTGTGAAAGTAGCTTGGTCTGCAATATGGTTGTTAGCTTTAGAATAAGCTAGGGACCAATCTAATTTCAAATCAGCGCTTAATTCATGTACTCCTAATAATGTACTATTGTAGATAGATTGATATTGCCACTGGCTTCTAAAAGAATTATCGATTAAAGAGTTTAAAGCAACTGTATCCCAAATGAGCCTTGTTTGATAATCGTCTAAACGTACAAAGGTATTTACAAGAGCAATCTTGTTATGTTTGTTGATTTGATAATCAAATTTACCATTCAAACCAACTCTTTTACTTTGAACTGAATAATCTCTCAATTGCAAATCAGAGAATAAAGGAATATTATTTAAGCCCGGTTGTGAACTTGGTAAAAAGAAATTAGATGATGTTCCACGATATAGATTCTGGTATGAACCAGAAACAATAAACCCGAATTTTTTGTCCTTCCCAAAACGATTACCAATAGTAAGACCTGCAGTAGTGTTCATTGGCTTCGTAACATTTGAATAATTCAAATGCTGATTTGAAAAATCTGTGGGTACTGCAGTATAAGTACTTCCATTTATTTCAGAAGGCGATTGTTTTGCGATTGATCCAGGACTAAATTTATCATAGCCACCAGAACTAAAAGAATTATTATATCCCGTAGAAACATTTGCTTGCAATAAAAAATTTGCAGGAGCATCTTTCATAACCAAATTAATTGATCCGCCAATTGCATCGCCTTCCATGCTAGGTGTTAAACTCTTACTTACTTCTAAACGCTCTAATAATTCAGAAGGAAATAAATCTAGCGGAATATAGCGACTACGGTTATCTGGACTAGGGATCTTAATTCCATTCACAGAGGTACTGATATATCTTTTTTCCATACCGCGAATAATTGGGTAACGAGCTTCTCCAGATCCACTTTTCTCGATAGTTACACCACTTACTCTTTGTAAAGCGTTTGCTACTGTAATATCAGGTAATAACTGAATGGTCTTTGCAGACATTACATTCATTACTGGCTCAGCATTTCTTTCTATTCTTCTTGCATAGTTATCAGACTCTTTATTAGAGGCGCCAACAACTGTTACATCACTTAGTTTAGAAGAAGTTTCGCGTAAACCGATATTCAACTCTTTTACTCCATTATTTGAAAGGGTAAATTTCTCAATAGTTTCTTTCTGGAAACCAACATATTCAACAGTTAACTGATAAGTTCCTGGCTTAATATTTTTGAAAGAAAAACTTCCATCCAATTTTACCACGGTTTTGCTTTCAGTACCACTAATTTTAATAATAGCACCTACTAAGGGCTCACCTGAACGAGCATCCTGAACAGTTCCTTTAATAGTTTGCGCATAACTAGTTGTTATGCCTAAAATAGCACAAAGGATAAAAAGAGTTAGGGACTTTTTATGCCTTTTAAATAATACACTCATACACAGTTTTTATTTTATAAGCTGCAAATATGAAGTCTATACTCATTCTACATTATATGTAATCTGTTCATTCACCGAATATATTAATTTGTTAACCTTCCGGTTACAATTTGATAACCCAGTTAACAATTACATAACCTACAATTCAGAATCTCTACAGTTTCTTCCACTCTTCACTCTTCACTCTTCACTTCTTCTTATCTTTTCACTTTTATCTTTTATCTTTTATCTTTCTTCTTCTTCTTATCTTTAATGTATGGACACACATTTACACCACGATCACGTTGAAGCACACCTAACTAGTTCCGAAACACTTACTGATATTGTTATTGGT
>CAIJLK010000185.1 GCA_903821465.1 uncultured Bacteroidota bacterium | reverse complement strand
TGATCGGGTATGGTAGCTACCAATTTACCAAATTACCAATTGATGCTGTTCCTGATATTACCAATAATCAGGTTCAGGTAATCACCATCGCTCCATCATTTGGAGCAACAGATATTGAAAGGCTCATCACATTTCCGATTGAGCAAGCGAATAACAATATTTCTGGATTAAAAGAGATCCGTAGCTTTTCAAGATTCGGACTTTCCCTAGTTACCATCGTTTTCGACGATGCCACCGATGTGTATTGGGCCCGGCAGCAAGTGGCCGAAAGATTACAAAAAGTACAGGCCATTATTCCACAGGGTATCGGAACTCCCGAACTTGGTCCGGTTAGTACTGGACTAGGAGAAATTTATCAATATGTAGTGCGACCCAAAGCGGGATACGAAACCAAATACAATGAAACGGATCTAAGAACTATTCAGGATTGGATCGTTCGCCGTCAGTTGTTGGGCGTAAAAGGTGTTGCAGAAGTAAGCAGTTTTGGCGGAAAACTGAAACAATATTCGATTGAAGTTGATCCCAGTAAATTACTTTCCTACAATATCACTATCGCTGATATTTTTAAAGCGCTTGAATCAAATAACCAAAATACAGGAGGTGCCTATATCGAAAAAGGAGCTACTGTTCTTTACATCCGTACCGAAGGATTATTGGGTAGTGTTGATGATATTAATAATATCGCCATTAAAAATACAAGTAGTGGAAACCCTTTATTCATCAGAGATGTAGCTACTATTAAAATTGGCAATGCAACACGCTTTGGCGCCATGTGCTATAACGATCAGGGTGAAGTTGCAGGTGCAGTTGTAATGATGTTGAAAGGTGCGAATAGTAGCGATGTGATCAAAAACGTGAAAGAAAGAATTGCACAAATTCAAAAAACCGTTCCTGAAGGAATTGTGATTGAACCTTTTCTTGACAGAACAAAAATGGTTAACAACGCTATTGGAACCGTTGAACAAAATTTGTTAGAGGGAGCACTGATCGTGGTTTTTGTATTGGTGTTATTTCTAGGAAATTTCAGAGCTGGCTTATTGGTGGCATCCGTTATTCCGCTTGCCATGCTCTTTGCTGTAATTATGATGAATTTCTTTGGAGTGAGCGGTAACCTAATGAGTTTGGGGGCACTCGATTTTGGATTAATTGTAGATGGCGCGGTGATCATTGTAGAAGCAGTGATGCACCGGCTAGGGCATAGTAAACACTTCGTAAACATTACCAAGCTAAATCAGCAAGAGATGGATGTGGAAGTGAACCAGTCGGCTAGTAAAATGATGAATAGTGCCGTGTTTGGTCAGTTTATTATCCTAGTCGTTTACCTCCCCATTTTTACACTCGAAGGAATTGAAGGAAAGATGTTCAAGCCGATGGCTCAAACTGTTGCCTTTGCATTATTAGGTGCGTTTGTTTTATCGCTTACTTATATTCCAATGATGAGTGCTTTATTCTTGAGTAAAAAAATCAAGCATAAACCTAATATCTCTGATATCTGGATGGGAAAAGTTGAAAGGGT
>CAIJLK010000184.1 GCA_903821465.1 uncultured Bacteroidota bacterium | reverse complement strand
TGTATCCATCGCTCAATAAAATTACGGGCGTCATGTGTTGTACTGCAATGCGTACCGCTTCAAAAGCCACTTCAAAGCAATCGCTTGGCGTAGCCGATGCAATCACGGGCATAGGGCATTCGCCATTTCTACCATAATAAGCCTGCATCAAATCGCTCTGCTCGGTTTTGGTTGGTAAACCTGTTGATGGTCCACCACGCTGAATGTTTACGATCACCAAAGGAATCTCTAACATCATCGCTAAGCCCATTGCTTCTGCTTTCAATGCCATACCCGGACCCGAAGTAGTTGTAATCGCTAATGCTCCACCATAGCTTGCGCCAATGGCTGAAGAAATTGCTGCGATCTCATCTTCTGCCTGAAATGTGCGTACACCAAAGCTTTTGAACTTAGCTAATTCGTGTAAGATATCAGTTGCAGGAGTGATAGGATAAGAGCCTAAGAATAATGGCAATCCGCTTTTTTCGCTCGCTGCTACTAATCCATAACTTAATGCCTGATTACCCATAATGCTGCGGTACAATCCTGGCTCCATCTTTGACTTCTCTACTTTATAACGAGTAGTGAAACTCTCAGTGGTATCACCATAATTATATCCAGCTTGTAAAACTTTAATATTACTCTCGTAAATCACTGGCTTCTTACCAAATTTCTCTTTCAAGAATTCTTTGGTAGTATCCAGATTACGATTGTACATCCAGTAGATCAACCCGAGTACAAACATGTTTTTTGCACGGTCACGCTCCTTAACACCCAAGTCAGTAAAGTCTTTCAGCGACTCACGCGTTAATTTAGTTACGTCTACTTTGGTTAATTCAAATCCGTCTAAACTGCCATCTTCTAATGGATTAACACCATCGGTATAGTTAGCCAGCCTTAAGTTTCTTGAGTCAAATCCATCAATATTCGCAATAATCTTTCCACCTTTCTTAATGCTCTTTAAATTGGCTTTCAATGCCGCAGCATTCATCGCTACTAATACATCACAGTCATCACCAGGGGTGTAAATTCTGTCGCTCGAAAAGTGCAACTGAAATCCACTCACTCCCGCCAATGTTCCGATAGGAGCACGGATCTCCGCAGGGAAATCTGGGAAAGTGGCTAGGTCAATTCCTAGCATCGCTGTGTTGTTGGTAAACTGTTGTCCGGTTAACTGCATTCCGTCGCCGCTATCTCCGGCAAACTTGATTACTACGTCGTGTAGTACTTCTTCTTTTCTGGTCATTAGGTACAATTCTAAACTGCTGCCTTGGCTAGCAATACATGATTATTTAAGGACTTTTCGTACAGCAAATGGTTGCTTATTTGCAAAAAAGCAAGCTAAGATACGCCCAAAACGATGTTTAAAAGCTGATTTTTCGCATTTTCTCGTGCATTTATCTGTTTCCTAACAATTTGTGCAAAAATGGGTATGATCCTTGCTATATCTTAGCTAAATAATTTTAGTAATATGAACCGCTTTCAGAAGGGTTTTAGATGGATGGGAATTGGTCTATTAGGGATCATCGGTTTTATTTCTTGTAATAATACAGCAAGTAAAGCGGGTGTTTCGGATAAAGATTCACTGGCTGCCGACTCTGCCAAAGAGGCTTATCTGGCAAAAACTGGCAGCGGACCAAAAGCGCCTGAACAGCCATTTGTAGCTGATAGCAATAAATTATACGTTTACCTCACTTTCGATGATGGTCCCCAACCCGGCACCCTTACCTGTTATAATATATGTAAGGCTGAAGGGGTAAAAGCCACGTTTTTTATGGTGGCTTTACACCAACAACGTAAGCGCGATGGGAAACAACTCGTTGGCATGATCCGAGACAGCTACCCGCAATTCCTGCTAGCCAACCATAGTTTCGATCATACGATGGAACACTATATATATTTCTATCAACACCCAGATATGGCTTTCAATAATTTTATGCGTGCGCAGGACAGCTTGGCGGTGCCTAAAAAAATTATCCGCCTTCCGGGTAATGGCGGATGGGTTTTGCAAAATCATGTTAAGACCAGTCACTTAGTTAGAGCCGTAGCGAATCGATTGGATAGTGCAGGATTCAATGTAATTGGATGGGATGTGGAATGGAATTTTAGTCACACGAATGCACGCCCCGTTCAAAGTCCAGAAAAATTAGCAGCCGAAGTGGATAGTGCCTTCTCAAGACATAATGAACATATCCGAAGGAATGTAGTGATCTTAACGCACGATCGGATGTTTCAACGTTCTGCCGATAGTGCATCGCTGGTAAAATTTATTCAGATCATCAAACAAAATCCGAACTACGTTTTAGAAACAGTGGATCATTATCCGGGGATTAAAAAATAATTACCGATCGTAAATTTTAAGTTTTCATAAAGGACTCTCACTAGGGCATCGAAATAAGTTTTAGTATATTTGTAATTGTAAAAAATTAAATTCTATGGCAATTTTTAAATCTGGTAATCCAACCTTAACGGAGAAAATGTTTGATAAAACTGCTTCTATGGAAGCCGCTAATCAAGGTGTGATGAGCGTTCG
>CAIJLK010000183.1 GCA_903821465.1 uncultured Bacteroidota bacterium | reverse complement strand
TGATAATTTACCAGCTTGAATACGCTGAACGCAAAAACTACATTTTTCCATAACCCCGCGGGTACGAACCGTAACGTCAGGATTTATTACCATTTTTCCCAAGTCATTGTTGAAATGATAATCAAATGCATCATTATCATTATAACGGAACCAGTTAAAACGACGAACCTTATATGGACAGTTGTTTCCACAATACTTGGTACCGATACAACGGTTATAAGTCATTTGGTTTAAACCTTCACTGCTATGGTTAGTTGCAGCAACCGGACAAACGTTCTCACAAGGAGCGTTATCGCAATGCTGACACATCAATGGTTGGAACACCACTTTTGGATTTTCTATATCACCGCTGAAATAACGGTCGATACGTAACCAATGCATTTCATGTCCGCGTAAAACTTCTGGCTTACCAACAACAGATACGTTGTTCTCAGCATTACATGCTACAACACAAGCACCACAACCGTTACAGCTATTCAAGTCAACACTCATGCCCCACTTGATCCCTGGTCTATCGTAAATAGGATAGATGGTACCCTGACCTTCGAACTTTTCGATGCCACCGTAAGGTTTTAATTCTTCTTCGCGTTCTTCAAGAACTACTTTAGGGTTGGCCAGGTATTCAGTTAAAGAGAGTTCTTTCATCACTTCGGTACGATTACCTTGAGCGGTATCGTAGCGACTATGTGTTTGAGTAAGTGCTACTGGATATTTTTCGCCAGTTGCAGTTACAGTAACATTATTATTTTCAAAAGAAACATTGGTTCCAGTTAGACTAGCAAAGATGAAAGCATTCTTACCAACACCTGCTGCAGCTTTACCAATATTTTCAGAGCGGCCATATCCAAGCGCAATACCGATAGTATTTTCTTGCGTTCCAGGAATAATCAATACAGGTAATTCAAGGCTCTTTCCGTTAACAGTAACTTTTACGCAAGGCTTAGGAGGATTTACTTCGTATGCATCTGCCTGACCGCTTTTCTTTGGATCGATCAGATTAATGTCCACTAATTTTATGGCCATCGCAGGAGAAACTACCACGTAGTTATCCCATGTTGCCCGAGTGATTGGATCTGGCAATTCTTGTAACCAAGGGTTAGAAGCACCTTGACCAGCACCGATAGCTACTTTTTCATACAACACTAATTCAACAGCACCGCCTTTTTTACCAGACACGGCTGCAGAAATTGCTGCTGCAACTGCACTGCTATTAAATGATCCTTTAACAGCTGAAAGTGCTAATGAAGGATTGATCACACCAGCTTGTAAAGCCTTATCCCAACCAGTTTCGCCGCCTACTTTTGATGACCAATAGTTTTTTACAAAAGCTAAATAATCAGCAGTAGTACCACAGCATTTCAATAAACCATCCTGCCACTGACGTGTTTTGAATAGTGGATTGATAGTAGGTTGGATCAAAGAAATATATCCTGATTTACCTTCTGCATCACCCCAGCTTTCTAAGAAGTGGTGATCAGGTAAAACATATTTACACAATACACTTGTTTCATCCAATTTGGTATTAAATGAAATAGTGGTTTTTACTTTTTTAAGTCCCGCGTTAAATTTATCAGCAGCAAACCAAGAGTAAGATGGGTTAGCACCGTAGATCAATAAAGCACCCACAGTTCCAGCATTCATATCTTCTACTAATTTCACAAAATCAGCATCGATACCAGCGCGATAATTTAATGTGCTAGCCCAATCAATCGTAACACCATAGGCACCGATTGCATCGTTGATAGCGTTTACAATTACCTGAACATTTACATCATTGCTTCCACTCACAACCAAGGCTGCGCCTTTGTTTGCATTTAAAGCTTTAGCAGCTTTTTCGATGCCTTCTTTTAATTTTTTATCAGCGATAGAAACTTCAGATCCTTTTACTGCGCTTAATAAAGCAGCAGCAATTGCAGCTGTTTCTGATGGACGATGTAAGAATTTTTCATCAGCATTAGAACCAGTTAAACTCGCAACACTTTCAAAGTGAATATGCTTGCTCATTGCTGGATTCTTCTCGTTGATTTTTTTGCCGGTCGCGTATTGCTTAGCAAATTCAACAGGGCTCAACCAAGTTCCTAAGAAATCTGCGCCTAAGCTAACAATAGCTTTAGCGTTCTGGAACATATAAGATGGAATGGCTTTTTTGCCGAAGGTTAATTCGTTGGCTTGCAACATTCCAGAAAAAGAAACCGCATCATAAGTTATGTGTCGGCTACCTGGGAATTTAGCAAGGAATTGTGCGATCACTTCTTTAGTAGTTGGAGAAGTAATTGTACTTGTTAAGATAACAGTACCTGTTGCTCCTTTCACTGCATCAGCGATCGACATATCTGCAGCTTCATAAGTTACTTCCTTACCATCGATGGTAGGGAAACGCAAACGTGCAGTATCGTATAAGTCTAAGACAGAAGCTTGAACACGAGCAGATGTACCGCCACCTGTTACTGGGCTAAAGTCGTTACCTTCTAATTTAATGGGGCGACCATCACGCACTTTTGCTAATACTGCAACTACATCACCATCTTGTACATAGGTAGTAGCATAGTATTTAGAAACACCAGGTACAATTTCTTCTGGTCTGTTTGCAAAAGGGATTGACTTCTTAATCGGCATTTCGCAACTTGCTGCAGCAGCGGCTGCGGCAGTACTAAAGCCTAAGTATTTCAGAAAGTCTCTACGTGGTGCTTTGGCTTCTAAAAAACTTTTGCCATCTTCTGCAACAAACGGTAATTCTTCTTTGAATTCGTCTTTTACATCTTTGTTAAAAGCTTCAGACTGATTCAGCTCACCAAAACTTTGCCAGATCTTTTTTTGCTCCATAATATATTTGGTTGATAGCAGTAAGTTGTTTTTAACAACCCCTGCTTTCTTATGTATTTATGATCGAAACAAACGTTTTACAGTTTGTATTTATCCTAGATTAATAGTGACATTTTTGACACTCAGTTCCGCCGATTTTTTCAACAGTAATTCCTTTGGTACTGTCGATCTTTCCAGATTTCAGATCCTGATGGAATTTCTCATAGATGCTGTAGAAACCATTGTCTTTGAACTGAACTTGTGTAGTACGATGACAGTTAATGCACCATCCCATACTCAAGTCAGCAAATTGTTTCACTTCATCCATCTTATTAATTTCACCATGACAGGTCTGACACTGTACCTTACCAGCTTTCACGTGTTGTGAGTGGTTAAAGTAAACGTGGTCGGGAAGATTGTGGATACGAGTCCACTCGATAGGATTAGCCTTAGTTGCGTCGAATGGCTTGCCAACAGTGTATCCAGCGTATTTGTAAAGCTTCTGGATCTCTTTGGTTCCATCAACTTCAACACCTTCTTCTGTGTAGATTTTTTCGCCCTTGTATTCATTGATACTCATGTGGCAGTTCATACAAATATTCACGCTAGGAATATTAGAATGTTTGCCTTCTTGTGCACCACCATGGCAATACAAACAGTTGATCTGATTGGTGCCGGCATGAACTTTATGAGAGTAGAAGATAGGTTGTACTGGCTGGTAGTTCTGAGAACGACCCAATCCCATAGCACCCTTGGTAGTTAAGTAACCACCAACAATAAAGAATACAATAGCCATTAAAGCGATGTATGATTTGTGCTTCCAGAAAGGAATATCTTCTTCAGATGCTTCGCCTGTTCGTTCTATAGATAATTTTCTCAGGTTGGTGTTTACTCTTAATAAGATCAAGGTAACAACAGCTAATACTAGGGTTAGTACACCAAATAACAAAGTGTTATCACCTTCAGGCACAGGAACTGCAGAACCAGCAGGTTTATCGGCACCAGGAGCAGGAACAGTTTTGATATAAGCCAGAATCGCGTCGATGTCTTTGTCAGACAACCCCGGAAACAGGTTCATAGCAGTCTTGTTGTACTCATTGTACAGATTGTTGGCGTAAACATCTCCTGTTTTCAGGAAAGCTTGGTTGTTTTTAATCCAAGAACGCAACTTGGTTTTATCAGGCCAACGATCTTCAACCCCAGCTAATGCAGGACCAGTTGAGCGTTTATGCACGGCATGACAAGCGGCACAATTTGTACTAAATAAGGTTTTACCATCTTGTGCTGATAAATTCATCGCAAAAGAAGACCCCAATAATAGTAAGGTGCTTAGTAAGAGTGTTTTGGCTATATTTCTATACGATATCATATTCAGAAACGGGGTTCTGGTGTGGAAAAATATCCGTGAACGGCTGCAAAAATATGATACTGACATGACAAAAGCTACACCTTTAAGAAAAATAATTTATCCTTGTCTAACTTGACTTTCAGCGAATTGAGTAACATTACGTATATAGATTTTTATGAATTTATATTATTATTTTAATATTCTAAGGTTTTTGTTGAACAGTTAATTAATACTCAAGATTTTATCCCAATTTTGGCGGATGTTTCAAAGAATGCAAAGAAAATGGGGAATCTCGGGTACTCAATTCTGGGTGATTTTTATGGCATTCGGACTCACAGGTACCACTACTGCAATCATTACCCGATATGTAACTGAATGGGTTGGACTCACAGCAGATGGCTTTTGGCTTTGGAAGATATTATTAAGAATTTCTATATTAGTTTTTGGCTACCAAGTAATTCTATTGGCATTTGGGGCAATTTTAGGGCAATGGGCCTTCTTCTGGAAATATGAAAAAAAGATCCTTCAAAAATTAGGAATCATGAAAGTGGAATTAGCTGAAAATAGCTCAAAAACGACCAAAATTGCCATTTTTGCCTCCGGAGCGGGGTCAAATGCGGCAAATATCATCGATTTCTTCAAAAACCGTGCTGACCTAAAAGTGGCCTTAATTGTGTGCAATAAACCCGGAGCTGGGGTCTTACAAATTGCTAATAATAATAGCATACCCACCCTAATGATTGAGAAAGATCGTTTTGCAAAAGGCGATGCCTATTTACCTGAGTTAAAGTTGGCAGAAATTGATTTTATAGTTTTAGCTGGATTTTTATGGAAAGTACCTGCCGCCCTGATTGCTGGATACCCGAACAAGATCATTAATATTCATCCAGCCCTATTACCCAAATATGGAGGGAAGGGAATGTATGGCTCAAAAGTACATGAAGCCGTAATCGCTGCTGGCGAAAAAGAGAGTGGTATCACCATTCATTTTGTAAATGAACATTACGATGAGGGGGCTACCATTTTTCAGGCAACTTGTAAAATAGATGCTGTTGATACACCCGAATCTTTGGCTGCAAAAATTCATGAATTAGAATACGCTCATTTTCCCCAGCAGATAGATCAACTACTAAGTTCACAAGTAAAATAAAATCATAGCAGCATTATTTAAATTGATTTAAACTCAAAAAAAATTAAATTGAGTATCCAAATCTGCTGCAATGAAAAAAATCATCCCACTCCTTTTTCTTCTCGTTTGTTTTTGTAAAACGCAAATACATGCACAATCAGTAAAAGGAACAGTGCTTACAATTGGGTCGCCAGAAAAAAATAATTTTTCGGCCGAGCGTCTATCACATATCGATAAAGTTGTGCAACAATATATTGATAGTGGATGGATCAATGGAGCGATTGCGCTTGTTGCAAAGAATGGACAAATTGTTTATTATAAAGGGATAGGTTTTGATGATAAGGAAAATAAACAACCCATGAAAAAAGATGCCATCTTTCGGATCGCATCACAAACAAAAGCAATTACTAGTGTAGCAATTATGCAATTGGTGGAAGAAGGAAAAATTTTGCTTGATGATCAAATATGGAAATACATTCCAGCTTTTAGAATGCCAGTAGTGCTAGATAAATTTAATCCGAAGGATAGTTCTTACACCACCCTTCCTGCAAAGAAAGAAATTACTATTCGTGATTTACTAACACATACTTCTGGGATTGGTTACGCGCAAATTGGGGCTCCCCAAATGAATGCGATCTATTCTAAAGCGGGTGTGTATGGAGGAATTGGTTTGCCAGCAGGCATGAAATTATCAACCAATATTTTGCGTTTAGCAAAGCTTCCTTTAATGCATAGTCCGGGTGAAAAATGGACCTACGGATTGAACGATGATGTGTTAGGTTATCTTGTAGAAGTATTAACTGGATTGAGTTTCAACGAGTATCTAAAGAAAAACATATTCGAGCCCTTGGGCATGAAGGATACTTATTTTTATATCCCTCAAGAGAAGCAATCGCGTCTTGCAAAATTGTATACAGAAGATAGTTTAAAGCATGCAATTAAAATGCCTGAGATAATACAAGTGAATGGAGATTTTTATCGCGATTATCCAAATACTAAGGGCGGAACATTTTATTCTGGTGGTGGTGGTTTAGCTTCAACAGCATATGACTATGCCATTTTTATGCAGATGTTATTGAATGGCGGTGACTATAATGGAAAACATATTTTGAGCAAAGCGAGTATTCGATTAATGACAACTAATCAAATCGGAAATCTTTCAAGATCTGGATTAGGTGCTGATACTAAATTCGGATTAGGTTTTGAATTGGTTACACCAAGTAGTTATGGCAAAAGTTATTATTCGATGGATACTTTTAGTTGGGGTGGAATGTTTAGCTCGAGTTATTGGATTGATCCGAAAGAAAAAATTGTTGCACAATTTGTTTTGCAAATGCTACCATCGAGTCACGGTGATATTAATGAGAAATTTAAAGTGCAGGTTTATCAGGCACTACAATAAGATAAAAGTGAAAAGTGAAGAGGAAGAGGAAGAGTGAAGAGTGAAGAGAAACTTGAAAGGGAATACGATAACCCCAACTTGAAAGCTGGGGATTAAAAAGCCTCTGAATGCTCAGAGGCTTTTTAGTATCAATCTTCTTCTTCCGGAGGGATGGTATTAAAACCAAAAATTTTATAAATCGGACAAAAATCAACCAAGGCTGTTGCTAATAAAACACCACCTGCTATTAGCAATACTAATCCAATAGTTCCTGTAATTACCTGCATAAAATAAAGTGCAGCAAACACTACCGCAAGGATAATCCTAACGATTCTGTCGAGGTTACCGATGTTCTTTTTCATTGGGGTTTATTTATTCTTTTAAAATGCATTAAACACTTTTATGAAAGCCCAAGTGTTAAGCGATTAGTCTGGTTACAGCTTTCAACTACAAAATAAACATTAGTTTTTATAATATACAATGAGATTAGTCACATTATATCATTCATAAGGCAAAAAAAAGTCCCAAGCTAATTGCTCGGGACTTTTACAAATACTGTATTTCTCACTAACCCGGAACACGGGAGATGTATTTTTCAATTTCTTTTACCTGATCCAACACTTGTTTGGTGGTTGGTTTACAAGCCTTAGCACGTCTGAAAAAGTCCTTGGCAGCCCGGAACTCACGTTTATTCATAAAGATCTGGCACATGCTTAGGTAAGCAACTGCTTCGCTTTCTTTATCAGGAATACCCAGACGAATAGCCGCGCGGATATAAGTTTCACCTTGTTTAAGGTCGCCCTTTTGCATTGCCATCATCCCCAACTGCAATTTATTCGCACCTTCGGCTTCTGGCATTGGAGAACCCAATGCAGAGCTCATTTTTAAATGTTTTTCAGCAGAATCGAAATCCTGCTTCATCATTGCTAAGTTGCCTAGAATGGTATAATAAGTAGAGCGTACAGGCTTATAAAGCAATCCTGGAAACCAAATAGTTTTAAGGATCTTTTCTACTTCTTCGATTTTACCAGCCTCCATGGGCGCTTGAATTAAGCGCATTGGTCCGATAAAGAAATGACTAGCAAAGCCAATCAAAGCGATGAAATAAATTGGAAAAATAGGCCAAAACCCGGTTCCAGTAAGGTTTAAAGTCAGTCCAAGTACAACTGCCAGAATACTTAACCAAAAGCGGTATTTAATGATGATATTATAAAATTGCATAACCCTAATTAATTGAGAGTGGGCAAAGATAAAGGGAAATAGCGTTTTTCGGAATCTGATTTCAGAAAATGCAGAACTAGTGTTTCGCATCGTTTACCTCAATCCAATATCCTTCGGGGTCTTTGAGCCAGATTTGGTGAACGCCGTCGATTCGGGTTGTGATGGCATTTTGTTTACCGTTCACGTCTTCGAAAGTCAGTTTTTGGTTCAAAAGGCGTTTAGTAAAATCTGTAAGTATGTCTACGCTAAAGCAGAGGTGATTGTTTTTGAAATATTCTTTTGGTTGCTGGGCGCCTTGAATTATGTGCATGGCGATACCATTTCCGATAGTAAACCAAGCGTGTTTATTATCATGAAAGGGTTCGGCAAGACTATCTAGTTGCATGATATCTCGATAGAAGGACTGTTCTTTTTGCAGATCTACCACAAAGAGAGCTACATGGTCGATTGTAACTTTTGGTTTATTATTTTGTGCTTTTACTTGCGAACAAAGGCCGGCAGTCAGCAGAAGGCAAAGTAAGGAGGGGATGTATTTCATATGGTCGATTATCGACTCAAAATAAGTCATTCGAATGAACTAATTAAAAAGGGGGAGCAATAAAGGATAGAAACTGTTATTTTTGCGGCTCGATAAAATTTTTTGTCGCGGTCCCGTAGTTCAATGGATAGAATAGGAGTTTCCTAAACTCTAGATCCAAGTTCGATTCTTGGCGGGACCACATTTAACTCAGAACCCTTGATTGTCAAGGGTTTTTTGTTTTTAAGGGAGTGTGTGATATTATTCTGTTTTGTTATTTGTGTAGCAGGGTGTGCAGCAGAATGTTAATATTACTATTTTTTATTGTTTGATTTATCAGGGATTGTAATTTCATTCACTCAATATCCAACTATGGTAAAACCTATTAGATATCTTATCCGTCCGA
>CAIJLK010000182.1 GCA_903821465.1 uncultured Bacteroidota bacterium | reverse complement strand
GATGAAGAAGAAGGCGGAAAGAATTTGTATGAAGAAGACTTTTTCAGAGCGCAGTTAAAACGCTTAAAAAAAGAGCATTTGAAATTCAGTTATCATAAGATTGTGAATCATCAGGACGGACAGCAACTGGTGAACAATATGCACAATCTCTTGCAAAACGATATCAATGTGATCGTTTACAATTTTGTGGATATGCTAAGTCACGCTAGAACAGAAATGGAAGTGCTGAAAGAATTGGCCAGTGATGAGATCAGTTATAGAAGTATCACCAGAAGTTGGTTCGAACATAGTCCGCTTAACCAGGCCCTTAAAAAAATTGCAGATAAGGGAGTGAAATTAGTTTTAGCTACAGACCATGGAAGCGTGCGTGTAAAAACACCTCATAAAGTAATTGGAGATAAACAAACTACGGCTAACCTACGTTATAAGCATGGTAGGAATTTGAATTTCGAAGCGAGAGATGTATTGGCATTTAAGGATCCCAAAGAAGCGGGCCTGCCTATTCCAACGATCAATTCCAGTTTTATTTTTGCCAAAGAAGATGGATTTCTCTGTTATCCCAACAATTATAATCACTATGTGAACTATTATAAGAATACATTTCAACATGGTGGGGTGAGTTTAGAGGAAATGATCGTGCCTGTGATCAAAATGGAGAGTAAATAAGCGATTATTTATTCTTTTTCCCCCGTCTTGTGGATAAATGAAAACCCTTTAGAACAGGCACTGCGTTATTTTTGATATATCCTAGAACGCTCAAAAAAAGAGAAGTTTAATATGAAGTACACACAGGCAACTTTGAATAAATTAGAAGACATTCTTGGAGAATCATCTTATGTGGTTCGCTACGAGCGAGGTACTTTTCAAAGTGGCTGGTGTTTATTAGAAGAGCGTAAAGTGGTGGTATTAAATAAATTTTTGCAAGTTGAAGGCCGTATCAATATCCTCATGGAAATTATTCCTCAGCTCAATATTGCTTTCGATAAGCTTACCCATGAATCGCAGAAATTATACGAGCAAGTGGTGAAGAAGTCGGAAATAGTGATTGAATAAATTTATTTTAGGCCGATTATTCTTCCCCCATTTAAGATTAGCTTTGGTTAGTGCTAACTACCAATTTTAAAGTAACATTTTTAGGTACTGGTACCAGTACAGGGATACCCATGATTGGTTGTAATTGTGACGTATGTTCATCAACCAATTCTAAGGATAAGAGACTTCGCAGCAGTGTATTGATTCAGTCTGCAACCACTTCCATCATTATCGATACCACACCCGATTTCAGGTATCAAATGTTGCGCAGCAATACCACACATTTAGATGCCGTATTATTTACGCATCCGCATAAGGACCATATGGCTGGATTAGATGATATCAGGGCACTTAATTTTCTGACCCAAAAGCCGATGGATATCTACGCCAATTCACTTACGGAAGAAGCTGTGAGAAGAGATTTTTATTATGCGTTTGCCGATACCAAATATCCGGGTGTTCCAGAATTGAATTTGATCACAATTGATGAAAGCGCCTTTGTGGTAGGTGATTTAGCCGTTCAGCCTATTTTAGTGTACCATCATAAAATGCCTGTATATGGATTTAGAATTGGTGACTTTACCTATATCACCGATGCAAATCGGATTGATGCAGATCAGATGGATTTAATACGCGGTTCCAAAGTTTTGGTATTGAACGCTCTTAGAAAGGAAGACCATATTTCTCATTTTACCCTGCAGCAAGCAGTAGATCTGAGTATCGAACTTGCTGTGCCGGAAGTGTATTTTACGCATATCAGTCACCAGTTAGGCAAACACGACGAAATAAATGAAGAGCTGCCCCCGCATATTCGATTGGCCTATGATGGCTTAGAGATCAGTTTGTAACTCCCTCTTTTTTAAAAAAGTTGGGATGAATAAAATAATAAAGGACTATTTCAGTTTCAACAGCCGAGAGAGGGTGGCCATCCTGCTTTTGTGTTGTTTGATGGCGTTTTTTTGGGTGTTACCAGATTGGTATCCCGATAAAAACAATGCGGCAAGTTTGCCTGCAAAAGAATGGACCGAATCAAAGAGCGATACTAGTCAAGTTCGCCACGAATTGCCTTCCAATAAAATAGTCGCCAATAAGCCGTTGGCACCAGTTAAATTATTTCTATTTGATCCAAATGAACTATCCGAAGAAGGATGGAAAAAATTTGGGGTCAGTGATAAAACGGCACAAACGATTCAGCATTATTTACAAAAGGGAGGCAGGTTTCGTAACCCAAGTGATCTTAAAAAAATTTGGGGAATGTTACCCCAAGATGCCGAAAGATTAATGCCTTATCTGCGCATTCCGGGAACAGAAAAACAGGAAATAATTCCAAGATCTGGTCCACCCAAAAAATCAGCAACCCCCATTTTAATTAATCAAGCAACGGCTCAAGAATTAGCATCCTTACCGGGTATGAGTAAGCCATTGGCGGCCCGCATGATTAAGTTTCGGGATAAGTTGGGTGGATTTCAGAATTTAGATCAGGTTAGAAGAACTTATGGAATCACTGATTCTGTCTTTAATCTAATGGCTCCATTAATTGTTATAAAGGAATAGGGAAAACTTTTATTTACAAAATTTGGTCAATCTAGATATTGGATTACATTTGCAACGAAAACTAACTAACGGTAGTTATTTTTCAGGAGGTTGCCCAATAACGATTGCTTGGTTTGGGCAACCTTCATCTATTTAAAACCCACGCTATGAATTTTTCGACCACTGAATTAACGCTTCATGTTGCACAAACTGCCCGCGATTTTGCACATAAAGAAATTACACCACATGTAATGGAATGGGATGAAGCGCAGATTTTCCCTCTATCGCTTTTTCATGAAATGGGAAAACTCGGATTAATGGGGATTTTAGTGCCTGAGGCTTATGGAGGGGCGGGACTAGGCTATGCCGAATACAATGCCATTATTCAGGAAATCTCAAAAGTCTGCGGATCAATCGGGTTAAGTCTTGCTGCCCATAATTCTTTATGTACTAATCATATCCTAAGTTTTGGTACGGAAGCGCAAAAGAATAAATGGCTGACTAAGCTAGCAACAGGTGAATGGATCGGGGCATGGGGTTTAACCGAACCTAATACAGGAAGTGATGCAGGTAATTTGCAAACAGTTGCTGTGAAAGACGGAGAAGATTGGGTATTGAATGGCACTAAGTGTTGGATCACGCATGGAATTTCAAGTAATGTGGCTGTGGTGATTGCCCGTACCGGCGCACCAAGAACCAGTGGGAATGCAACGGCTTTTGTGGTAGAGAGAGATAGGATAGGTTTTATGGGAGGCAAGAAAGAAAATAAATTAGGCATGAGGGCTAGTGAGACTTCTGAAATGATTTTCAATGATTGTCGTATTCCAGATTTTAATCGTTTAGGAAATATTGGGGATGGTTTTAGACAATCGCTCAAAATATTGGATGGAGGAAGAATTTCTATTGCAGCACTCGCTTTAGGCATTGCAAAAGGAGCGTATGAAGCTTCCTTGAAATATGCACAGGAGCGCTACCAGTTTGATCAGCCAATTGCTAATTTCCAAGGAATTAGCTTCAAACTAGCAGATATGGCAACCGAAATCATGGCTGCAGAATTATTAATTCAGCAGTGTTGCGATTTAAAACTTCGAGGTGAAGGATTGAGTAAAGAAAGTGCTATGGCAAAATATTATAGTAGCGAAGTTGCTGTAAAAGTTGCCACAGATGCGATTCAGATTTTTGGGGGATATGGCTATACAAAAGATTTTCCAGTAGAGAAGTTTTACAGAGATGCCAAACTTTGTACGATCGGTGAAGGAACTTCTGAAATACAAAAATTAGTAATAGCGCGCGAAATACTTAAATGATTCATTCCAATTAGTGCAACTCTCTGATTATCATTCACCAAAGTTAATTATCTTAGCTGCCTAGCTATTCTATGTTGATGAGAAATCTTTGGGTAATAATTATTTGCATTCTGATAGGACAACCATGCCTGTTATTTGCCCAATATATCAATTCTGGTGAACCTGATTCAGCAAAAACAGTTGTATTGATCGACTCTTTAATTAAAGTTGCATTCAATAGGAAAAACACCAATTTATCTGAAGCATTGTCATTGCTTTCACAGTCCAAAGAACTTTCCATCAAAGTAAATTACCACAAGGGACTTTCAAGCGCGTATTACACGGAAGCTGGTATTTTTCAACAAAACGGATTTAATAAAAGAGCCCACTTACTGTACGAAATTGCTTTAGATAATAGTTTGAAGTATAACGACAGTATTAATATTCCCTTGATCAATATTCAGATTGCAGCATTTTATGTGTCTGAGGGGAAAATAGAGGAAGCAGTTAAATTATACAATCAATCTTTAGACGCTTTTATTAAATTGAATTTAATAAAAAATATTGCTAATACTAAGAATAGTCTAGGACTAATAGAGATCAAAAAAAATAATTTTGCAAAAGCAGAAATGCTATTCAAAGAAGCTTTACAATTAAGTATTACGTTGAAATTTGTATACGGACAGAAAAAAGCATTTTACAATCTTGGGTTATTGGCCAGAGCCAAAAAAGATACAGTTACAGCAAGATCCTATTTTGAAAATTCATTGACCCTCGATCTATTGTTAAAGGATCATTATGGTATGGCTTTGAATCAAATGCAAATGTTTCAACTACTATTGGAACAAAGGAAAATAAATGATGCGATTGTAATGGCAAAATCGGCTTACGAAAATGCCAGAATTGCAAATGCTTATAATTTAATGATTACGGCAATTACGGGTATAAAAGATATTTATAAAACCAGTAATGATCTAAAGAATACGACTAACTGGCAAGACAGTCTAATCGTTACTTTAAAACTTAAGGTTGATAATGAAGTTGAGTATGCGAATAATTTTATCGAATTAGTAAAAGATAAAGAGACTCAAAAAAAAGATGCTAAGGATGCCATTGAAAAAGCTAATAAGCGACTAAGTGATCAACTGTATGTAATTATTGGCGGAACATTTTTATTAGTGATATTGGCCATGATGGTAATATTAGCTTTTATGAATTATCGCAAACAAATCATGCTGACTAAAAAATTGGTTAAGCAAAATGCAATCATTGAAGAAAATGCAGCTTCTTTAGATAACTTGAACAAGGAGATTAATACCAAGAATCTTTTATTAGAAGAAGACAATCGTACAAAAGATAAATTGCTATCCATTATTTCTCACGATCTGCGCAATCCAATCACAAATACACAGACTATCCTTTCATTGATAAATAAAGGAGCTTTATCGCAAGAAGAATCAAAGGTCTTGTTAGAACAACTAGAAACGCAATATATTAATACAACAGGTTTATTAGACAATCTTCTGGGTTGGTTAAAGAGTCAGATCACAGGTAAGGAATTAGAGAAAACCGATATCAGTGTATATGATCTGATGAATGGCATGCATCTGGAACAAAAGATCCCATTAATGCGCAAGCGGATTAAATTTATTAATAATACGCAGAATGATGTCACGATTAGGGCTGAGAAGGAAATGATCAAAATCATTTTCAGAAACCTGATTACCAATGCGATCAAATTCACACCTTTAGATGGAAGGATTGAAGTTAGTTATCATGATGATAACCAATTTGATTATGTGATGATCCGAGATTCAGGAATTGGAATGAGTGAAGAAGTATTGGCAAAAGTAAATGCGCAAAAATATTTTACCAGAACTGGAACCTTGCAGGAAAAGGGTAGTGGGTTTGGATTAATTCTTTGCCGCGATTTGTTGCAAAAGCAAGGCGGAAATTTACTAATTGAAAGTTCAAAAGGAGAAGGCAGTGTATTTACTGTACAACTGCCCAAAGCCACATTTAATTAATCTTCTTTATTTCCCGGCGAAAAAATCTGATCAACAGCCCCACCTAGCATAGGAAATTTTTCTTTTACAAATGCTGCAATAGTAGCAACAGCTTTTTGTGCCTGAGCTGCATCAAGACCAGCTTCTTTTGTAAGGCGCTCAATTAATTCGTTCATATAGATGATTTAGGGTTTTATTATTATTCGCAAGTTACTGTTACGGCATAAAAAAACAGTGAGAACTTATACCCACTGTTTTAAATATGTTGCTAGATAACTAAGCTACTTTTAAGGAACTCAATTTGCTCTTACTAAACATGCTCTGCGCATAGTCAATTGTAACTATCAGTTCTTTCGTATCAGTTCCTGGTAATTCAAACATGGCATCAGTTAAAATGCTTTCGCAAATACTTCTCAATCCACGTGCTCCGAGTTTGTACTCCAAAGCTTTTTCAACCATAAAATCGAGAACAGGGTCTTCTATGATCAGATTGATCTCTTCGAGTTCAAATAGTTTGGTAAACTGTTTGATCAAAGCGTTCTTAGGTTCTGTAAGAATGCTACGTAAAGTTTCTTTATCGAGTGGATCTAAATGAGTCACAACAGGTAAACGTCCTAGTAATTCAGGAATCAATCCAAAGCTTTTTAGATCAGTGGCGTTTATGAATTGCAATAAGTTTTTTCGCTGGTGTTCCTGCTCATCTTTGTTTACACTGAATCCGATAGCATTGGTATTGATTCTTCTGGCAATTACTTTATCAATGCCATCAAATGCACCACCACAGATAAATAGAATATTCTTTGTGTCAACCTTAATCATTTTTTGTTCAGGATGTTTACGGCCTCCCTGTGGCGGAACCAATACTTCTGTTCCCTCCAACATTTTAAGTAAACCCTGTTGAACTCCTTCGCCACTTACATCGCGGGTAATAGAAGGATTGTCTCCCTTACGAGCGATCTTATCAATTTCATCAACATATACAATACCTCTTTCTGCAGCTGCTACATCGTAATTACAATTTTGTAATAATCTAGTAAGCATACTTTCCACATCTTCACCTACATAACCTGCCTCTGTAAAAACTGTTGCATCAACAATCGCAAATGGAACATTTAATAAGCGGGCAATTGATTTGGCCAATAATGTTTTGCCAGTACCTGTTTCGCCAACCATAATGATATTGCTCTTTTCGATTTCAACATCATCAGCCAGTTTTTTCTGAACAATTCTTTTGAAGTGATTATATACAGCAACAGATAATACTTTTTTAGCATCGTCCTGACCGATCACATATTCATCCAAAAACTTTTTGATCTCAGCGGGTCTGCGTACGTTCAATTTAAAATTTGCAGTTGCAGCATTTGCATCATTTTTGAGGTTCAGTTCTTGTACAATAATCTCCTGAGCATGCTCTACGCAATTCTCACAGATATGCCCTTCCTGCCCTGCTATCAGAATCTTTACTTCGTCTCGGCTACGTCCACAAAAGGAGCAGTGTAATAGAGCTTGTTTCGCCATAATAATTGTTTAAGCCTTTCCATAAACAGTGAATGAGCGCTTTGTCAAAACTGCTTACGAAAGTGCAAAGGTAGTACAGTTCCCGCTTTTAGGGGAATTTGTGCTGCCAATACTTCTATAAAATACTTTTAGATCTTGCTAAGAACCTGATCCACAATGCCATAAGCAACGGCTTCGTTGGCATCCATCCAGTAGTCGCGGTCAAAATCGGCCATAATTTGCTCGACTGACTTGCCGCAATTGTCGGCCAAGATTTTTGCACCCAATTCCTTTGTCTTACGAATCTGTGTTGCCTGGATTTCAATATCTGCTGAAGTGGCCTGCATATAACCGCCTAAACTAGGTTGGTGAATCATCACTTCGCCATGCGGATAAATAAAGCGCTTACCCTTGGTTCCGGCACTCAATAAAATAGATCCCATGCTTGCAGCAAGTCCCATACAAATGGTGCTAACCGGACTAGAAATCATTTTTATCGTATCGTACATCACCATGCCGCTGGTTACTACACCACCGGGACTATTGATATAAAATTTAATTTCTTCTCCAGGTTTATCTGCATCGAGCAATAACAATTTGCTCACGATATCGCGTGCTGATTTATCATCTACCACACCCCATAGATACACGGCTCTTTTTTCAAAGAACAGTTTTTCCATTTTCTTCATCATAAATCCACCCATTGGTTCTTGCTTCTCTTCCTTTGGTTCTTCTTCCTCTTCTTCCATTAAGTATGGATTGATAATATATTTCTGATCGATCATATTAATTGTTTTATACTAGTTCTTAATTAGTCTTTTTTTACTTTTCTTGGATTGGTTAACAATACTTCGTCAACTAGTCCGTATTCCTTTGCTTCAATGGCTTTCATCCAAAAGTCACGATCACAATCTGCAGCAACTACATCCACAGATTTGTGTGTATGTTCTGCAATTACTTCGTACAATTCGATTTTCAATTTCTTGATTTCGCGAGCTGTGATTTCTATATCTGTTGCTTGTCCGCCTATCGCACCACTAGGTTGGTGTAACATAATGCGACTATGTTTCAGAGCGGTTCTTTTTCCTTCTACACCTGCACATAATAGCACGGCACCCATGCTTGCTGCGATACCAGTACAGATAGTGGCTACATCGGGACTAATAAATTGCATCGTATCATAAATACCCAGACCTGCATAGACACTGCCACCCGGGCTGTTGATATACATTTGAATATCGCGGGTACGATCTACACTTTCTAAAAACAATAACTGTGCTGTTACAATATTGGCCACATAATCGTTGATGCCTTCGCCAAGAAAAATAATACGGTCCATCATTAATCTACTAAACACATCCATACTCGCTACATTCATAGGTCGTTCTTCGATGATATAGGGCGTAAGATTGGTAATGCCATGTTGTTGGTAATTATGAAGGGTAGCGCTGCTAATTCCTCTATGTTTTACCGCGTATTGTTCAAATTCTTTTCCAAGTGTCATATGCTATAATTTTCGCTTTGAAGATAAGTGTTTTGTCATTTCTTTCTATTAGGATTCTTCAAATACTGTGCAAACCTGTATTCAGCGACAATCAGTCAGTTAGAATCTCAGGCTTTTGTGTTAAATGACAAAAAAAAGGGCGGTCTACTAATGACTACCCTTTCTGGTTTTATTTTTATTCTTCACTCCTCACTCCTCACTCTTCACTCCTCACTCTTCACTTTTATCTTTTATCTCTTCACTTTTCACTTTTATCTTTTATCTCTTCACTCTTAATGGTGGTGGTGCAGTTTTTCTGCAAAAGCCTCCACGGTGATAGATTCATCGCTTGCAACTACCTGGCCTTCTAAACTGGTAAACAATTTGTCGGCGCTAATACGGTGGTAGCTATCTTCTACGAATTTTTTATCCTGCATCATACGGTTGGCATAGTCGTCAACCCATTGTTGGTTATCGCCTAAAGCACCTAACTGACCGCCCATATAGCTGAACAATTGCATTTTTGCAAAGTCGCGGATATCATCAGGTAATACTTCTACATTATTGTCGGTGATTAGTTTGCTGCTGATGAGGGTCCATTTTAACTGATCCACAAAAGTTGGGTAGTCAGCTTCTGCCTCTTCGGCAGTTTTTGGTTTTTCGCCGCCTACTTGCAACCAGCGCTTTAGGAAGTTCACAGGAAATTCCATTTTGGTATGGTCGATCAGGTGGTGATAGATCTGGTCGTGAATCTGATTGCGTGTTTGCTGCGCGAAATGAGTTTCAATTTCAGCTTTAACAGCAGCACGAAAATCTTCTTCGGTTGTAATTTCATTATTAGGGTAAACGGTAGCAAAGAAAGTAGCATCTAAGGCAGCTTTTTCAACAAAGCCAATTTTAGTGATGGTCATTTTGAAAGTCTTGTCAGCCGAACCAGCTTCATCTTTATTCAAACCAAGATCTGCCAGGACTACTTCTCTTTCCTTGTCTTCAAAAGCGCTAGCCAAATGCACATCAACCACATCATCTATTTTCTTGCCCAATAATTGCGCTCTGAAAGAAGGAGCAAAATATTTAACCAATAAGCTATTTGCTTTATTAATACCGCCTTCAACCATATTACCTGCAGCGTCTAATTCAGTGAAAGTAACATTCAACACATGCTCTTCGCTAGAAGCAGTTTCAGGCTCGGTCATGTTACCATTGCGGGTTTGAAGTCGCTCCACTTCTTCATTCACCATGGTATCTGTAACGATCACATTGTATTTAGTTACATTGATTTTGCTGGCGTCTACGCTGAATTCTGGCTTTAAACCCACTTCAAATGAGAAATCAACTTCAACAGGATTATTCATATCTAATTTGCTACCCTCATTTTCTAAAGGAATGGGTTGGGCAAATATGTCTAATTTCTCAGTGTTCAGGTATTTGTTCATTTCACTCTCCACAGATTTCAGAACCTCGTCTTGAAATACACCCTGTCCGTACATTTTCTTAACCATACCTACTGGTACCATTCCTTTGCGGAAACCCGGGATATTGGCTGTTTTAGCATATTGTTTCAAGTTCTTTTCGAAATTGCTATAGTAGTCTTCTTTACTCAGCTTAACGGTTATTTTGTCGTTCAGCAAGCCAATATTTTCGCGAGTGATTGTTGCCATTGTTATTTTTTTGTTTCTTAAAATTTGGGCTGCAAAGGTAAGGGATTGGCTTAAATGCATCTCATAGATTCCTTTTTTGTTTTATTTCTTGCTTAAATAATTACAAACTTCTTGGTATTTCCCAGGGAAGCCCCTCATAATACATTGCGTTGTAATACTTATCAGTTTTTTTCTGAAAAGAATAAAATTTTAGTAACCCCTAAAACGATGATTATGAACATCAAAAATCTGGTGAAATCCTTTACCGTAAAGTGTTTCGCAATCTTATTAGTAAGCCTTTTGAGCTTACATACCGCTTCAGCTCAGGTTGATCTGTTAGTGAGTACCGAGGCTACTTCCGACGGAAATCTTAAGTTGGACTCGATCAAAACCGGCAAAAATTTCATTTTTGTGATCGATTACAGTATTTCATCGCTTACTACCAATGGTACTAACGTGAAGATACAAGTGCCCTTACCGGCCAATTTAACGGTTGCGCCAGGAGGAACCAGTATCGCTTACGACCATAGTCAGATCAGTTCGGTTACCAATGTTGCCGGTTTGATTACCGCAAATTTTATTAACCCCATTCCTGCGGGTAGTACCGGGCAAATGCAAATTTCTTTGGTTTATACAAACGGAACAACCCCGAATGGATATACGCCATTGATCATTACTGCTATTACAGCAAATAATGCCAATGCATCTCCTATATATGATACCACTTCTACCAAAGCATTGGCCAATAATAATATTGTATTGAGTAAAACGGCTCATAATTATTCTACCAATCCAACACTGGATGGTCCGTTTACTTATGACCTCAGTTATACCAATTCAGGAGGAGCTGAAGGCAACCTGAATTTATATCATGCAAAAATTTTAGATACCCTACCAGTTGGTGTGGTATTTGTTTCAGCAACCAAATTTGGTTCAATCGTTCCTACAACCACAGTATTGGGTACGGGCGAAACAGTGGTGAGTTGGGACTGGGGTGCAGCTACTTTAACAGGAACTGGTACTGCCAGCCTTACCGTAAAATATACGGCACCAACTTATGCTGTTAATTCAACTTTTGAGAATTGTGCAAGTTTAACTGGTGATATTCCAGTTCTTCCTTTTGTTGCAGGAGTAGCAACACTTGCAGCGGCTCCTGAAATTAGGGCTTGTGCAAATGGGCATTTAGTGGCCAGTTCAAGTGGGGTAAATAATAACGGATCTGGAACTACTAGTCATATCCCCGGACTTTGTCCAGGAGTGGTAATGGCAGGCTCTGCAGTCGATTTTAAAACCGGATGGACCAACAGCGGAAACACTAATCTTGATTTTGTTGAGATTATTACCAATATCGATCCCAACATTGATGTTACTTCGGTATTTGCTAAAAAGGTGTCAAATCCAGTACCCGGAAGTGCAGTGCCTCAAGTAAAAGTTTATGAATATTATGAATTAAATAATTCAGGAACCTGGATAGCAGTGAGTGGTAGTCCGTTTGATAATACTACCATGTCTAATTCTTATGCAGTAACACTCTTGCCAACTGATTTTATTTCTAAAGTAAAAATTAGAGTGGAGCCAGATGTAGATGAGATTGGGCCTTACTTTACACAAGATCTTACCTACACAGGTAGCATCCGTACTGCAACACCGAATGGCAATCCCGCGGGAACCATCATTCAGGGAAGTAATAATCCAGGAACTTGTACAGTTACACTTTCTGGTACACAAGTGAACAACTGTTATCAATTAAATGCTTCTGCAAATTCTGCCGCATTACCTGTATCAAATGCATGTGGTAATGTGCATATCATTGGTCAGGCACCAGTGTTCTCTAGTTTAAATAAAACAACCACTAATGGTACTTCATTCGGTCCAACAAATATTGTTACCTATGAAATATCTGCAAAACAATTGGGTATTGGTGTTGCACAAAATGTAAGCTTTACAGATGTGCTGAATGCAAAATTGGAATATCAGGCAGGAACAGCGCAGTTTAAATTAAATAGTGGTGGAACTTATGCGCCAATAGGTAGTGTTGGTGTAAGCGGACAAACCCTAACTTTCCCAATTGCCGATGTAGCAAGTGGAGATCAGATCTTTGTAAAGTTCGATGCAAAAGTTAAGGATGGTACAGCACCTGCAACAATTGGAAACCTTGCCACATTAGCAAGTTCTAATTCCTATATCAACGCAGGTAATCCAAATACCAATACAAAAAATATTACGGTAATTAGTGCGGCTGCATATACTTCACAACTCGGACAAAATGGTTGTGATACTTCCTATTATGTGTACTATCCAGAAAATGCACACGCAACTCCACAAGGAAAAATTAAGTATCGTGCTCTATTGCGCAATACCGGAAACGTGGGTGCGAATAACATTACCATGATTGATGTGTTTCCATTTATCGGAGATGTAAGAGGATCGCAATATTTTGCGAATCTTTCTGCGCCAATCACATTTACAGACCCTTCAACAACGATTTATTATAATACTGTTTCAAATCCTTGTATGCCAGAGTTTAATCCGGCTATCAATCCTGCAGGTTGTAATACTGCAAACTGGTCAGTTACACCACCAGTAGATATCACATCTGTAACAGCGATTAAAATAAGACGTTCAGCAACCATCGCACCATTAGATAGTTTGGTCTATACATGGCCAATGATATTGCCAGTAGGTGTACCGGCAAATATTACCATGTATAATTCTTATACCTATCAATTAAACAGAACTGATAATTCTGCACAATTATTACCAGCAACACCTAATAAAGTGGGCATGATCACAGATTGTGTAAGTGCATTGGGTTCATTGGGTAATTATGCTTGGGTAGATTCTAATGCAAATGGTTTGCAAGATGAAAGTGTTTTAGCAGGTATCAATGGGTTGAAGGTTTATTTGTATAAACCAGGTCTATCAAATGTTGTAGGAGGAAATGATCAAGTTTTATTAGACTCTACATTTACTGCTAATGACTTTACTGGAAGACCAGGTTATTATACTTTCACCAATTTGGCAACTGGAGATTATTATGTGAAGTTCCCGACAATTGAAGGAAAAGTATTTACAAAACTAGATCAGACTATTAAAACAGATAATAACTCTAATGCGGATAGAAGTACCGGCTATAGTGAATTGGTGCATATTGATGTTGCATTAGGCGGATTAGATAAAGACAACCCAACAATTGATGCAGGATATATTGTATGTACATTAAATGTTGTTGCGCAAAAAACTGATATTTCATGTAACGCATGGGTGGATGGTAAAATAGATCTTACCGTTACCGGAAGCAGGGGTGGAGCAACCTATACTTGGAGCGATGGACAAACAATTAAAGACAGAGCATTTTTACACGCAGGTAACTATTCTGTTCAAGTGATAGATTCAGTTGGTTGTACTAAGAGTGTTTCACAAACAATTGTTGAACCAATTGTTTTACCAGCAATAACTGGTGTAAATATTATTTGTGTGGATTCCACAACAACACTGCATCATGTAACTCCAGGTGGAGTATGGGCAATTAATAATACAGCTATTGCTACCATTAATAGTAGTACAGGTTTATTAACAGGCGTAGGCGCTGGTACTGCAATTGTTACTTATAAGATCAATAACAGCTTATGTGGTACTGCTTATTATTATCCGAATGTGCAGCTATGCGGACCAGGCGGTGGCGTTGGCGGTGGCGGTGCTGGTGGATTAGAAAGCAAGAGCTTGGGCGACGCAGTTGCGAAACGTATATTCAACAATGCTATCAATAGTTTACAAGGGCCTGTTGATTACGCTAAATTGCCTTTGATCAATTTGAACGGAACAAGAAATCAAATTACTGGAGTTGGTACTCAAATGCAATTGAGAGATATTTTGCCACAGCAATTATCAAGTAATGCTTATCAGGCTTCTGTAAGTACACCAACAGATATTCCATCTATTACAAATGCAAAAGAAGTATTGTCTGTTGACTTTAATTTAAACAACAAAGCGAAAGCTGTTGCCTTTGCGACCAAAACATTGGGTGAAGTGTATGACCACACTAAGTCGATCTGTGATCGATTGAAAGGTTCTGAATTAATTGGCATGCAAAACGTAATGGTGAATGGAATTAGTTTAGTGCGCTACGATTTAAAGAACACAGAAGGTGTAAATGAATATGCGATCAGTTTTGTAATTGGTGCAAAAACAGGAAGAAATAACTATACCGTTCAAAGTACTTGGTTGAATAAAGACTATGCATCTGATGAGGTAATGTATAATATTCAACTATGGGCAGTGAATACAGGTTTGTTGATGGATATGACTACTGATATATTAACCAGACTTAAAGCATCTTTGCCAATTGATGTAATAGCAAGTAATGCAACGCTTCCTAAAACTTATGTAACAATTGGTAAGCGTGAGGGCACGAATCTTAACCTCGCCATTACGAATACACAATCTGTTAATTCAGGCTATTTTGAAATTACAGAAACTGCACATGAGCAAGGCGTTAGTAACACACGCAAAGTTCCATTTACAGTTAGTCCAAATGGTAAGTCAACCATTAATTTGCCAGTAAGTGATAATTATGAAGCGAGTATTGGATTGTATTTGAATAACCAATTACAGGACGTAGTATTTATGGCAGACGGAACCTGGGGTTATGATTATAACAAAGCAACTTCTACTGTAAAAGATTTCAAGATCACTAATGATGCAAGTATCAATAGTGCCAATCCAGATAATTTCTTACTATTTAGAAATATGCAAATAGCAGCTACTAGTCCAGATTATGTTTCTGTATACAAAGTATTGCGTGGTGCAGGTGCAGCGCAGAATTTGAGCGATTTCAAAACCTTCCAATTCAATGCAAGTGGTGAGGCTACCAATTTACGTATCACTTTAGTTAAGAATGGTATTAGTAATTGGGCAGATCAATACAGTTATACATTGCCTTTAACAAAAGACAGTAAGGAGTATAAGATTTCGTTGAGCGACTTTAGTTCTGCTGCTTCTAAAGAAAAAATAGATGCATCTGATCTAACCATGGCACTATTTAGCTTTGAAATAGCTTCTGCAAGAAACACTAGTTTCAATGGAACCATTTCTGCAGCTGCATTTACTAAAGAAGATATGGTATACAACAATAGTCTTTTGTCAAAAGAGATTGCAGTATTCCCGAACCCTAGTACAGGAAGGTTTAATGCCATTTTTAAATCAGATAAAGCAAATGAGCTTACACTGAAAGTAACTAATGCAAGTACTGGTAAACTGATGTTTACTAAAACAGTAAATGCGATTAAGGGGGAGAACAAGGTTCAGGTAGACATTTCTGATAATTCATTAGTGAATATCTGTGTGTTAACCCTTGAAGGTACAAATACTAAATATGAGCCTAAAAAAGTGATCATCAATAAGCAATAAGGTTGAATTCTAACAGACACAGAATAAAAAAGACTCACTTCGGTGAGTCTTTTTTATTGGAGTTCCATTTTGTGCGGATGGAGGGGGTCGAACCCACACGCCTCGCGGCGCTAGATCCTAAGTCTAGTGCGTCTGCCAATTTCGCCACATCCGCTT
>CAIJLK010000181.1 GCA_903821465.1 uncultured Bacteroidota bacterium | reverse complement strand
TTACCAAATTCTACTGCGCAAATAAAACTATTGCCATTGTATCCGTAGCGGCGATTGGTGCCGTTAAATGATTTGCTCACAAATGATGGTAAACATCCCCAGGTCGAAGCTGCAAGTCCCGCAGGAAGGCTCGGTTTATTATCGTCAAAAACCTCAGTAACATTTCCTGTGAGTCTTTGAAAACGATTCACTTCGCCCCATGGCTGTTTGTAGCTACCAAATTTTTTATTGAGTTCATCGAGTACATGCAACATTGGTTCCAATAAAGTTTTGGCATCGGCCTTGTCAGCAAAACGAATGGTTTTTTCTACCTGATCAGATTCATCATCTTCATCAGTGCCTTTTAAAATTTGCGGCCATAATTTCTGTGCCCACTCAATGGCAAGCGTTGCGGCTATAGAAGTTTCAGAAACATTATGGTCCCAGTCTGCCAAAATTTGCATAGGTCCTGAAAGTGCAAAAGCTGCATCTTTTAGATTGTCTTTATAGGCTTTGAGTAAAGCAGGCACTAAAAAATCAAAAGCAGGCAAATGTTTATTATATGCTGTTGCAATGATCTTATCAAGTGTAAATGCACCATTGTCTTTTAATAAATTCACGGCATTTACCCCTCTGAAATTATCGCCATTGGGTGCCATGTATTTTGGGAAATCATTTTTATTCGGACTACTCGTGCCAGACACAGTAAATGGAGAACTATTACAATTCTGGATCCATCCTGTTGCCGGATTTTTCACTTGAATCAGTTCTTCTAATTTGTGTAACCCCTGCCATTCTGTTGCAGTAATGGTTCCATCAACTGGCAGTGCCCAATTATAACTTAGATCGCGCTTGGGCATAAAGTTACCATGCCAGTAAGCGATATTTCCTTTATCATCTGCATACACTGTATTGTTAGAAGTATTAGCAAGGAGTTCCTGTGTTTTTTTATACTCTTCGTAGGTTTTTGCTTTTGTTCTTTCCCATGATTGAACTAGTCCCTTCATATCGCGGTTAGTGGCTCGCACTGAGATCCAACTACCATTTTTCTTTGCCATAATCGGACCGTGGTGCGTATAATAAGTAGTGAATGTTTTTGATCCAACAGCTTCGAAATTCTTGTATTGAATGGTAATTTGTTTTTCTTTCACTGGAAGCAATTTGCCATCATATTCATATTGAATGGCGCCACCAACTTTTTTCACTTTTTCAATATAACTATCCGCCACATCGCTATAGCTCGATGTGTGCATCCATCCTAGGTGTTCGTTGAATCCTTGGTATACAAAGAACTGTCCCCAGGTTACAGCCCCATATGCATGCAATCCTTCTTCACTCTCAACAGCAACTTCGGGTCTGAAATAATAAGTGGTATGTGGATTGATATATAAAATGGAATTTCCTGAAACTGTTTTAGATGGAGCCAGTGCAAATCCATTCGAACCGCCGGGTAAGGGATCATAATCTTGCTTATCGATCTTAGCAACTGCCGTGCCCGGATCGTTAGAATAAAAATTCTTTAAATCAGTAACGGTAATATCTGCAATATCAATAGCACCAATACTTCCGTCCGTCCATAGTAAAGGAAACCAAGGTTCAAAACGGGTTAATAAAGCAGGCTTTGTTTGTGGATGTGTATAGAGATAATAGTTGATGCCATCAGCATATGCGTGCATTAATTTTTTTAACCATTCCGGGGCCACAGCAAAATCTTTTTTTGCATCAGCTGTATCAATGATCATGCGAATTAGCAAGTCGTTATACAATTCCGACTCACCTTTTATTTCAGACACTCTTCCAAGTTTCTCTACATAATTCATTTCCACACGCTTGAAATCGTCTTCACATTGTGCATACAACAATCCAAACACAGCATCTGCATCTGACTTTCCATACACGTGAGGGATCCCCCAATTATCGCGGATAATTGTAACTCTTTTCGCCTCTTCTTTCCACTTCGAAATCTCAGAAGCAGAAAACGATTGTGCTGCAACTTGTTGCTGCACAGAGAAAAAAATAATTGAAATAAATAATCTACAGATATAGTTCATAAAAAATTATTTTAAAAGACCACTCTTGCCCCCCAGCTTGAAAGCTGGGGTTATCGTATTCTCTTTCAACTTTTTCTCCTCCCTTCACTCTTATCTTTTATCTCTTCACTCTTCACTCTTCACTCTTCACTCTTCACTCTTCACTTTCTTTCATTCG
>CAIJLK010000180.1 GCA_903821465.1 uncultured Bacteroidota bacterium | reverse complement strand
GAAAATTCTTTCTGCACATCAATTCCGTGAATGGGATGCCTACACTATGATTCATGAACCCATTACTTCCATCGAATTAATGGAACGTGCAGCATTGCTTTGCACTGAAACTATTACTAGAGACTTTTCTATCGATCAAACGATCAAAGTATTTTGTGCAAAAGGGAACAATGGGGGAGACGGTTTGGCAATTGCGAGACAATTAATTGGCAGAGGCTATTCAGTAACAGTTTTTATACTCGAGCTGGGTAAATTAGGTAGTCAAGATTTTCAATCCAATTTACATCAACTACACAGTTTCACTACTAATATTCATTTTATACAGAGTGCCGAAGCCTTCCCTCTAATTCAGGAAACGGACTTACTAATTGATGCTTTGTTTGGAACTGGCTTGAATGCAGCATTAAATGGTCTGTCTCAAGAGCTGGTTCAATTCATGAATTTATCTGCTGCAAAAATTATTTCCATCGATATTCCTTCTGGATTGTATGTTGATCAATCTTCAAAAGGGAATACCATTATTAAAGCCCATACTACACTTAGTTTTCAGGCATTAAAATTATGTTTTCTTGCCGCTGAGAATGCCGATTTTTTTGGGAAAGTCGTAGTACTGAATATTAAGTTGCAAATGGAATTTCTGAAAGCTGAAGTAACCAACTATGAGTTATTAGAAAAAGCAAATGTGAAATTGTTATTTAAAGAAAGGGATGCATTTTCTCATAAGGGTAAATTCGGGCATGCTTTATTAATTGCTGGAAGTATGGGTAAAATGGGTGCAGCAATTCTTTCTGCACGTGCAGCAATGCGATCTGGTTTAGGATTACTTACTGTTTCAATGCCTGCATATGCCGAGGCAGAAATGAATGCTGCTTTGCCTGAAGCAATGGTATTGATCAGAGAAAAAGAACTGATTGATTTCGAAAAATTTTCTTCCATTGGAATTGGACCAGGTTTGGGAACCGATTCTAATGCAGAAGAGATACTAAAAACAGTTATTGATCATTACAAGAAGCCAATTTTACTAGATGCAGATGCAATCACTGTTCTTTCAAAACATCCTGATTGGTTAACTAAGCTGAGTACTGATTCAATACTAACGCCTCACCCAAAAGAATTCGATCGACTATTTGGGGAGTCGGCTAATGAATTTGAGAGATGGCAAAAAGCTGTGCATCTTTCTGAAATACACCCACTCATTATATTGGTAAAAGGCCATCATACATTAATTGCTGCAAAGGGTAAGGGCTGGTTTAATTGTACTGGTAATGTGGGACTAGCAAAAGCGGGCTCAGGCGACAGTTTGAGCGGAATGATGACTGCATTGCTAGCGCAAGGATATGCTTCTACAGTTGCCGCTATTCTTGCAGTATTTTTACATGGTTCTGCTGCAGATCTTGCATTAGCCTCTCAATCAACTGAATCACTTCTTGCATCAGATACTATTGAAAGAATCGGTGATGCATTCAAAGACTTAGTCCAATAATGCGCTATTCAAAAAACTGATCATTGGATTCAATGCTTCAAATGAAGTAGTGATAGTTTTAACCAATTCTTTTTCTGTAAGTTCTTTATCTGAAATAGGTTTTAATGCAATCCAGCTTTTTAATTTAATATAGTCGATAGCGGGATTTTCTTTTTCATATCCTTTGGGTTCTCTGACCAAGGACATGCCTTCTGATTTGTCTAAATCACCGTATACTTCTTTAAATCTTTTATGCTTTGTAATTTTTGAAAATGCATCCCAGTTATAATCTATTTCCTGACGTACTTTTTTCAACTTATCTGGCTCAGCCATATATAAACCGCCTCCCACAAAACTATTGCCTCCTGGTTCTAAATGAAAGTAATAACCAGCCAACATACTTTTTTTCCCACCAGCAGTGATACTGGCTCCCATATTGCTTTTGTAAGGTTCTTTGTTCTTGCTGAAACGCACGTCACGATTGATTCTGAACACACAATTCTTAGCCACTAATCCAGCAATACTCGGATCTTTTTTTCCAAACGAGTTGATAACAGCATCCACCAATGCAGCAAAATCTGCTTTTGCTAATTCATACTGTTTTCTATTCACATCGAACCATTCTTTATTATTATTTTTCTTCAGTGCCTGTAAGAATTTTATAGTAGAAGCCTGTAACATGTTAAGATTGATTTTGTTGAATTAATTGTAAAAACTCATCTTCAGAAATGATATGGATCGTATTGATTTTTTTTGCTTTTTCTAATTTACTTCCTGCATCTTCTCCCACAATTAAATAATTGAGTTTACTACTTACACCACTCATTATTTTACCGCCGTTTTTCTCTACCATTTCTTCTGCATCCGACCTTTTTAGTTTATTAAGTGTTCCTGTAAAAAGGAAAGTTTGTCCCCCTAAACTATCAACTCCTGTTGCTTCTTTTTTTACGTTTTTGAATTGAAGTCCCAGGTCTTCTAATTGATGCAGAATTTCAATATTCTGTTCGTTCTGAAAAAACTGATGAATACTTTTTGCAACTTTAATACCTACATCTTCGAGCTCTAATAATTCAGCTTCATCTTTTAAAATAAAGTCATAAATATTTTCAACTGCATTGGCAAGCGTCTTGGCGGTGGTTTCTCCAACAAAACGAATCCCTAACGCATAAATCAGGCGGTGTAAGGGTTGTAGCTTAGAGGCTTCGATTGCTGATTGTAAATTATCGAGACTTTTTTTACCGAAACCTTCTAGTGATCCAATTTTTTCATAAGGCAATTGGTAAATTCCTGGAATATCTTTTAAATAACCCAATTCAAAAAATTTGCGCACATTAGCTTCGCCAAAACTTTTAATATCCATCGCATCCTTGCTAACAAAATGGATCATCTTTTCAACTACTTGTGCTTCGCATTCGATATTAATACAACGCCAAACTGCTTCTGATTCTTCTTTGAATAATTCACTAGAACAAACCGGACAATTTTTTGGAAATAGAATAGCGGTTTCCTCGCCATTTCTAAGTTCGGTAAGAGATTTTACTATTTGAGGTATCACGTCTCCTGCTCTTTCAATAAGTACATGATCGCCAATTTTTAAATCTTTTTCTTTGATATATTCTTCATTATGAACTGAGATGCTAGAGACTGTTACACCGCCTAAATAAACAGGGTCGAGTTTAGCAACTGGCGTTACAGCACCAGTTCTTCCAACTTGAAATTCTATAGCTCTCAATCGCGTGGTAGCCTGGCGGGCTTTGAATTTATATGCGATGGCCCAGCGTGGATGATGTGATGTCATGCCCAATTTTTCTTGCATCGCTAGATCATTCACTTTGATCACCATGCCATCAATCTCATAAGGCAATTCATCGCGTTTGGCTTCGAATTCTAAGCAATAATCAATCACTGGTTGAATGCCTTGAACTACTTTCTTTTCTTTCTGCGGACTCCTGAAACCCAGTTCCCATAAGAGTTGTAGGGAGCCAGAGTGACTGGCCAATGCTTCCACAGCACGACCATCGATTGTTTGGAAATAACTGATATGATACAAGAAAGCGTCTAAATTTCTTAGTGCCACTTCTCTTGGATCTTTCATGCGAAGGCTCCCACTAGCAGCATTTCTTGGATTAGCTAAAGAAGCTGAACCCTGCGATACCAAGAGTTGGTTGTATTTTTCAAAAGAGGATTTACTCATGATGATCTCACCTCTTATTTCAATTTGAGAAATTCCGTAATCAGAGAAGCGAGCAGTTAGTGGAATAGATCGAATTTGTTTGATATTGTTAGTGATCTCCTCTCCCTCAACACCATCGCCCCTAGTAATTGCTCTAACTAATTGATCGTTTTCATAGATCAACGAAATGCTGGCACCATCGAACTTTGGTTCAATGCAATAGTTGATATTTTCAGTACCGCTTAATTCGCGTGCCTTTCGGTCGAAATCGATTAGATCATCTGCATTATAACTATTGTCAAGACTCAGCATGGGTACTAAGTGTGGTACAGTTTGAAAACCCTGGTTTAAACTATTACCCACTCTTTGGGTGGGCGAGTCGTTCGTAATTAATTCAGGGTGTTTTGCTTCAAAATGGGCTAATTGTTTATACAGTTGATCGTACTCAAAATCGGCTATCAAAGGATCGTTCAAAACATAATAACGATACTCGTGAAAGCGGAGCAGGTCTTTTAATTGTAGCAATAGATCTGAGTTCGAATCAACGCTTAAAGGCGTTCCTAAGAACTGGCTAGTAGCTGTTTGAAGAAATTGTATTTGCGTGGGTGTATACATTAAAAATGATTGGCCGATAAAGTTAGGGGCATAAAGGTATTCGTTGAAATCTACTATGTAGAAGTTACACATTGTTATAAAACTTTGTATCTTGACCCCCCGATTGTTTTGAGGAGCGCCCCTTGGGCGATACTAATTAGTTGCGCTATGAAGAAAAATATTTCACAAGAAAAGCCGCATGACCATCTGATAAAAGATGCCAAAAAGCTTGTTCAAGCATATCCCAAAGTACCGTTAACAGTAGACTGCGCCATATTTGGATTTGAAGAAAGTCAGTTAAAAGTATTGGTCATTAAAAGTGATTTGGAAATGTATGAAGGGCATTATTCACTATTAGGTGATATAGTGAAGGATAATGAGGAGTTAGACGAGGCGGCTTATCGGGTATTGAAGGAGCGTACTGGTATGAACGATGTTTTTTTAGATCAGGTGCGTGCTTTTAGTCACCCTGCCCGCCACCCCGGAGGAAGGGTTATTACGGTAGCTTACTGTTCTTTATTAAATATCAACCATCACCAGCTTAAAATTCATGACAATGATCTGAACTGGCATAGCGTGTCTACCTTAAAAGACATGGCTTTTGACCATAAAGAGATTGTAGATGAATGCTACAAATGGTTACAAAAGCGGATTCAGGAACACCCCCTTGGGTTTAACTTGCTTCCAGAGAAATTCTCTCTTCGTGAATTACAGAACCTTTACGAAGCTATATTGGGAGTGAGTCTGGATAGACGCAATTTCCGGAAGAAGTTTGCGAGTATGGACCTCTTGATCGACATCAACGAGATGGAACAGGATGTCCCGCACCGGCCGGGGAAATTGTACAAATTCAACTTTGAGAAGTATGAGACGAGTAAGCGTAAATGGATCGGAATCGATTTTTAGCCCATTTTTAGCCCACTAAGACCATTTCCCTGAAAAAACGCTGCTTAAAAAAACACAAAATAAATTTCTTTTTTGTGTAAAAAATACACAACTTTGTAATTAATGTGTTATTTTCACACATTAAGACCGCAAACGTTTGCAACCCTTATTATTTTCAAACGTTTGTAAGAATCGATTTGCTATATGAAAAGAGCTTGCTTGCTATTCATTGTAATCTTTTTTGCTGCCCTGAGTAGTCATGCTCAGTTGTTAAAATCTACCCCTGAATTTGTTCAAGATAATTCTACCAACATTGATATTGTATGCGATGCTAGTTTTGGCAACAAAGCCATTCTGAATTATACGCCAACTTCTGATATGTATGTGCATATCGGATTGATTACATCACAAAGTACTAGTGGTTCAGATTGGAAGTATGTAAAATATCCTTGGGCCACTCCTGGTACTGATAGACTTTGTACTTATCTCGGTGGTAATAAATGGAAGTTTACTATTACGGGTGGATTAAGAACTTTTTTTGGCGTTACAGCTCCAGCAGAAAAAATTTTAAAAATTGCAGTGCTGTTCAGAAATGGAACAGGTGCTACCAAGCAAGCAAACACAGATGGTAGTGATATGTATATTTCTGTTTATGACAACAGTAATTATGTACGCATTACAGATCCATTCCGTCAGCCTACCTATACACCAACACCTGAACCAATTACCAAAGTAGTTGGTAATGCTTTATCTGTATCAGCTGCAAGTACATTGAGTTCTGATTTGAAAATACTTTTTAATGGCACACAAATTGGAAGTCAGACTGCATCAACAACTTTAACAGCAGGAACAACTATTGGGTCATATGGTACACAAACAATTATTGCAGAAGCTTTAAACGCGGGTGTTACTATAAGGGATACGCTTAGTTTTTTTGTTGCTGGAGGTAATACAATTCTGCCATTGCCTGCGGGATTAAAACAAGGTATCAATTACGAGACAGATCCTACTGCTTGTACATTAGTATTATATGCACCATTAAAAACCAGGGTTTCTGTGTTGGGTGATTTTAATAATTGGACTGAGAGCAGTAATTATCAAATGAATCAAACACCTGATGGAACAACCTATTGGTTACGTATCACCGGGCTTGTATCGGGTACTGAATATGCTTATCAATATTTAGTGGATGGTGCTTTAAAAGTTGCTGATTACAACACTGAAAAAATACTAGATCCGAATAATGATCAATATATTTCTGCAACAACTTATCCAGCACTAAAAGCATATCCAACTAGTAAAACAACTGGTATAGTTAGTATACTTCAAACTGCAAAGCCTTCCTATACTTGGCAGACAACTAATTTTTCTCGTCCCGATAAAAGAAACTTAGTGATCTACGAATTACTAATTCGTGATTTTGTAGCAACTCAAAATTTCCAAACAGTTAAAGACACACTTACTTATTTAAAAAGATTGGGAGTTAACGCTATTGAATTAATGCCTTTCAATGAATTTGAAGGAAATAATAGTTGGGGTTATAATCCAAGTTTTTATTTCGCTCCTGATAAAGCATATGGAACTGAAACTGCTGTTCGTGCATTTATAGATGAATGTCATAAACAAGGCATTGCAGTGATCATGGATATGGTATTGAATCATTCATTTGGTTCTTCACCAATGGTGCAATTATACTGGGACGCAGCAAATAGTCAACCAGCCGCAAATAACCCATGGTTTAATCAAGTTGCGAAACATCCATTTAATGTTGGCTACGATTTTAATCATGAAGCGCAACCGACAAAAGATTTTGTTGATAGAGTTTTGGAACATTGGCTTACCAACTATAAGATTGATGGATTCAGATTCGATCTTTCAAAAGGGTTTACCCAAACTAATAATCCTACCGATGTAAATGCCTGGGGAAATTATGATGCAAGTCGTGTTGTGATCTGGAAAAGAATTTATGATAAGATGCAAACCCTTTCTACAAATTCTTATTGCATCCTTGAACATTTTGCTGCCAATCAAGAAGAGATCGAATTATCTAATTACGGTATGTTATTGTGGGGTAATTCAAACTATGCATTTAATCAGTCAACCATGGGTTACAATACAGGTTCTGATTTTCAGAGTACTGTATTTAATAGTTCAACCAGAGGCTGGTCAAAACCACTTTTAGTCGGCTATATGGAAAGCCATGATGAAGAGCGTTTAGCTTATAAGAATATTACTTATGGAAATTTATCTGGTTCGTATAGCACAAAAGATTTTGCAACATCTATGAAACGTAATGAAATGGGTGCAGCATTTTGGGCAATGATTCCTGGTCCGAAATTAATGTGGCAATTTGGTGAATTGGGATATGATTATTCTATCAACACCTGTAGCGATGGAGTAACTGTTGATCCTAATAATTGTAGATTAAGTACCAAACCAATTAAATGGGATTATTATAGTAATGCTTCAAGAAAGTCGTTATACGATGTGTATAAGCAGTTAATAAAACTAAAATTAACGCCTAATTATCTCAGCACATTTACTACTTCCAATTCAGCTTATGATTTGGCAAGTAATGTAAAATGGTTGAAACTAACTACCGATTCTTTGAATGTAGTTGTGGTCGGAAATTTTGACGTTGTTGCAAGCAGTGTAAATATCAGTTTCCCAAATGCAGGCACTTGGTATAGTTATTTAACAGCAACAACTCGATCTGCAACAGGCGGAATTGAAACCATTAATCTGCAGCCCGGCGAATATTATGTATATACTAATAAGGATGTAAAAAATGCTACTGTCACAGCTTTATTGCCTACTAGTCCTGTTAGTTTAAATATGCAAATGAATATTGCACCGAATCCTGCTCGTTCAAATGCAATGATTAGTTATGATTTACCGGAGAGCGGACAGGTTTCTATTAATATGCAATCGCTAGATGGAAATCGCTTAAGGAGTATTTATAAAGGATATCAAGCAAAGGGATTGCACAATATTAGTATCAGTAATTCTATGAGTAGCATCGCAACACTTCCTAGTGGATTGTATTTGGTGCAATTGCTTGTAAACGGTAAACAAAAAATTGAAAAGTTAATCATCGAAAAATAAAATATCTATGAACAAACAATCCAATATCAGTTTCTTATTTCATCCACCAGGCTGAATAAGCATTAATCAAGCGATTCGAATACATACAAGTCAAATTTTTATATACAAAAACCACTATTTATGAACATTAAACGATTGCTATTAGCCTTTGTTACGGTAATGCTCGCATTTGCTATGCCGGCTTTAGCACAGGACAAAGTCGTTACCGGTAAGGTAACAGATTCAAAAGACGGAGCTGTTCTCGTGGGCGCTTCCGTTTTGGTTAAGGGAACAACAATTGGTGTATCTACTGATGCCAATGGTGCTTTCAGCCTGAAAGTTCCAGGATCAGCAACTACATTAGTAATTAGTTCTGTAAGCCACACTACATTAGAAGTTCCTATCGGAAGCGGTAAGAATCTTCAAATTAAATTAGAACAAACCAACAATGCTTTGAATGAAGTTGTTGTAATTGGTTATGGTACTGCAAGAAAAAAAGATTTAACGGGTGCTGTATCAACAGTTAGCTCCAAAGATTTCGTGAAGGGAGCAATTACTTCACCTGAACAATTGATCACTGGTAAAATTGCCGGTGTTGCGATCACTTCAAACGGTGGTGCACCTGGTTCTGGAAGTACTATCCGTATTCGTGGTGGTGCATCATTAAATGCTAGTAACGATCCTTTGATCGTAGTTGATGGAATGCCATTGAGTAATGATGGAATTTACGGAGTTGCTAGTCCATTGAGCATGATCAACCCTAACGACATTGAAACTTTCACTGTATTAAAAGATGCATCTGCTACAGCCATCTACGGTTCTAGAGCATCTAATGGTGTTATTTTAATTACAACTAAAAAAGGTAAGACTGGTGCTCCAGTATTTAGCTTTAGTACACAATTATCTTCTGCTTCTATTTCTAAAAAAGCAGATATCTTAAATGCTGATCAAGTATCTACAATTATCAAGGCAAATGCCCCTGCAAATATTGTAAATAAATTAGGTACTGCACATACCGATTGGCAAGATCAGATTTATCAAACCGCCATTGGAACAGACAATAACTTAAGTATGTCTGGTACAACAGGAAGTATGCCTTATCGTTTATCTGTTGGTTATTTAAATCAGAATGGTATTTTAAAAACAGGTAACCTAGAGCGTACTTCAATAGGTTTTACTTTAAACCCTACTTTTTTTGATAACCATTTGAAGATCGATATTAATTTTAAAGGATCAATTAGCAAAAGCCGTTTCGCTAATACTGGCGCAATTGGAGCTGCAACTTCTTTTGATCCTACTCAACAAGTTAATACTATTAGTGCAAGATATGGTGGTTATTGGGAATGGCTAAATGCTAACAACTATGCTAGTACTGGTCTTGAAACACTTGCTCCAAGAAATCCTTTGGGTCAGTTGATGCAAAGAGATGACAGAAGCATTGCGAAAAGAAGTATTGGTAACGTAGTGGTTGATTATAAAATGCATTTCCTTCCTGAATTACGTGCCATCTTAAACGTTGGTTATGATTATTCTATTGGTTCAGGTAATATTATGGTGAATGATAGTGCTGCTTCTCAATATAGAAAATATCAAGATCCAACTGGTTTATTTCATGGTGGTCAGCGTACCGAATACAGTCAGGTCAATAACAACCAGTATTTGAACTTCTATCTGAACTATACCAAAGAACTTAAATCAATTAATAGCCGTATCGAAGCTATTGCTGGTTACGAGTTCCAAGATTATAAAAAAACAAATAATAATTATGCTGATTTCACGTATGATAAATATATGATTCCAACATCCGTTCCTCTCTATGCTTTTGATAAGCCAGAGAATACTTTGATGTCATATATGGGTCGTGTAAACTTTAGTATTGCGAACAAATACATTTTAACTGGTTCAATTCGACGTGATGGATCATCTAAGTTTAATCCTGATAATCGTTATGGTGTATTTCCTTCAGCTGCTTTTGCTTGGAGAGTTAAAAACGAATCTTTCTTGAAAAACTCTGATGCCATTTCTGATTTGAAATTCAGAGTTGGTTATGGTGTTACTGGTCAGCAGGATGGTATTGGTTATTATGACTATATCTCTTATTACAATTTAAGTGGCAATACCGCTTCTTATCAATTAGGCAATACTTATTACAATATGTATAGACCTGGTGGATACTATTATAATAGAAAGTGGGAACAAACTGCTACCACTAATATCGCGATGGATTATGGTTTCATGAATAACCGTATCACAGGTAGCATCGAATACTATGTTAAGAATACAACAGATTTGTTGAACGAAATTAACCAGCCAGCTGGTACTAACTTCTCAAACAAAATTGTTGCAAACGTAGGTAGTATGGAAAATAAAGGTGTTGAGTTTAGCATCAACTACCAAGTAGTAAAAGCAAAAAATCTTACTTGGGATATAGCGTTCAACGCAACTTATAACAAAAACACGATCACCAAATTAACGATCTCTGAAGATCCTACTTATGCAGGAGCTAGATATGGTGGAATTTCTGGTGGTACAGGTAATACCATTTTGATCAATTCAGTTGGGTATAACCGTGGTGCTTTCTTTGTTTACAAACAAGTATATGATCCTACAACTGGTAAGCCAATTGATAATCTGTTCGATGATAAAAACCGCGATGGTGTAATCAACGAAAAAGATTTGTATCAATACAAAGGTGCTGATCCAGAAATGTTTTTTGGATTCAGTACTAATTTGGCCTATAAGAAATTTAATGCCGGTTTTGTATTGAGAGCAAGTATTGGTAACTACATGTATAATAACGTAGCATCTAGTTCAGGTACAATCCGTAACCTGATCAATCCAATCGGTTATGTTAACAATGGTTCTTCCGATGTTTTATATACCAACTTTAGCGGAAACGGTACGAACTATTACTTGTCTGATTATTATGTTCAGAACGCTTCATTCCTGAGAATGGATAATATTAATATAGGCTATAATGCTGGAAAAGTTTTCCATAATAAAGCTGCTCTTCGTATTAGCGCAAATGCTCAGAATGTATTTGTAATTACTAAATACAAAGGACTTGATCCGGAAATGAATGGAGGTATTGATAATAATTTCTATCCAAGACCTAGAACATTTGTACTTGGTTTAAACTTAGAGTTCTAATCTAAATACAAGCAATAACAAAAAAAATAATTATGAAAAAGAATATTTTTAAACTCGTTATAATCGTAGGCTTTCTTGCTGGTAGCTTTACGTCTTGTACCAAGAAGTTAGATCTTCTTCCTACTAACGACGTAACTGCTTCGCAAGTGTATAGCACACCTGCTGGTTATAAACAAGCTTTCGCTAAAGTTTACGGAAGTTTTGCCCTTACAGGAAATCAGGGCCCTGCAGGTAATGGAGATATCCAAGGAATCGACGAAGGAACATCTGATTTCTTACGTTTGTTTTGGAAAGCTCAGGAATTAAGTACTGATGAAGCTGTAGTATCTTGGGGTGACCCCGGTATTCAGGATTTTCACAACATGAACTGGTCTTCTAGTAATCCTATGTTGACAGGTTTATACTATCGTGCTTATTATCAAATTACTTTGTGTAACGACTTCATCAACCAATCTTCTGATGCAAATTTGGCAGCAAGAAATATTACTGGAGCTGATGCAGCTGCTATCAAAGTATACGCAACTGAAGCAAGATTCCTTCGTGCTTATCAGTATTCAGTGATTATGGATTTGTTTGGAACAGGGCCAATGGCAACTGAAAAAGATGCATTGGGTTCAGTACTTCCAGCTCAGGCTTCAAGAGCAGACTTATTTGCTTATGTAGAGTCTGAATTAAAAGCAATTGAAAGCACACTAGTTACTCCAAAAGCAAATGAATACGGACGTGCTGATCAAGCTGCTGCATGGTCGTTATTAGCTCGTATCTATTTAAATGCTGGGGTATATTCAGGTACAGCAAGATTTGCTGATGCAGTTACGTACTCAAAGAAAGTAATCGATGCAGGTTACACTTTGATTCCAAACTATACCCAATTGATGTTGGCAGATAATAATACTAATACTAGTGAATTTATTTTGTGTATCAACTACGATGGTTTGAGAACACAGAATTATGGAGGTACAACCTTCTTAACACATGCTGCTGTAGGTGGTTCAATGGCAGCTGCTAAATATGGTATTAATGGAGGATGGTCTGGAATTAGATCTACTAAAAATTTACCTGCTTTATTCCCAGATGTAACTGGTACTGCAGATAAGCGTGCACAATTTTATACAGCTGGTCAAAATCTAGACATTACAGATTTAACAAGTTTCACTGATGGATATGCTGTAACAAAATACAGAAATATTACAAAGACAGGAGGGAACGGTTCTAACTTAGCATTTTCTGATATTGATTTCCCAATCTTCCGTTTGGGAGAACAATATTTAATTTATGCTGAGGCAACTTTAAGAGGTGGTGCCGGTGGTGATGCAGCTTTAGCATTGACTTATGTAAATAATTTACGTACACGTGCTTATGGTAGTGCAACTGGAAATATTACTTCATCTCAGTTAACTACTGATTTTGTTTTGGACGAAAGAGGAAGAGAATTGTATTGGGAAGGTTTCAGAAGAACAGATTTGATTCGCTATAATAAATTCGTAGAATCTACTTATTTATGGCCTTGGAAAGGTGGTGTAGCAAGCGGTACAAGCGTAGCTTCATTCCGCAAACTATATCCTATACCTTCTTCTGATATTTCTTCAAATGTGAAATTGACTCAGAACCCAGGATATTAAAATATAAGCGGGGGGTAGCCCCTGCTACATATAAATTAACATAATAAAATAACTGTCATGAAATTAATTATCTCAAAACTATTTTTTATAAGCGCCTTCGCTTTATTGCTTGGCTCTTGTAAAAAGGATGAGGCACAACAATTCTACAAAGGTGGAACCGCTCCAGTTCTTTCTGCTTCTGTAAGTGGTACCATACCTCTTTCTTATGCTACGAAAGATCAAGTAGGTGTAACGTTCTCTTGGTTAAATCCTAGTTATCAATTTATAAATGGTATCAGCTCTCAAGACGTTGCTTATACCATTGAGATCGATAAAACAGGCAATAACTTTGGTGCTAATAAATTAACCATTTCAATTGCAAAAGACCTTGCTGTAAAATATACACAGGATCAATTCAATTCACTGATAGCGGGCTTGAATTTAACAGTAGGTTCTGCTTCAAGTATTGATGTTCGTTTAAAAGCAAGTTTGAATGGTAACATTGCAACTTTACTCACTTCAAATACCTTGGTATTTTCGGTAATTCCATTTAACCCTCCTCCAAAAGTGGCAGTGCCAGCTGGTGGTGTTTTATACTTAGTTGGAAGTGCAACTGGTGGTGGCTGGGGTAATCCTGTTCCAGTTCCGGCTCAGCAGTTTACTAAAGTGAGCACAACATTGTATTCTATCACAGTGCCTTTGACTGGCGGACAGGAGTTTCTATTCTTGCCTTTGAATGGCGACTGGGGTCATAAGTTTGCATGTAATAAATCTGTTTCACCTCCTTCAGGAGACACAGGTGGTGTTTTTGGATATGATTTTGGCGATAACTTCCCTGGCCCTACTGCCAACGGAACTTATAAGATAGATGTTGATTTCCAAAAAGGAATTTATACAGTAACCAAACAATAATTTTTTAAAAGAAGAATTGATAAAGCAACTGTTAATTCATTCAACTAAAAAAAAACTCATGAAATATTTATTAAAAGCGGGTATTCTCACAATGGTCCTTGCCGTTATTTTAACGGCTTGTAGCAAGGTGAGTCCTTTGCAATTATTCGGTAATGGTACTGCAGTAACATTAACCGCCTCATCAACAAATATTACTCCTGCGCCGAGTGATTCAAATAATGTTGTAGCATCATTTTCTTGGACTAATCCGAATTACGCAACTGATTCAACTACTCAAAAATTTATTTTAGAGGTTGATTCTGCAGGCCGTAATTTCTCTAAGGAAATCACCAGTATTGTAGTTGGTAAACCAAGTATCTCTTTTACTGGTAAACAACTGAACGATATGTTAGCTGCATTTGGTTTTGCACCTGGACAGACTTTCACTTTCGACATTAGAGTTACTTCATCTTATGGTAATAATAATGAAGCATTAAAGTCAAATGTAATCACCGTTAAGATTGCTTCTTATTTAGTGCCTATTACACTTGTTCCTTCTTCAACTGCAGACCTAACATTGTTGGTTGCAAATGCAAGTAATAAAGCAATATCATTTAACTGGAATGCTAGTGGTTATGGTTCAAATACTATCAACTATGCATTGCAAATGGATACCCTTGGTGGAACATTTGCTAATCCTCAAGTTGTAAAATATGGTACAGCTTTAACTTCAAGCATTACTGTGAACGACCTAAATGCTTTTGCTATTTCTGCGGGAATCATTGGTGGTTCTACAAAAACAATGTCTTTTAGAGTGGTTAGTTATTTAGGTACAACCTATGCTACTAAGATGGTTACTTCCAATGCTGTGAATGTTAAGGTTACTTCCTTTACACCGGTACCTCCAGCTTTATATATTGTAGGTGGTGCAACAGATGGTGGATGGAACAATCCAGTTCCTTTACCGTCTCAACAATTCACTAGAATTAATGCAGTATCTTATGGTATAGTTGTAAACTTAAAAGCTGGAGACAGTTATTTATTCCTTCCTCTTAACGGAGATTGGGGACATAAATATGGTGGTACAAGTGCAACAGGTGGTGCATTATTAACTGATGGTGCGGTTCCTGGTTCTAATACACCATCTCCAGCTACTTCAGGACTTTACTCAATTGTAGTTAATTTCCAAACTGCTACTTATACAGTAACGCCATTCACCTCTACAATCCCTGATAATTTATATATTGTAGGTGATGCAACAGATGGTGGTTGGGCAAATCCTGTTCCAACTCCTTCTCAACAATTTACTAAAATCGATGGGGCATCTTATGCTGCAGTTGTGAATTTAACGGCTGGTAAGAGCTATTTGTTACTTCCATTAAACGGAGATTGGAATCATAAATTTGGTGGTACAAGCGCAACCGGCGGTGCCTTATTAGCGGACGGTGCGGTTCCTGGTTCTAATACACCTGCTCCTGCTGTTTCCGGATACTATCTGATTGTTGTGAATTTCCAAAATAATACCTATACAGTAACTCCTTATTTAGGACCAGTTCCTCCTCCAACCAATTTATATATTGTTGGAGATGCAACTGCTGGTGGATGGAATAATCCAGTGCCAACTCCTTCACAACAGTTCACTCGTATTAGTTTAACTGATTTCCAGTTAACTGT
>CAIJLK010000179.1 GCA_903821465.1 uncultured Bacteroidota bacterium | reverse complement strand
CAACTGGTCCCGATGTTGATTTGATTAAAAAAAGTATCAATTCCTTTGCAAATGGAGACTGGAAAACTTTAGCTTCACTTTTCGCTGATTCTGCAAAATCATTTCATAATGTTTGGGCTTCATCAACTGATACATCAGTAGGGGCAAGAATTCCAGTCCTTATTGAAGCCTTTAAAAAACAAAGAGAATTAATTGATGGTAATGTTACTTTAGGAGGCACTATCTATGAAGTAGTAACCATGCCTGATGGTAGTAAGTATGGCCATGTTTGGGCTGAGATGTCTTGGAAATCAAAAAAAGGAGTAGTTGGTAAATTTACTTTATTCAATTCTTACGGCATTAATAAAGACGGTAAGTTCACTTTCGAATGGCCTATTTATGACAGTAAAGATGTTGTAAAACTTGTTAAATAGTTTTGCATTTTAAAGCGTTGATTTTTGATAGAGGCTCTTAGCAATAGGGGCCTCTTTTTTAATGTCTACACATATTTCTCCAGAGAACTCTTTAATAAATCTTTGGCATTGCCCAAAATTTGCTGGTTATCAAATGCCCCATACATGCTATCAAATTGAATGGAGGGAATCAGTTTTTTAATACGGTTAATTTCTGCAATCGATACTGGAATAAAATTGGGATAACTATACATGACAGATATATGTTTACGGTTAGCTCCGATCTGAAATGTGTCACCAATAAAAATAGTACCTGTTTAGTCCCTACTTACCATTTTGATTTGACCCCTATTTCAATATGAGTACTATCATTTGATAATTAATTTAAACTCAAAATGTATTCGAAATTTCACAAGGGGTTAAGCTTAGATGGTTTTAGGGGTAAATTCTTGTGGATTTTCCAATTATATTTTCTGACAAACTATTTTTCTGTCCTAAGAAATTTTTAGAATTTCTCAATTTGAAAATATATATTCTGCATATTTTGTTCATGTTTTTGAAGGAATTGATATAAGTATTGAAAAATGTGGAAAACAATGAATGAAAAAATATAAAAATATATATTAATCACTTACTTTAAGTAAGTAATTATCCAACTCATTGCAATTCTAAAGCAATATTGTATTTACAATTCTTGTCATCCCTATTAGTTATCACCTAATTATTCATTGAAATAGTTTATAAACTATTTCTAAAGCAACCTTAATGAAAAAAATATTATTTCTAATTGCATTCTTTACAACAACTATTCTAACAGCTCAAACAACTGGTTATTGGGCAATGGAATTTAAAGCAAAAACTAACTCAGAAAATGATTTAACTGAAGCCTTTGATAAAAGATTCAAAGAAGTTAAAATAAACAAAGGATTAGTTGTACTAGAAAAATTATCTACTGGGTCTCAAAATGGGATGACTCATAGACTTGTGTGGCTATTCACACTCGGAGTTACTGCCATTGAAATGGATGGAAATAATCCAGATAAAAAAGATGCTTTTTGGGCAAAACTGGATAATTATATTGATGTATGGGGACCTACTTATTCTGGAAGATGGTTAAGTTTTCAACTTGGGGATATGGATAAAAATCCAACTGAGCATATTTGGGATATCAAAATAAAAGATCCAAGTAAATTTAAGGCAGCTCATGAGATATTAGTAAATGAATTAAAAAATGACTTTGCTGGTAGATCTATAGGATTTGGCACTTATGATATTGGCAGACCAAATGGAGCTACTCATTGGATGTATGTAAGTGGTAAAGATGGAGAAGACCATTTAAAGCTCTATGAAAAGTTAGAAAAAACGGAAGAATTTAAAAAGTATATTCAGAATAGAGGCGAGGTGATCGATATAAAAGATTTTGAATTAGAAATTCTTAAAGTAAAAAAATAAGTTCAATCATAAATCAAACAACAATGAAAAGAATACCCCTATTTATTATCATTTTACTTGCTGCATTGCCCAGTCTTAAAGCGCAATCAATCTTTACTGCTTATTCATTTAATGTAGAACCAAAAGACGAACAAACAGTTTTACAATTGTACAAAAATTACTTTGGCAATAAAGAAAACCTCAATAAAGGCATGACTGTTCGTTTATATCAAAATCATTTTAAAGGGAAAGACGATGCTACGCATAAGGTAAGTTATTCCGGTACACCAGATGTAATGGGAGCAGCCTATGATTCAAAAAGCACTGATGCATGGTCTCTTTTTCAATCGGAACTTTCAAAATATACCAAAGATGTAAGTGCTGATATGGGGAAAACAATTTCCTATTTTGGTGATACAAGTAATGTTAGTTATCCTGTTTCTGATCTTTATTTGGCAAATATTAAAGATGAAAATCTTTATAAATCAAATTTCGCTGCATTTTTTAGCAAATATGCAGCTCCCAATACTCGTATAGCTTTCGGAAGCTTTAGTACAATACGTTCGGATGGTGCTACTCATTTTATTTTAATAAGTTATAAGGACTTTACTACCAAATTTAATTATCATATACCTAACGCAATAGGTTATAAAGAATTTCAAAATTCAGTTAAAGATATAAGAACTTTTACTAGTTCAAATACTAGATATCTTTTAGGAAGATGGTAAATTATTTGAAATAAT
>CAIJLK010000178.1 GCA_903821465.1 uncultured Bacteroidota bacterium | reverse complement strand
TGTTTATGAATATAAGATGAGATGGCGGGACTAAATAAAAACATCACAATCATAGCTAGTACTACAGCTGCAATCATTACTTCTACATGCTTGGCCGTACCACCAGCTGTAATGATGCTATCGAAACTGAATACCATATCGATTAACAAAATCTGTATAACGGCATTCCCAAATTTTAATGGCTTGGTTACAATACCTTCCTCCAAATCGGCATCGCCTTCTAACTTATGATGGATCTCTTTAACGGTCTTGTAAATTAAAAACAAACCACCACCCAACATGACAATACTCGACAAGTCAAATCCTTTATCTAAGATTGTAAATAATGGTTTTCCTTTTTGTGAAATGAGCCATGTTAGTCCAAATAAAAGAATACTACGAACAATGATCCCCATGACCATCCAAGCGAAACGCGCTTTCTTGTGGTCTTTCTCGGGCAACCGATTGATAATAATGGATACAAAGATCACATTATCGATTCCTAAAACAATTTCGAGAACCGCCAGTACAAAAAAACTGATCAGACTATCAATGGTAAACAATTGCTCCATGCCATCCTAAATTTGAATTGCAAATATAGGAAAGCAGGAGTTAGGAATTGGATGCTAAGAACGCATAATATTTAGCGGTTCCCCACCCCATTCGGGGAATAGTATTTTATTGTCACTGATCTTTAGATGATTGTTGGCTACGCCACTAAAGACTGACCTGAAATCTGTTGTTACAGGCAGATCCCTGCCATCTTCCAGATCTTCTTTTGCCAGCGATTTGATATTCTGATAAACAGCCCCTCCCTTCACATCGTTACCCAACACAAATAAACAACTCCCCCTTCCATGATCTGTACCGCCAGTACCATTCTGATGTGCAGTTCTGCCAAATTCTGTCATGGTCATCAGTGTTACATCATCCTGATAAGAAGCCAGATCTTTCCAGAATGCCGCAATACTATCGCTGAAGTCTTTTAGGTTTCTCGCCAAAGCTCCATTCGTAGTACCCTGATTTACGTGGGTATCCCATCCGCCACTTTCTGCAAATGCAATTTCTAAACCCACTTCCATTTTTATGAGGATCGCAATTTGTTTCAACGAATTACCCAATGCTGATGCAGGATAAACTACATCCTTTGCAGGTTGATAGTTTTTGATATTATTTACATTCAGCATCTTCATGGCATCGAAACTTTCCTTTCCGGTTTTATTCAACAAACTGCTCGAAGTTTGATCGTATAATTCTTCAAAACTTTTTGCTGTTAAATTATTAACGCCAGGCGTACTGCGCATTTGAATGGCAAAGTCCTGAAGATTGCTGATGGCTAATGATTCATTATCGCCATACATACTTCTTGGCAATGCATTGGTTAAACTCACCGACCTGAATGGTGTTGCATCATGACCCATCAATCCCGCAACTCTGTTCAACCAACCACTGGAAGTACCTTTGTTGAAAGGGGTTCCAGCTTCCATATAGTCTTGCGCATCAAAATGACTGCGGGTGTTATTCGGACTACCAACACCATGTACAATGGCCATTCTGTTCTCTTTATAAAAAGGCTGAAATGCAGCAAGTGATGGATGTAAACCAAACTTACCGTCTAAATCAAATAAGGATCCTTCTTTATCAGATGGACTCATATATAAACCTGGACGCAATAATTTCAATGCTGGATCTGCATACGGACTCACCGCCATCAAACCATCCATCGCACCTCTTTGAAAGATGCACACCATGATTTTATTTTTTTTATATGGTGTCCATAATTTTCTACTATCAGCTGCTTGCGCAATAAAGCTGGGCAGACCGCCTGCAATGCCTGTTGCAAATAATGCCAGGGCACCCGATTTCATAAATGCTCTACGATTTACCATACTAGTACTTTTATTTTCTTTGAAATTCAGGTGATCCAATAATTACACCAGTTACATTTGCCACAGTAGAATTATTTCCTACCAGCATCGGTGTATTCACAGGTCTATTTTTCTTGTTCAACATGGCTTTCTCTTGCTTGAGCTGTGAACGCTGCCCCATCATATCTGTTTCTGTTTCTTGCATGGCAGGTTGTATTTTATTTGCAGCCGCTACAATTTTATCGCCCACCTTATTATCACTGATCAGTGCTGTTAGTCTTTTAATATTTGCTTCCTGATCACGTTCTGGCAATAAGATCTGACTATAGATTTTTAATGCTGATTCTACACTTTCGGGTTCGTGGTGCTGGTTCAGAGCCAACAGATCTAGACTTACCCCAGGAATTTTTCCGGTTGCAAATGCTAATCCAAAATTCATTCTGTTGAGCAAAGAACCTGTATTGATCCAATATCCTGCACGATCAGGAAATCCTGTAGGTGCCTGATAAAAATAGAATCGTTGACCCATTCTACTACACCAATTAAAAATTTGCATGGGCATTTTCACATCAGCATTAGTAGCCCTGATTGTACTAATTGCTAATTCAAATGGTGATTTTATTTTTTCTCTTAACGCATCTTCTTTCCAGAATTCTACACTGCTCACCATAGTCAATAAAACTTCTTTGATATTACCGTGGTGTTTTAAGTAGGTGTCAGACATTTTTTTCAATAACTCTTCTGATGGCTGATCGCTTACAAACCTTACAGCAATTTTTCTACAAACAAACTTTGCGGTATTGGGTAAACTACTCAACATATCTAACACACGCATACCCTCATCATAACCACCCTTTGGTGCAAAATAGTTTCCGAGAATTGTTTTGGAACTATCATCGTGCTTATCGGCCCTATAAAAAAAATCTCCTTCTGTGATAAAACCATTTTTGGCCATTCTTTCTGCACCAATTTTATCCATGATTTTTTTAGCTGCACCATCAAGATACAATGGGGTTACAGACCATCCCGTAAGCGCTCTTGCTACTTCGGTTACATCTTTCTGGGTATATCCACCATCAACACCAAGGGTATGCAATTCCATTACTTCGCGTGCATAGTTTTCGTTGAGCCCCTGTACTTTTTTAGCATTGATTGCTTGTTGAATAAATCCTTTAGCAGCCGCATTATTTGTGTCGGCCATGTTAGCATTAATGGTTTGCTCCAATCTTTTCTGCGCTTGTATTCTGGCTGGGCGTTTAGCTAATTCGTTGTTCATACTTACACTCGCTGAATTATCTAAATACTCTAACATCGCCGGGTGTTTGGCAGTAGCTACCAGCATAATTTTAAAATCGCCAAATACATTTGGGCGAATCGCATCGCGCTCGTAAGTAAGAATGAATTGCTGACATTGTGGCTTAGTAAGCGATACGTTAAAGTGATTGAACCAAAAATCGGTCATCACTTCCTGCAACTGATTATTACTATAAGCAGCACGAATAATTTTTTGATTGATGAGTTGGGTTTGTAATTCAACAAAGGGTTTGAGACCTTGTTTTTCCATCAACATTTTGAGTTGATCCCGGTATTCTTTTTTATCTGTTGAAAAAACAGAATCTTTTTGAATGAGCTTATTCTTGATTGCAATTCTTACCACCTGTGCGGGCGTTATATAAGTATTGGCGATAGTTTCGTTACTGAGTTGTAAAGCGTCCATACCTTGTAACCTGCGGTCTACTTCTGAATCGGGCAGGTTGGCTTTTAACTGATCTTCTAACCAGTTCTCTAAACCCATTTGCAAGACTTCATCTACTTCTCCGGGCTTAGCGCCAAAACTAAAGCGACTCAATAAATGAGCTGCAGCCTTGCGTTCTGTGAGACCTGCTTTTTTATAGGGCAACTTGATTCGGTAACTTTCTCCTGTATGATTGCTCTGCGTAAAAGCAAATAAAACGGTAAGACCTGCTCCTACCGTAAAAGTTCTTGCCATTCTTTTGAAATTCATAGATGCGCTTTGTTATTGGATGCAAATGATTCACACAAGTTTAATCCACTAGAAAAATACAAAGCTTTCTTTAACAGTTGCTTTAATGAATGGGCATTTTATTGATGCGAATTCGCTGCTGTGTGGTGCCATCGTCTGCCACCAAGGAATATATGCCACTAGCCAAGCTTCCTAAAAACCATTGATATGAATTGGCATTAACGGTTGCAACCTTTACCATGGATCCATCAGAAGAGAATATTCTAAGTATGCTGGGCTTCCCTTCTGTCAATCCCTGTAAAGTAATAGATGAGGTAAACGGATTGGGATAGCCAATCAAAGAACCAACAAATGCCTTATCGGTATTACTATAGAAATAAGATAAAGTTCCCGTGATGGTCTTTAAACGATAATGATTAAATCCATTATTGGCAAGAGTATCAGTAAAGTTATAAATGGGTAATAAACTATGCACGGCATTCGGCAATACGGTTCCAATTGAACTAAAAGTTTTTGTAACCTCATTCATTCTTTCAATAGAAAATTGTTGCACAGTTGAATCGGCACTTAGTTTCCAGCTTAATCCAACTTTATGGCCATCCACCGTCTTTACAGCAAATTCTAATAGGTCAACTACATTTAAATATGGCAATACAAATTGAGGTGTTTCTGTGGCAGTTATGGTTAAAGAAGACATTGTGTTTCTGATCAAGACAAACTTCATGGTATCGGCAAATGCACTTGGTGTATAGATCGCAGCGGAATCCATTTTGCTCAGATTCAAACTATAGCTTGTGGTTGCACCTGTTTGCGTGGGATTCCAGATCACATACATGGAT
>CAIJLK010000177.1 GCA_903821465.1 uncultured Bacteroidota bacterium | reverse complement strand
ATACCAAGGCTGACAAATGAATATGGAAACGCTCTCCATTGTTAAATTTGGTGATCCTGAATCACTAGGAGAGTTTTTGTTTGAAAATGGGGTTCAACACTACCTTTTTTGGGAAACATTAGCTGATACAGGCTTTTCTTACCCTAAATTCCCCATAACAGATGCCAATATTGATAACCTAGATGACTGGTTATTGGCTCATCAAGTAGAACATCAAGCCATTGCTAGTGCATTAAATTTAAGCAATCCATTTAATATGTTGGATGTAGATTTTAATAAAGAGAACGATTTTTACGATTGGTTAGGCACTCATTATTCAATTCATCAGCAAATCGCTGCAACTTTAGGACTTTATTAAATGTTCCCCACCGCCAAAAAAAATTGGGTTTTTGCATTGCACAATGAGGTGATCTTATATGTATGATGAAAATGGAAATTGGATAGATCTAGGTGGTGGTAGTGGCGTTGGTACTGTAGAGGCTATTTTTGCTCCACCTGAATACGATGCTTCTGGTGGCGGATCAATTGCGCCTTTATCTCCCGCAGATGAAGCCCAACGGCAAGCAGATTTAGCTTCAGCGGATGCTCAAGCGCAATTACAAGCTCCTAATATTCAAAAAATATCAGAGCAAATCACTAATTTTCAAGACATATTGCCAGCAGACCTAACCAGTCAAATTCAATCAATGTCGCAACAATTGCTGCAACAACAATCTGTTATTCAACAAAATGTTCAAAATGCTTTGGCTCAACAAAAAGCAACAAATGATGCTGCTACTGCGTATCAAAAAATATACGCTTCAGCATCTCCACAAGTTACCGCAGCAACCTCTGATTACAATTCTTCTCTTGCTGGATACAATCAAGCGTACGCACAGTATGCAAAATCACACAATCCAAATTATTTAGGTAGTGTATTAGGTCAACTACAACGAGATATACCAAATGTTAGTGCAGGTTGGTTTCTTAATAAAATGAACACTGATAAAGCAACCATTACTAATTTAAACAATCAAATTACGGCTGCTTCAACCGCTTATGCTAATGATTTAGCTACTTATAAAGCCACTTCTGCTGATTTACAATCAAAAGTTAGCAAATATAACGCTGACTACACTAATTACACGGGTGCGGTAGCTACGGCTAATGGCGATGTTAAAGCTGCGCAAGATGCAGCAGCAGCTAAAGCTAAGGCTGACCAACAGGCAGCAGCAGATAAAGCAGCAGCCAACAAAGCAGCATCAGATGCAGCAGCAGCAGCTCAAGCAAAAGCCGAAGCCGAAGCCAAGGCAGCAGCGGATGCTCAAGCTAAAGCAACAGACCCTCAAGCAAAGGCAGCAGCGGATGCAGCAGCAGCAAAAGCAGCTCAAGATAAGGCTGTGGCAGATCAATTAGCTAAAGATGCAGCATCCAAAACTGGGGGTACTGGTCCTGGTACTGGTGGCGGTCCATCAACCACTCCATCTACTGGTCCAGGAACAGGTGGAACAGGTGGCGGTGGAACAGGAGATACACCTAGTGGTGGAAAAGATGCTATTGGTACTCCTGGAGGTCCAACAACGGGTGGGGGTACGCCAACGCCACCTTCATCAGAAACACCTACTCCACCGACTGTCCCTGACAAACCAGTAACGCCACCTACTCCGCCAGATACTAAAATAGCTGACCAACCTACTACGCCTACTCCGCCAGTGGAAGCGCCACCACCGCCTAAATCATCAGCAAAAAGTTCTCCTACTACCTCAACGGGCACTTCTTCAGCTTTTGCTCCTACAGATAATTTATCAAGCGTTTTATTAGGTAGTGGTTTAAGCTCTAGACCAGATGTTTCATCAACTTCACAGCCTTATTTACTAGGTACTGACGAAGCTCGCAAGAATGTTTGGAATACCGAATCTTTAAGAAATGCGTTAGGAATCTAAATGGCAAATATATCAAAAACTCTAGGAACGGATTTAGCATCTATTGCTCAATTATTACGCTCAAAAGGGCGTGGTAAAGACAGCGTTCTTGCT
>CAIJLK010000176.1 GCA_903821465.1 uncultured Bacteroidota bacterium | reverse complement strand
TTCTATTATTGGTGATCTCGAAAACTTCATCCACTAATTCAGTGGTAGCCATTGCAGGATCGTAGAAAGTAACCTGTGTTTTCTTCTTGATGTATTCGCGATCGCCTCTTTTAGGATAGCTATCGCCCATTCCGTTTTCGAACAAACCACTACTACCGGTAAGTATCAGCGATTTAATTCTTTCGGGATGTTTTAAAATGTGCACCAATGCAACGTGTCCGCCCAGGGAGTTACCCAGCAAATTAATATTTTGATAGCCTCTTAATTCAATAAATTTTTGAACATGTTTTTCTAAACCACCAACAGTAGTATGAAAGATATCTAAATCAAATAATGGCAATAAGGGTACAATCACTTTGTGTGACTTCCTGAAATATTCAACCAAGTCGGCAAAATTGCTCAGTGCACCAAAGAGTCCGTGTAACAGCAAAAGAGGTTCGCCCTCTCCTTCTTCTATAAAATGAAATTTGTCCTGTTCTTTAATTTCGTAATCCATATAATAATATCTTAAGCAGGCAGTCGACTATCAAATCACCTATCAACTATATTGCGAAAGCGCAAGATTTCAATGATTAGGTTGCTGCAAAATACAGATTTTAAGGTAAATAGTATCAATATCCTCTTTACCAATCTGTTGCCTTTTGTTTATTATTTATTTAAACCTTCAAAAAAGGCTGACAATTCGGCAAATGCATTTTTAAATATGGGCAATACTGAAGCGAAAAGTTCTAAAAATTTCGGTCCGATTGGTTTAATCAATGGATAGAATTTCGAATCGCTGATCATGTATGGTTTCAATAACAGCAATTTATCTGCATAAAATAAAACGATGCTCAACACAGTGGCGTATATCAATGCATAAAGTACAATTCCAGTTAGTCGGTTTAGCCACCCAAGCATCACTAATTCTAAGCTTGTTTCAATCAGTTTTGAGCCGATCCGCACCAAGATCCAAACAGCAATCAGGATCATGATAAAAGCAATAAAGGGAAGCCAACCGAAAGCAGTATGCGTGTATTCTTTCAACCAACCAGCAACAATCGCCGAGAATTTTACAGCAGCGGCGAGGCCCAGAAAGATGCCTACAAAAGAAAAGGAAGCAAGCACCAAGCCTTTTCGGTATCCCTTAATGAGGGCCAGCACCAAGCAGATCAGCAATACAATATCGATTAGCATGAGTAGGTTTTTACTACCCTAATAATGCTTTAACAGTGGTAGATATTGCTTTACCTTCTGCTTTTCCTGCTAATTGTTTAGAAGCTACGCCCATTACTTTGCCCATATCTTGGGGGCCGGCAGCGCCAACAGAAGCAATAATTGCTTTCAGGGCTTCTTCCAATTCAGCAGCAGTCATCTGTTGCGGCAAGAATTTTTCGATCACGGCAATCTCGTCAGATTCTTTCTGGGCAAGGTCAGGTCGATTTTGTGTTTGGTATATTTCCAGAGAATCTTTGCGTGATTTAACCAGTTTCTGCAAGATTTTGATTTCTCCATCTGTGGTAACGATGCCGTTAGCACCAGGGTCGGTCTTAGCCTTAATGA
>CAIJLK010000175.1 GCA_903821465.1 uncultured Bacteroidota bacterium | reverse complement strand
TTTTTAGTGTTCAACGCTTTCGTCAGCTCCAACTGGAGTAGTCTGAGGAATAAAGTCTACACCATCTTTACCATAATCATATGCCCAACGATACACTTCCGGGATCTCACCAGGCCAGTTTCCATGTCCTGGATTAATTGGCGCAGTCCACTCTAATGTATTCGACTCCCAAGGGTTTTGAGTAGTTACTTTTCTTCCTTTGAAAATTGAATAGAAGAAGTTGAACAAGAATAAAAATTGAACTGCAAAAACAACCATCGCCACTAAGCTGATGAACTGATTCAAGCCTTGGAATTGTTTGAAACTTTCCCAGATACTATAATCGTAGTAACGACGTGGCATACCAGCTAAACCTTCGTAGTGCATTGGCCAGAAAATCATGTACGCTCCAGCTATTGTTACCCAAAAGTGGATATACGCCAAAGTATTGTTCATGAATTTGCCATACATTTTAGGGAACCAATGGTAGATACCTGCGAACATTCCAAACATAGATGCAACACCCATTACTATGTGGAAGTGGGCAATTACAAAATAAGTATCGTGCAAGTGAATATCTAAAGCAGAGTTTCCTAACCAGATACCAGTTAAACCACCTGAGATAAATAAACTTACAAATCCAATAGCGAATAACATACCCGGAGTGAACCGAATATTTCCTCTCCATAAAGTAGTCAACCAGTTAAATACCTTAATAGCTGATGGAACGGCAATCAACAAAGTCAACAACACGAATACAGATCCTAATAAAGGATTCAATCCGGTTACGAACATATGGTGGGCCCATACCAGGGATGCAAGAATTGCAATTGCAAATAAAGATCCAATCATGGCCATATAACCAAAGATGGGCTTGCGTGAATTAACAGATAAGATCTCTGATACCATACCCATGGCAGGTAACAAGATGATGTATACTTCTGGGTGACCTAAGAACCAAAATAAGTGTTGGTACAAAATAGCACTACCACCTTCATTTGGTAAAGCACCTACGCCATTGATAAAGATATCAGAAAGGTAGAAGCTTGTTCCGAAGTTTCTATCGAAGATCAACAGGATGAAACCTGAGAATAATACAGGAAAAGACAATACACCCAATACTGCAGTGAAGAACAAGGCCCAGATAGTTAGTGGTAATCTGGTCATGCTCATACCCTTAGTACGCATGTTCAATACAGTTGCGATATAATTCAAACCTCCTAACAGAGAAGACACAACGAATAATGCCATTGACACGATCCAAAGATCCATACCAGATTTTGAACCTGGAGAAGCATCACCCAAAGCACTTAATGGCGGGTAAGCAGTCCATCCACCACTAAAGGGACCAGTCTCAACAAAAATTGAAGACAACATCACCATACTTGCAGCAAAGAAGAACCAGTAGCTCAACATATTCATGAAAGGCGACGCCATATCACGCGCACCAATTTGCAATGGAATTAAAAAGTTGGCAAAAGTACCACTCAATCCTGCAGTCAATACAAAGAATACTAACACGGTTCCGTGAGTAGTAACCAATGCATAATAGGCTTCTGGAGTAATATGACCGCCTTTTGCCCATTTACCCAAGATGGTTTCCATCCATGGGAAACTTGAATCAGGATATCCCAATTGCAAGCGGAACAACACGCTCATAAATCCACCTAATACAGCCCAAACCATTCCTGTAATTAGGAATTGCTTAGCGATCATTTTATGATCCTGACTAAACACATATTTGGAGATAAAAGATTGATGATGGTGTTCATGAGAATGATCTCCATGACCATCATGTGCTCCCGAATGTGTGTGCAGAACAGCTTCGTTACTCATACTCTGATAATTGATAATTTCTTCTTATAATGAATACAATCCTTGAGATTGTTCTTGATTTACATTTTTGCAACAGCAGGCTTAGCGGCAATTTTTACGCTATCAGCTGCTGGTTTTGCGTTATCTGGATCTTTATCTGGGAAAGCAGAAAAATAGTAAGGTTTCTGTTTTGCCATCCATAGATCAAAGTCTTCTTGAGAAACTACTTCAATGATTCCTTTCATTGAATAGTGACCGTTTCCGCACATTTGATCACAACTGATCTCATAAACGTAATTCGGATTGCCCGTAATTTCTTTCATTTCTGCGGTTGTGTATTTTGGTGTAAACCACATGGTTGTAGGAATACCTGGAACTGCATCCATTTTTAAACGGAAGGCAGACAAGCCCACATCATGAATCACGTCGCGAGAACCGATGATTAATTTTACTGGTTTACCTTTTACAACGTACATCGTTTGTTCAGTAACCACATCATCGTGTGTTAACTGATCGTCCCATATTAAACCAATACTATTACTTGCAGGGTCAATATTTTTATAATATTTTTTACCAAAAGCACCGTCATTACCAGGGTAACGGAAGATCCATCCAAATTGCTTTCCAGTAACTTCAATTTGCATAGCATTTTGTGGGGGCGCTCCAGTAAATAAGAACCAGTTACGCAAACCGATTACAACTAACACTGTTAGTGCGATTGCAGGTACAACGGTCCATAAAACTTCTAAGGCGTTACTATGCGGGAAGAAAAAAACTTTTCTATTTTCTTTTTCCTGGTATTTATAAGCGAACCAGAAAAGTATGATCTGCGTACCAATAAACACGACACCTGTAACAGCTAGTGTTACCCATAACATGCTATCCACACGTGCACCTTCTACACTCGCTGAATCATGAGCTAACAAAGTTCTGTCGAATAGTACATGGTTACAATACCATACACCAAACAAGCCTAGCACTAGGAATACGACCATCAGAAATCCGTTGATCTTATTGTTTTGTTTACGGCTTATTTCGTCGCCTTTTAAAGTTGATACATACTCACTTGCCTTCGAGATCTGGAAGATCACGACGAATATTAGTATGATTACTGCAATGGTCAAATAAATGGTCATAATGCGATCAATATTTTATAATAGATACTATCAAAACAAATGCTGATTCAAATAGTTTCAATTTTAGAAACTATACTGTATGAATCACACTCTCTTTTAAGAATGGGTGATATTTAGGAATCAATGGCTTACTTGCCAAAGCTCTTCCAACAAAGAATATCATCATACCTACAAAGAAACTTAGGATTCCAAAATCCAACCAGCCCAGTTCAACGCTCTCTTTCATTAGACTTCCCATTACCATTTGATAAAAGTCGATCCAGTGACCAAAGATGATCAAAACTGCCATAAAAGTTACTAAAGTATAATTTCTTTTTGCAGAACGTTTCATCAAGATCAACAAAGGACATAGGAAATTGATGATCAGGTTAAAAAAGAAAATGCCTTTGTACGGCCCCTGTACTCTGTGTTTGAAGTACACTGTTTCTTCAGGAATGTTTGCATACCAGATCAACATATACTGAGAGAACCACAAATAAGTCCAGAATATCGAGAATGCAAACATGAATTTTCCAATGTCTTGAAGATGTTCCTGATTGGTAAATTCCATATAGCCTTTGTTCTTTAAATACACCATCCATAAAGCAATCAAAGACAAGCCTGCTACAAATGTACTAGCAAAAGTGTACCAGCTATACATGGTAGAATACCAGTGTGCATCGATACTCATCATCCATAACCAAGGAACCGTAGAACCTACAGTTAATGCAAACCAAACAGTGAACAATGCAGCACGAACAGTATTTCTGTAAATGTATTTCAAACCAGTTTCATGGTCCATTGCTTCCACATCTGCTTCATTACTTAACTGACGCATTCTCCAACCTAGAAGACTCCAAAGTCCAATAGCTAATGTTGTCCAGATAATAAAGAACTTGGCATTTAAGAAACCGGACTTACCAGTTAAGATCGGATCTTTAGCAACTGCAGCAGTATCTAGCCAATGGTAGATATGGTGCTTATCAGATAAAACCACATACAGTAATACTGCAAAAGTGATGGCACCAAAAATTGGGACCAAGGTAGAGATCGCCTCTGGGATACGACGGAAACTTTGCTGCCATCCACCCATTGCAAGGGTAGAAATGCAGATAAAGAACATGCTGGCATTACATATCAATGTCCAGAAGATCGTGTTATACATCAGGGTTCCCCAAAAATGTACTTGTTCGTGTTCATCGCTGCTGAATCCCTTGGTAATCATACCAAAGACCAACGCAACCAACCCAACGCCAATCAAACCTAGTGACCAGGTTTTCAATTTTCCGGGTATCTCAAATTGCAATCTGATAGATGCCATCTTTACTCTTTTATATCAGTTAGTACTTTATCCTTTCATTGAGAAAGAACAATGATTTATTTTTTAGCAGTTGAATCTTTAGCTGGTGCGGCAGCTGCAACTGGTGCAGGAGCAGCGCTTGCTTTAGAAGCTGCTTGTTTCAATTTAATATACTTAATCACTTCCCATCTTTGTTTGCGGTTCAATTGTGATGCATAAGAACCCATCATGTTTTTACCATAAGCAACAGAGTAGAACATTTGTCCATCAGGCATTGCTTCATACCTAGCATCTCCAACTAAAGTTGCAGGCTTGGCAGCGAAAGCACCATTACCATCTTTATACAAAGGACCGTTACCATTTAATTTAGCACCATGACAAACGCCGCAGTTAATTAAGTATAAACGTTCGGTTTCTTTAAATTCAGCAGCTGACAAAGAATCGATTGGATTCTTTACCAATTTTGATGCTACATAATTTGTGCTATCACCCGGTGCATCTTTGGTAAGATGGAAAGGCAATTCTTCACCACGAGCCATCGTACCTGCAACAGGTTGGTTGTTGTAAAAAATACCAGCTTCAGCCAGATTGCTATGATCAGCAAATGTTTCATAAGCACGGCTATACGCCATATCTGGCACATAAACTCTCCCGGGCTCGCGTTTTACATTACTGCAGCTAATTACTATTATTGCGGCGGTAAATAAAACAGCTATGATTGATAGTTTCTTCATCATTTTTCGATTCAAATATTAAGCAGCAACTATTTGTTTATTTTCAAAACGCATTTCGTCTTTGTCGTAGCGACCAAACCACCAACCTTCTTCAGCAATCTGAATATCAGTTTCTACAGCACCATTTGATGCTAAGAAAGCTTTAAGGTCTTCAGCATTGGTTGTATCAGTACACTCAATTACCATCACAAAAAGATCATCTGTAGAACGTGCATGAAAATGATGCTTCTTTACAAATGGTGCTAGTTGAGAGATATAGCAGAATGTCAATACCATTCCAACAGCTGCAAATAATACAGTCAACTCGAATGTGATTGGGATCCATGCTGGTAACGCAAAGTGTGGTTTACCACCAATGTTCAATGGCCAATCTTTTGTAAAGATCCAGCTGATGCAACTTAATGCAGTAGCGGTTCCTGTAATACCGTAGATGAATCCGGCAGTATGCAAACTGGTTTCACGTAAACCCAATGCATGATCTAGGCCGTGTACCGCAAATGGCGTGTACACATCGTGGATCTTATAACCTGCTGTACGAACTTTCTTAACGGCAGGAAATAGTACCTCTTCATCATTGAAACAGCCTACTACGAATTTCTTTTTTGCCATATCTAATTTCCTTTAACGGAATTTATTATTTAAAAAATGCTCTTTAATCTTAATTCTTTATCCGTGACTTGCGGCATCATTTTCTACGATAGTATGTCCATGTCCGCTATGCGTAAACACTTCCACAGGCACGTGTTCTAAATGACCCATTTTATCTTTATATCCTTCACCTGTTGTTTTCAATACATACTTAATCTCTGCAATCGCAATTACCGGGAAGTACTTAGCGAATAAGAAGAAGCAGGTAAAGAACAATCCGAATGTACCAGCGTAGAAACCAACTTCCCA
>CAIJLK010000174.1 GCA_903821465.1 uncultured Bacteroidota bacterium | reverse complement strand
GTTTTAGTTCACTTTCATTCTTATTATTTATATTCCGATTGTAGTGGCATTACTTTCCCATTTTCTTTAAGTTGAGAAGCTAAGAACATTTCGTACTTTCAGTCTTAGATATAATTGCACCTATTTCCATTAATATCAATGTTGCGACAATAAAATATTATTAATCTGGAAGTATGAAAAGAAAATTGAAAAATATTTCTACTTTTAATATATCTGAAAATCGAACTTTTAGAAAATTGAAATTCCCAATTGTAGGTATAGGTGCATCCGCTGGTGGATTGGAAGCTTTAGAAGGGTTTGTTGAAAATATGCCAAATAATAGCGGAATGGCATTCGTTATTGTACAACATCTCGATCCAAAACATGTGAGTTTGTTGCCCGAGCTTTTACAGCGGAAAACGGAGATGAATGTCGTTCAAGTAACAAACCACTTGAAAGTTGAAATTAATAATGTATATGTAATTCCAGCAAATAAAAATATGTCCATTTTAAATGGTTATTTGTATTTATTAAGGAAAATAAAAAAAGAGGGATTGATACTTCCCATTGATTATTTTTTCCAAACCTTAGCCCTTGATCAGCAAGAACTTAGTATTGGAATTATTCTTTCAGGTATGGGTTCTGATGGGAGTTTGGGCTTAAAAGCGATTAAAGATAATAATGGAACTGTGCTTGTTCAGGACCCTACAACAGCTAAATTTAAAAGTATGCCTGAGCATGCAATTAACGCTACTGTTGCTGATATAGTGGCATCCCCAAAGGAATTACCAGCGAAATTGATTGATTTAATAAAAAATACGCATACAGGTATCCTCACACAAGAAATCTTTAAAGAAAGCAATACAAATCTCAATAAAATCATCCTTTTACTGAAAACACAAACAGGGCATGATTTTTCTTTCTATAAAAAAAACACCTTGTATCGACGTATTGAGAGACGAATGCAAATTCATCAAATTAAAAAAATATCCCATTATGTTCGATTTTTAATGGAAAATCCAAAAGAATTGGATATTTTATTCAAAGAATTATTGATTGGTGTAACTAATTTCTTCAGGGATGTTAATGTATTTGAAAAAATAAAAGAAACTGTATTTCCTTCTTTATTTATTGATTTGCCCGATAAAACAGTAATTAGAGCATGGATTGCCGGTTGTTCAACTGGAGAAGAAGCCTATTCATTAGCGATAATTTTTCTTGAAGCCTATCAAAAATTAGAACCTAAAAAAATATTTAAACTTCAAATTTTTGCAACAGACATCAATTGTGATGCCATTGAAAAAGCCAGAATTGGAATATTTGGTGCAGATATTGTTGCCAACGTTTTACCGGAAAGGATTAGACAATTCTTCACAAAAGTAGAAAATGGATTTCGTATTAATGCTGACATTAGGGAAATGGTACTTTTTACACAGCACAATGTGATTAAAGATCCACCATTTACAAAATTAGACATTCTGATGTGTCGAAATTTATTGATTTACCTAGAACCCGAATTACAAAATAAAATCACGAATTTGTTCCATTATAGTTTAAAACCAAATGGAATAATGGTACTTGGCAGTGCCGAAACTGAAAATAGTCAACACAACAAATTTTCATTACTTGATTCCAAATTGAAAATTTGGCGAAAAAATGCCACTTACACGACTACTGGAATTTTAGATTTTCCAAGTTCATTTGTAAGTACCAAAAAACAAAAAGAAATCGAAATTAAACCAGTAAAAATTGTGGAAAATATTCAAACCTTAACAGATCAATTATTGCTGCAACGCTTTGCACCAGCGTCTGTATTAATAAATGCAGATGGTGACATTATCTATATAACAGGACGTACAGGAAAATATTTAGAACCCGCAGCGGGCAAAGGGAACTGGAATATTTATAGTATGGCTCGTGAAGGGTTAAGAAATGAACTTCCAAGAGCAATAAGAAAAGCAAAGCAAAGTTTTGAAATTATAAAATTGCATAATTTAAAAGTTGAAACAAATGGTGGCACTCAGTTTATAGATCTTACTATTCAATCATTAGAAAAACCAGATGCCTTAAAAGGTATGATTATCTTAGTTTTTACAGATTTGAGTACACCTTCAACCCAATTAATCAGTAAAATGAAAAAAGGTCCGGAAATACTATCAAATCTAGAAACGGACTTAGAATCTGAATTAATGCTAGCTAAAGAGGAGCTTCAAAGCATTCGTGAAGAAATGGAAAATACCCAAGAAAAATTACAATTTTCCAACGAAGAAATGCACTCAACTAATGAAGAATTACAATCTACTAACGAAGAACTATCTACTTCCAAGGAAGAGTTACAAAGTTTAAATGAAGAACTTCAAACTGTAAATGATGAGTTGGAAAGTAAAGTTGCAGAATTCATCATTGCTAAAAATGATATTATCAATCTATTAAATAGCACCGACATTGCGACCCTATTTTTAGATAAGCATTTAAATATTCGTCGATTTACTGATTCCTTAATTAAGTTATTTAAAATTAGGGAATCAGATATTGGAAGACCTTTTACCGATATGGTTAATGATTTAAATTATCCGGAAATATCTGATCACGCAAATGAGGTATTGCGAACGCTTATTATTAAAGAAATCGACATCTCCACAAAAGACCAACGCTGGTATAAGATTCGATTTATGCCCTACCTTACTTTCGACAACCGTATAGATGGTCTAGTAATCACTTTTATTGACATCAGTAAAGCCAAATTGTTAGAAACACAATTAGCTTTTATAAATAATAATGAAAGAGGAAAGCGTGCAAGTGATTTAATTATTGCCAACAAAGAAGTACTTATTCAATTTCAAGAAAAAGAAAAAATAATAGAAGAACTTAATAGAGCAATTGAGATATTAAAGGCAAATAATCTATACATCCCAAAAGAATAAATGATTAACGACTTCTAACTTTCGGTTTTCTTATATAAATCGTTGGCATTAAGAATTGCCTAGTGCACCAATATATGTGTTTGCTTGATAATGCCCATCACGAAAACACTTTGAACGTGCCCAATGTTTTCGGCCTGACTTAATTTGTTGACATGAAAATCGTAGTAGGCATCCATGCTTTCTTCTACTACTTTCAACATAAAGTCGAACTCCCCAGAAATATTATAACATTCAATTACTTCATTCATTTCCTGAATACTCTTAATGAATTTGGCACCAGCATTCTTGTTGTGCTGTTTTAAAGACACATAACAGATCACCATCAAACCCTTTCTCACTTTTGTGTGATCTACCAACGTAGCATACTGTTTTATTACCCCCGACTCTTCCATCCGCTTAATTCTTTCGTGAACCGGGGTGGTACTTAAATGAACCTGCTCTGCAATTTCCTTGACTGTAGCCCTTGCATTTTGTTGCAATAATCGAAGGATCGCAAGGTCCTTTGTATCAAGGTCAAGATTTACCGTAGTAGAATCAGCTGTTTTTATCGATTTTGCCATTGCTTTATGCTTATTTATTCTACAAAATACATAAAATATATAAT
>CAIJLK010000173.1 GCA_903821465.1 uncultured Bacteroidota bacterium | reverse complement strand
TGCAAAACATAAAAAAATATTTTATTGGATCTGTTCTCATTTTGCTGGCAATTCAACAAAATAATATTCAAGCACAGGAACCCGATCTAATATCCAAGAAGGTAGAAAATTATAGCAAGAGTCATTTAGAGGAAAAGCTATTTTTACATACAGATAAGTCTGTCTATCTATCTGATGAGATTTGTTGGTTTAAAATTTATAATGTAGATGGATTTTTCCATCTACCCCTAGCCCTTAGCACAGTAGCTTATGTAGAGATCATTGATAATCATTCAAAAGCGATTGTGCAGGAAAAAGTTACCCTTCAAAATGGATTAGGTACTGGTTCAATCAAATTGCCCAACAATATTGGCTCAGGAAATTATATAATTAGGGCATATACGAACTGGATGAAGAATTATGGTTCAGATTTCTTTTTTCAAAAAACTGTTACCATCATTAATACTAAGAAAGAACAGACAAATTCATTAACCACTGTTAATAAAGAAGACATTAAAATTCAACTCTTCCCTGAAGGAGGCAATCTTGTTAATGATCTTACAAATAAAGTTGCTTTTAAAATCACTAATCAATACGGGAAAGGAGTAGTATCCAATAACATTACTATCAGTGAGCAATCTTCAATCATTGCAAAAGTTAATGAGCTTCAAGCTGGAATGGGCAATTTTAGTTTAGTACCAAAGGATGGTCACACTTATAAACTTTCCGTTCAATTAGCTGATGGCAGAACTGTTTCTGAAGATTTACCCAAAGCAAGTAGTAAAGGATTTACTTTAAAATTAATTCAACCAGAAAATCAAAAAGGGTCTATTAAAATTTTAGTAGAAGCAAAAAATATTAGCTCCCCGATTGCTTATTTAATTGGTCATACCAGAGGTGTTGTAAAAACAGTTACTAAATTGAATGTAGAAAATGGCATTGCAAGCATTTCAATTCCAAATACTAGTTTAGGAAATGGCATCAATAGTTTTACCCTATTTGATGAAAACAGGAATCCTGTTTGCGAAAGATTATACTTTAAATACCCAGAAGAAAACCTAGCCCTTTCCATTGTAACAGATGCAAAAGAATATGCAGTTAGGAATAAAGTGTCACTTAAATTAAATTCATTTCTTCTTTCAGGAAAAGGAACTGCAGCTGATCTTTCTATGGCTGTGTATAAGATCGATGAATTACAGCCTATAGATGAAACGAATATTCAAAATTATTTATGGCTTAGTTCTGATCTAATTGGCAATGTGGAATCCCCTAATAGCTATTTTAATGAGGGCGACCCACAAAGGTTTCAAGCCATGGATAATTTAATGCTGACTAATGGTTGGAGAAGATTCAATTGGGAGAATGTTTTGAACGACAAAAAACCAGTCTTCGAATTCCTTCCAGAGATTGCTGGTAAGATTATTACAGGTAGAATAGTTCCAACAAAAGACAATCTACCAATGAAAGGGATTACAGCCTATTTGTCAATGCCTAGTAAAAGAACCCAGTTCAGGTCATCTACCAGTGATGAGAATGGAAAATTGAAATTTCAGTTTAACGATTTCTATAATGATGATCAAGTAATTGCTCAAATAGAAAAAAATAATTCTACAAATTATAAGATTGAGATCAATAATCCTTTTGTAAAGTCAACGGTTAATAGTTCTACTGTATTTCTTCCATATACAAATGATGAGAAATACCAAATCAATAGGTACAATAGAGATCTAGAAGTTCAGAACTATTATAACATAGACTTTATAAATAAGTTCGAATCGAACAATGTAGATACTACTGCATTTTATCATAAAGCAGACGAAAGATATATTCTTGACGACTATTCAAGATTCACAACCCTTGAAGAGGTATTTAGAGAATATATGACAAACGTTAAACTCAATAAGTCGGGCGATAATTTTAATATCGCTGTTTACGATAATGTTCAAAAAAGATTTTTTAGTAACCAACCACTTATATTACTAGATGGCTACCCAATCACTGATTTGAATAAGTTCATGAATTATGATCCATTAAAAATCAGGAAACTAGAGATTGTTGACCGGATGTATTTTTTAGGTAACACTACCTATTATGGCGTCTTGAATTTCACTACTTATACAGGTAAGATGGAAGGTTATGATTTAGATCCACAGGCAGTTGTGTTAGATTTTAAGGGACTTCAATCGCAAAGAGAATTCATTACCCCAGATTATACAGTAAAGGATCAGGTAAATACCCGACTGCCAGATTTCAGACATTTATTATTCTGGTCACCCGATGTAAATACTAATGATAAAGGTAAAAACGAATTATCGTTCTTCACCTCCGATGTTCCCGGAAAATATGTAGTTGTGGTTCAGGGAATGACCAAAGATGGAAAGACAGGATATCAGGAACAAACTTTTGAAGTGAAAAGATAATAGATAATAGATAAAAGTGAAAAGTGAAAAGTGAAAAATGGACGATCATTGTAGCAAAACAATTGATTTTTCACTCTTCACTCTTCACTCTTCACTCTTCACTTTCTTCTTCCTCCTCTCTTATCTTTTATCTCTTATCTTTTATCTTTTATCTCTTATCTCTTATCTCTTATCTTATTCCAGTGTTTTTTAAGACCATAAATATTGGTCCCTTTTTCCAATCTACTTTTGACTTTATAAATGATGGAGCTACAGAAAAGTTGCCTAGTATCAGATCAATTTTTCCATCATGATCATAATCCCCTGCATCCATGGTGAGCCACCTACCTTTTTGTGTGATGGGCAAACTGAATGGTTTAAAATCAAAATTTCCATCATTACGCAAATACACAAATCCTTCTTCGGGTTGATTTTGGTAATCTGCGAAGTAAGAGATTGTTGCAATATCTAGATCTCCATCATTATCAAAATCTCTTGCAATGGCTTTATAACATCCATTTAAGGGATAAAAATATTTTTGAGTAAACTGATTCTTACCATCATTTAAGAAAATATAAACGCCATGATAAGGCTTAAGTACTAGTGAATAATCTGCATTATCGCCACATGTGTAAATGATATCTTTAAAACCATCGTTATTCATATCAACCATATCAAATGAAGAAGACCCATTGATAGAGGGGAACCTTAATACTCTGCTCTCAACGAACTTCCCATTTCCTTGATTGGTATATAAAAAAATACCTTCATCGCCTTGTGCAAACAATACCCAAATATCAGGGAGTCCGTCGTGATTATAATCTTCTATGATTGTTTTCATGGCACCAGGCAAGGGACGTAATATATGTTTCTCGTATTTGCCACCACCTTTATTCTCCATCCAAGAAAGTTGGCCAGTTAAGAACCCGAATTCACAGGCAAGAATATCATCTTTACCATCTTTGTTTAAATCAACTGTCGTTAATTGAACCGGTCTTTGTAACTGGCTAATCAAAGGTTGTACAAATGTTTGTTGCATTTTCCCGTCAGTTCCAATGCCAATTTTTCTTCCAGAACCTAACTTATCGTTATTAGGATTCAACATTCCAATATCGCATGTAAACCATTCGTTTTGTTTCATTTCGATATTCACAACAGGACCTCTAGTAATAGTTGAATCGACTTGTTTTAAATCTTTATTGTAGCGATATATCTCGTGTTTAATCACGTCCGATACTATAAAAGGGAAATCTTTCGATGTCTCATCGATCTTAACAAAAGAAGTGGATGGCACTCCCAATTTAAGATCTGGGACGATAGCGTTAAACAAAGGAAGTTCATTTTTTATCGGATATTGGCGTACCTGTTTCGATTCGTTTTTCTTCTGGGCCATCGTTACATAGTAGTCTATAATTTTCTGCCACTGATCATCGGTTAAAGTTGGTTTAGAAGGATAATATCCCGAAGGCAATGAGAGGTCATATTTGCTATAGTTGTATCTCTTACCCTTATATTCAAAAATCCCAAATCTAGGCCCCATTGCAGGCATTACTCCTGCTTCCCAGGTCTTGGCATCAACCCAATTGGGATTGGGTAATAAGTGACAGGATTGGCAATTCAGTTCCGCCAGTTTTTTCCCTTCAGCAATTCTTTCATCTGAAGGTTTCCCATTATTGTTTTGCGTACAAGAACTAGCTAGCAAAAGAATAAAAAAACTAACTGCAATATATATACCCCATTTTGTTTTCATAAATCATGCTTTCAATTATTGCAGAACTAAAATTTTATTACACGTTCAACTCCCTTAGAATCCTTGATGATAACACTTGCAATGGATGCATCAATATTTATAAATCTAGCTGACTGAGATAAAAGAGATGATCCATAATTCAATTCTCTTTTTTGTTTTTTTCCGTTCTTGTAAGTAATTATTGCAGATACATCCAATGATTGTAAAGGAACAATTTGAATTGTTTTCTTTAATTCAAATGCTTTTATACGGTCTTTATTTTGACTAGCAACAACAAGGCATTTGCCATTTATTGATCTCAATTTAATTAAAGCTTTTGCATCGCCAGGTACAAACCAACCAGATTCTAGAATTGTTTTAGTTTCAAATCCCCCCTTACCATCCCCTTTCAAGAACAGGCCATTACTTGCGTCATACCTACCTATTGATACATCAGTTCCGTAATCGTTCCCCACTAATAAAACATCTAAATTTCCATCTCCATCAAAATCTTCAGCTAGCATCCCATTAATATTGGCGACTTGTGTGTTTAGAGGTAATGGAATTAAAGTAAATTTTCCATTGCCGTCGTTTCTTAAAAAACTATTCGAAAAATAGTTGACTTGCAATTTCAAAACATCTTTCATTTCTTTCTCAGTAAACATTTTGTCAACTGTAGCTTCTGCATACAATTTATAGTTCTGGAATTTTGAACGGAACCCAATCATTTGTTTCACCATATCATCGCGTGAGTGCACAGGATATTCTCTTAGTGTGGTATCTTCCAACGATGTTGGGAAATATCTTGTTGGTACCGCATCATAACTTCCATTCCCATCAAAGTCTTTTGCATAAATGGTTACTGGATATTTTTCACTTCCTTTATAGAAACTATTCAATCCAATATTACCTACGATATAATCGATGTCTCCATCGTTATCAAAGTCGCCAGATACAATGCTGGTCCACCATCCTTTTTTATCAGCAATGCCAGTTGCGGCAGTTATATTCTTGAATTTTCCATGATCATTCTTGAAATAGGTAATAGGCATAAATTCTCCAACCAAAATTAAGTCTTGCCATCCGTCGTTATCAAAATCAGTCCATATAGCATCGCAAACCAAACCAATATTTTTTAATTCTGGTGCAACTTCAGCAGTTACATCTGTGAATTTAACCACGCCATTTTTTGTATCATTACGATAAATAAAACTCGAAACAGGTTTTGGAAAACTGGCAGGCTCTACTCTACCAGCAATAAATAAATCCAAATTGCCATCATGATCATAATCAATGACTCTTACACAAGATTTACTAGTATAATTAATAGGAAGTGCTAGTGAATCATTTTTGAAATTTCCTTTCCCATCATTGATATAAATTTTATC
>CAIJLK010000172.1 GCA_903821465.1 uncultured Bacteroidota bacterium | reverse complement strand
TGTATTTTATGTAACTTCGCAGACTATTTTCAAGTTTTGCTAAAATGGCGTGATAATGTCAACAAAGAAAAGAATTTTATTCATAGCCACTGAGATGTCACCCTATCTCGAACTAACTGAGTTCGCTGAAGTGATTAACAAGTTGGCTATTAAGAGTAATGATACAGGGCTAGAAGTGAGATGTATCATGCCCAGATTTGGAGTAATTAATGAAAGAAGACACCGTTTACACGAAGTTGTTCGACTATCAGGTATTAATGTGTCGGTTGATAATGATGATTATCCGCTTCAGATCAAAGTTGCTTCTTTACCGAATGCCCGTTTGCAGGTTTATTTTCTCGAAAATGAAGATTTCTTTAAACGTAAGCAGATTTTTCATGATGAATCTGAGACTTGGTTTGACGATAACGCATTGAGAACCATATTCTTCTGTAAAGGCGCATTAGAAACTGTTAAGAAATTTGGATGGCCTCCTGATATTATTCATTGTAGCGGCTGGATGACAGGTTTGATCCCTGCTTATATCAAAACTGCTTATAAAAAAGAACCAGTATTTGGCAATAGTAAAGTAGTTTTTACGGTTGGACAGAATACTTTCACAGAAGATTTGGGGGCAGATTTTATTAAGAAAGCACTAATTAATGCAAATATTAAAGAAAAGGATCTGGAAAGCTTTAAAGAAGGCAATAATACGTCCATGTTCAAAGGTGGCGCTACTTTCGCCGATGCCATAACTTTTGGTTCCGATACCATTGAGAAAAAATTGGTGGACGAATTCTCTAAAGTAAAAGGCAAAAAAACAGTTCCATTCAAAGGATGGGATTCTGATTTAACAGAGTATTTAGAATTGTACAACGACCTTGCGGGCAAGTAATTTTTAACTAATGGATTCATTTTTTACAATGCGTAAGCTATTGGTATGTGGTTTTGCAATGCTGCTGATTTTCACAGGCTGTACGCGTATTACATCTACTGATGTTGGTTCTGGCCTTATTCCGCCAATTGATGGAATAACCACTTTAGATACCACTTTTACTGTTTTCACCGACTCGTATGATGACCGTGATACAGTTCGAGTATATAAAACTGATACACATGTATTGGGTGTTATAAATAATGACCCAATCTTTGGTAAAACTAATGCATCCATGTTTTTTGAAGTAGGAGCCAATGGCTACCCCTATTTTATGACTGGTGTAAAAGACAGTATTATAGTGGATTCTGCAGTTTTAATCCTTAGTTATAGTGGGTTTGCCGGTGATTCAACCCAACCCCTGAAACTGAACGTTTACGAAATCAATAATTTGATGGATCAATTCAGAGACTATCCTGTGAATTATCCTAAAGTTTCTCCAGTTACTTATTTTTCATTTCCTTTGGCTCCAACAAAAACTGTGGATATTAGAAGGCTGGGTGATTCGGTTATTAATCGCTACGAAGCCGCCACTAATCAAATTAGAATTAAACTGAATAGCAACTTTGCAAAAAGAATGATTTTGGATTATGATTCTACCAATGCCTATAAATCTGATTCTATTTTTAGAACATATTTTAATGGGTTTGCAGTAATACCTGATCCTTCTTCACCTGCTAATGCTTTATTAAACGTTAATTTAGTTGATTCTAATTCAAAGCTGGCCTTATATTATAGTACCGCAAATAGTGCTTCAACAATAAGAGACACTTTAGTTTCGTATTTGCGATTTAATTCACAGACATCAGGCCATGCAAATTTCATAACAAGAGATAGAACTGGTTCAGAAGTTGCCAACCACTTAACTACAACACCTAAAAACGATTCTGTAATTTATATTCAATCAATGCCTGGAACTGGTGCTAGAATTAGGGTGCCGGGACTTCAAAGCTTGAATAATAGAATTATCCATAGGGCAGAATTAACTATGGAACAGGTTCCAGATGATGCACACCCAGGGGTTGATCTTCAAATGGCGCCTCCTAGATACCTGTTTTTAGGGATTTATGATAGTTTGGCAATGCACAAAAGAAATATTCCTAACGATTTTGTTGTTTCAACTTCTGGCCCAAATACAGCTGACATGGGAGGGTACTTGACTTATAAATCTACACAAGGCTATAATCAGGTAGCAGCCTATACCTTTAATATTAGTAGATATGTTCAGGGTGTTGCAACACGTTCTGATAGTACTTTTAATTTGATACTTACTGCCCCGGCTAATGATTCTATTTTTTATTCTGCCGCATATCCAAATTCAACATTAAGAACAACTTATTTCTTGAATCCCCTTTATTCAAACAATGTTGCCAATGGTAGGGTGAGACTGGGAGGTGGTAATAATGTTCGTTTTAGAATGCGCTTGAGAATAATTTATTCTAAAATTTAAATATCCCGGTAAATAATATATTTGTATTCTTAAATTCTAAAAAATAGTTATGCCTTATTTGTTTACTTCCGAAAGCGTATCTGAGGGACATCCAGACAAAGTTGCCGATCAGATCTCAGATGCCTTGATTGATAATTTTTTGGCTTTTGATAAAGATTCAAAAGTTGCCTGTGAAACTTTGGTAACAACTGGTCAGGTAATTCTAGCTGGCGAAGTAAAATCTAAAGCTTATTTAGATGTACAAGAAATTGCTCGTGGTGTGATCCGCAAGATCGGATACACGAAGAGCGAATACATGTTTGAAGCCAATAGCTGCGGGATCTTATCTGCGATTCATGAGCAGAGTGCTGATATTAACCAGGGGGTGGACAAAAAGAAAAAAGAAGACCAAGGTGCTGGTGACCAGGGTATGATGTTTGGTTATGCTAGTAATGAAACGGAGGACTATATGCCATTGGCTCTAGATATCGCTCACAAGATCCTGATTGAATTGGCTGCTTTACGCCGCGAGAACAAAGCCATCCAGTACTTACGTCCGGATGCGAAGAGTCAGGTTACTTTGGAGTACGATGATAATAACAAACCCGTTAGAATCGATGCCATCGTGGTATCTACGCAGCATGACGACTTCGATAGCGAAGCTAAAATGTTGAACAAGATTAAAGACGATATCATCAATATCCTCATCCCAAGGGTTAAGAAGAAATACAAGAAATACGCGAAACTGTTTAACGCAGATATCAAATACCATATCAATCCAACCGGAAAGTTTGTAATTGGTGGTCCGCATGGAGATACAGGTTTAACTGGTCGTAAGATCATCGTTGATACCTACGGTGGTAAAGGTGCACACGGTGGTGGCGCATTTAGCGGTAAGGATCCTAGTAAGGTTGACCGTTCTGCGGCTTACGCAACTAGACATATTGCGAAGAACCTGGTAGCTGCAGGTGTGGCTGATGAGGTGTTGGTACAAGTGTCTTATGCAATCGGGGTTGCAAAACCTACGAGCATCAACGTAAATACTTATGGAACTGCGAAGGTTAAAATGACGGATGGTCAGATTGGCAAATTAGTTCAGGGCATCTTCGATATGCGCCCTTACTTTATTGAGCAAAGATTGAAGCTGAGAACCCCAATCTATAGTGAAACTGCTGCTTACGGACATATGGGTCGTAAGAATGAAGTAGTAACTAAAACCTTCCAAGATCCTTCAGGGAAAGTGAAAACTATAAAAGTGGAATTGTTTACCTGGGAGAAATTGGATTATGTGAAAAAAGTGAAAGCTGCATTCGGAATTTAGTAGTCTTCGAAAGAAAATAGAAAAACCTCCGCAAATTGAGCGGAGGTTTTTTAATTTCAGGGTGTTAAACCAATTTGAACATCTAGTCTATGAATCAGAAATTAATGGTTGCCGTATTTGCCTGCATCTTCATGATGGCTGCTTTGCGTTGGCAGGGTGCTAGTCTTAAAACAAGTGTAAGTACAAGAGGTATTGTTGATTTAGAATTGGCCACTCAGCCAGGGCAAATCACAGTATTAATGGATACCTGGGATTTGTCGGTTGCTAAAATGAATATTTGGATTGATTTTTTATTCATTGTGTCCTATGTCGCTTTTTTAGCATTAGCTTCTGAAGCGGTTTCCTCAAAATGGAAAAATCAGGGGATGAAAATCATTGGACTAACACTAGCTAGGGTGGCTGTTGTAGCAGGAGTTTTAGACATTGGTGAAAATTTATTGATGTTGCAAACAATTGCAGGTAATTTTACAGTAGTATCCTTGCAAATGACTCATTATTTTGCGACCATTAAATTTACTTTGGCCGCCATTGTGCTCATTTACTTGCTGATATCCATTCCAGTAAGTATAAGAAATACAAAACCATGAGCACAGAATCAAATCCCTGGAAAATTATTGCTGAAAAAAACATCTATGATAATCCTTGGATTCAGCTAACAGAATTTGATGTGATCAATCCTAGCGGTGGCAAGGGTATTTATGGGAAAGTTCATTTCAAAAACACAGCTATTGGCATAGTGGTGTTGGATGATGATTTAAATATTTGGTTAGTGGGACAATTTCGTTTCACAGTTGATCAGTATAGTTGGGAAATTCCTGAGGGTGGCGGATTGATAGGAGTGGATCCGTTGGTTGGCGCAAAAAGAGAACTATTAGAAGAAACTGGCTTGGTTGCTGAAAACTGGGAACCCTTATTAACAATGCATCTGTCTAATTCAGTTAGCGATGAGCTGGCTATGGTTTATTTGGCAACAAAACTAACACAACATAGTGCCGAGCCAGAAGAAACAGAACAATTACAAATACAAAAACTTCCTTTTGAAAAAGTATATGAGATGGTTGAAGCAGGATCGATTACCGATTCAATGACAGTCGCTTCAGTGTATAAAATCAAATTGCTAATACTAGAAGGAAAACTTAAATAAAAATTACGATGCCTCCAAAACAAGATAAATTAATTATCGGTCGTCAACCGCTGATCGAAGCCATCAATGCAGGAAAAGCAATTGATAAAATTCTATTTCAAATAAATGTGGAAGGCGATAGTATTGGTGCCATTCGTCATTTAGCAAAAGAGAAAAATATTCCCATTCAGGTAGTGCCTATTGAAAAACTAAACAGTTTAAGTAGGGCTAATCATCAGGGTGTCATGGCTTTTGTTGCAAGTGTAATCTATATGGATCTGCAACAAGTGATTGACCATGTTGTAGCAAGTGGCGAAGTTCCTTTATTGGTGATGCTCGATGGTGTTACCGATGTAAGAAATATTGGCGCAATTGCCAGATCGGCCGTTTGTACCGGAGCACATGCAATCATCATTCCTGACAAAGGCGTTGGTGCACTCAATGAAGAAGCTATGAAGAGCAGTGCTGGTGCTTTAGAGTTGATACATATTTGCAGGGTAAATAGTTTATTGAAAGCGGTCGACACTTTGCATCTAAACGGCATACAGGTTTTTACAAGTGAAATGAGAGCCGAAAAAAATGTAGCTGATTTAGTATTGAATGAACCTTGTTGTTTGATCATGGGAGATGAAGGCAAGGGTGTTCAACCCTATATTGCTAAAGCAGCAGATCAGTTTTTTAAAATCCCAATGGCAGGAAAATTTGATTCTTATAATGTTTCTGTAGCAACAGGTATCATCTTGTACGAAGCTATGAAACAAAGAATGAAATAGGACTTATACTAAATACTTGACAGATTGAAACAGGGTCCATTTAACAACATTCAATTAATCGAATGCCCGCGTGATGCCATGCAGGGTTGGCCGCATTTTATTGCTACGGGTGACAAAATTCGGTACCTCAATTCTTTGCTGGAAGTTGGGTTTCATACCCTTGATTTTGGCAGCTTTGTTTCTCCAAAAGCTATTCCACAAATGGCTGACACGAATGAAGTAATTAATGCGCTAAATTATTCACAGGATAGTAAAACAAAATTACTTTCAATTGTAGCAAATACCAGGGGAGCAGAAGAAGCTATTCGGTATAAGCAAATAAAATATCTTGGCTTCCCATTTTCCATTTCCCCCAGTTTCCAAATGCGCAATACTCATAGCACTTTAGAGCAGAGTTTAGAAACAGTTGAACAAATGCAATTACTCTGTGAGCAGAACGAAAAAGAGTTAGTGATCTATTTGAGTATGGGTTTCGGAAATCCTTATGGAGATGATTATTCATTGGATTTACTTTTTAAATGGACAAAAGAAATGGTGGATAGGGGTATTGGAATTATTTCTTTAGCAGATACCATTGGCTTGGCTAGTCCATCACAAATACAAATCGCATTGGAACAATTGATCCCTGCATATCCAACTACCGTTATTGGTGTTCATCTACACGCGCAATCAAATAATTGGAAAAACAAATTGGAAGCGGCTATCAATGCAGGTTGTAAAAGAATTGATGGAGCCATCAAAGGAATAGGAGGTTGCCCAATGGCTCAGGAAGACTTAGTCGGGAATATGGATTCTCTATTAACTATTGCCTATCTGCAAGAAAATAAATTATTAGATCCCATTAATGAATCGGCCTTGCTTCGCTCTATTCAAATTGCCAACGAAATTTTTCAATAAATATGAAATTTCATTTCGAATTCGATATAAAGAAATTGAATCCCAGTATTCAATTGCAGCATAAACTAATGTTGATCGGATCCTGCTTTACGGAAAATATCGGTGATAAATTGAGCAAACATAAATTCACTGTACTAGAGAATCCCCACGGAATATTATTCAATCCAGTAAGTGTGTCTGAAGCTTTATCAGATTATATTTCTAATAAAGTTTATACTGAGTCGGATCTGTTTTACATTAATGAGTCATGGCATAGTTGGAAGCACCATAGCCGATTTTCTGGTTTAACAAAAGCAGAAAGCCTCCATAAAATAAATACAGCAATTGCTACTGCGCACAATTATTTGAAACAGGCAGATCATTTGGTAATTACATTAGGATCTGCTTGGTTATACACTCTTACAGAAAAAGCTGCCAACTCAATCCCATATGCTGTTGCAGCAAATAATCATAAAGCACCCAGTGATTGGTTTCAGAAAAAATTAATGAACCCTTCTGAAGCTATTTATTTACTTAACGAATTGATAAAAAGCTTACAAGTTTTTAATCCAAAACTGACCATTATTTTTACTGTCAGTCCTGTCCGTCACCTTCGCGAGGGTTTAGTAGAGAACAATCGGAGTAAGTCGGTCTTAATACAAGCAGTACACCAATTAGTTGATACTTATAACCACCTCTATTATTTTCCTGCTTATGAATTGGTAATTGATGATCTGAGGGATTATCGTTTCTATGCTGAAGACTTAGTGCATCCTAATTATCAAGCCACACAATATGTTTGGGAGAAACTAGTAGATGCCTGTATGGATGAAGAAACAAAAAGCTTGATGAAAGAAATTGCGGAAATTAATCTTGCTTATCAGCATAAACCTTTTAATCCAAGTTCTGAAAAACACAAACAGTTTTTAAATAGTTATTTAGAAAAAACAAAACGACTCAGCGATAAATTTTCTTATTTAGATCTAGCTGCTGAAATTAATTATTTTAAAACTGCAACCAAAGATTAGATGTTTAGTGAATTCGATCACCTCTAATGGCCATTTCATTCATCACTCCAGCTTCATATTCTAACCATTCTTTCCATCTGTCACGAACTATTTTTTTATCATTATAGTGATCCGCTAAATTGATGAATAGGGTATAATGTCCCGCTTCACTTTCCATGAATTTTCGATAAAAATCGCGCAGGTAATCATCCTCTAATCCTTCACTCAATCTTTTAAATCGCTCGCAACTTCTTGCTTCCACTAGGGCCATTGTCAACATCTGATCTAAAAAACGGTCTTCAATTCTTCCGCCTTTGCGCTGAAATTCAATCAACCGATTCACATATTCGTCCTTTCTCTGACGACCCAGTTCCAAGCCTCTTTTTTTTAATTCTTGTAATACCATTCTAAAGTGCCCCCATTCTTCAGTTACTATTGGTGCCAAAGACTCTACCATTAAACTATAGTCCGAGTATCGCTGAATATAGGAAATGCAAGTGGTTGCTGCTTTTTGCTCACAATAAGCATGATCAGTTAATATGGCTTCAATAGAGATTTCCGCCAAATTTACCCAACGTGGGTCGGTCGGCAATTGAAGTCCCAGTATATTCTTAGTATGTATAGAAAATTCCATGTTCAAAGATTGTCGAATTCAAAATAGGCTGCAAATATCCAACAGTTCTGTCTTTCTACCTCATCAAATTAGGTTAGAATTGCGCTGCTACAAACAAAGCGGGAACTTAATAGTATCTTTGAGCATGCAATTGAATGATAAAAAGATAGCTGAGTTGTTGCAGAATTTGTCCATCAACTCACTGAATGAAATGCAAAAAGATGCCTATCCCAATTTTTTGAGGCATCGCGATTCCCTCTTACTTTCCCCTACCGGTTCAGGTAAAACACTTGCTTTTTTGCTGGCTGTGCTAGAATTAATGCAAGAAGATAGCAATAGGGTGCAATGTTTAATACTAACTCCTTCTAGAGAACTTGCCATACAGATCGAACAGGTTTGGAAAAATATGTCAACCGGCCTTAAAGTTAGCTGTTGCTATGGTGGACATGATATGCAGACCGAAATTCAAAATTTAGTAGAAGCACCTGCCTTACTTATTGGTACTCCCGGAAGAATTGCCGATCATATTCGTAGAGAGACTTTTGTTTTGGATGGCATTCGCACTTTGGTATTGGATGAGTTTGATAAATCTTTGGCCCTTGGCTTTGAAGAAGAAATGAGTTTTGTGATTGGCTCCATTCCAAGATTAACTAAAAGAATATTGGTGTCTGCAACTGCTGCCATTCCCGTACCAGAATTTGCAGGAGTACAAAATTTGTTTGTAATTGACTACCTAGAAAATGTAGATGAGAATGAACAACTAAGTGTGCAATTAGTGGTTTCGGATAGTAAGGACAAAGCAGAGCGACTTGCACAATTACTTTGTTATATTGGTTCAGAACCGACTATTATTTTCTGTAATCACCGTGATGCTGTTGAACGAACATCTTTGCTATTAAAAGAAAAAGGTATCCAAAATGCTGCATTTCATGGGGGGATGGAACAGATGCAGCGCGAACAAACACTGATCCAACTTAGAAACGGTTCTATTTTGTTCTTGGTTGCGACAGATTTAGCCGCAAGAGGATTAGACATTCCTGAGATCAAACATATTGTACACTATCACTTACCCTCCACATATGCAGAGTTTACTCATCGAAATGGAAGAACAGCTCGCATGAATGCTACTGGAACAGCGTATATATTAATGCATCGTGAAGAGCTGATGCCTAAATATATTCAACAGCATTTAGAACCATTAGAGATTCCTGTAAATCAAAAACCACCTAAACCAGCTGTATTCACAACCATTTATATTAATGGGGGCAAAAAGGACAAGTTAAATAAAGTAGATATTGTTGGTTTCTTAGCTCAGAAAGGAAAGTTGCAGAAGGAGGATATTGGACTAATTGTAGTGAAAGATTTTAATTCTTTTGTGGCAGTTAAAAAGAATAAGGCTAATGCTATGCTGGACTTGGTAAAAGACGAGAAAATTAAAGGAACAAAATACAAAATCGTAATTGCGAAATAGTTACTTTTAAAACATAATTGACACGCAATGAGAATAATTCCATTTTTAATTTCTTCTGTTGCTACAGCAGGATTGGTTTTTGCATTGAACACAGCATTGCCAGTTGGAAATACTAAAACACCAAGGCTAGGCTATTTTTTATCTCCACAACAAGGATTCTGGCAAAATGCAGAAGCTTCTAATACTTCTTTTTCTGGAGAGGTTAAATTGGAAGGGTTAAAAGGCAAGGCCGATGTGTTTATTGATGAGCGTTTGGTGCCGCATATTTATGCTCAAACCGATCTGGATGCGTATTATGTACAAGGATATATACATGCCAAATTTAGATTATGGCAAATGGAATTTCAAACCTATGTGGCTGCAGGAAGACTAAGTGAAATTGTGGGACCAGATCGACTTGGTACAGATAAGTTTTTTAGGAGATTAGGGATGGTGTACGGGGCAGAACAAACTATGCAAAGAATGGATAAGGACCATGAAATGCAAGCTACAGTTGATGCTTATGCTGAAGGAGTTAATGCGTATATTAAATCATTGAAGCCCGATCAAATTCCTTTTGAATATAAATTGTTGGACTATAAACCTGAACCATGGACACCTTTAAAGACTTATTTGTTTTTAATGTACATGTCTTACGATCTTACAGGTAGTGGTGCTAAATCGGACTTGAAAATGTCGAACGCAAAAGACTATTTGGGTTACGATCAGTTCAATGAATTGTTTCCGAATGTACAAGATTCTTTAGACCCGATAATTCCGAAAGGAACCTTATTTACAAAGCCATCCATTGTGCCTGTTGCTCCAAAAGGAATCGATGCTGCCTACCTGAATAAAACATCTACAACAAGTTCTGCTGAGCCACCACTTTCTCCAAATAGAAATAATGGAAGCAATAACTGGGTCGTTTCTGGTAAGAAAACAGTTTCCGGAAGGCCCATACTTTGTAACGATCCTCACCTTGGTTTGAATTTGCCGTCACTTTGGTATGAAGTACAAATTAATACTCCCACCCATAATACCTACGGTGCTAGTTTTCCAGGTTCACCCGCTGTTATAATTGGATTCAATGATAGCATTGCTTGGGGTGTTACTAATGCAGGAAGAGATGTACTTGACTATTATGAAATGAAGTTCAAAGACACAAGCATGCAAGAATATTGGTATAATGGCGAATGGAAGAAAGCAGATCTTAGATTGGAAACAATTAAAGTAAAAGGTCATCCAGATGTGAATGAATATATAGCCATTACCGAATTGGGTCCAGTGATGTATGATCAGCATTATAAAAGTGATAGTGCTCATCCTAAAATGTTGGCGGTAAAATGGACAGCTAATCAGGCTGGCACAGGGTTAAAAACTTTTTACAAATTAAATCGTGCAAAGAATTTGGAGGAGTATAAAAAAGCTATTGCAGATTGGAGTTGTCCAGGTCAGAATTTTGCTTTTGCATCAAAATCAGGAACTATTGCCATTAAACAACAGGGAAGTTTTGTAGCTAGATGGAATAGGCAGGGTGATTTTATCATGCCGGGTGAGGATAGTAGTTATCAATGGCAGGGAATGATTCCAGAATCTGAGAATCCAATGATCGTAGATCCGGAAAGAGGATTTGTTAGCAGTGCAAATCAGAAATCGGTGGATTCAACCTATCCCTATTATTTAGGAACAGCCCGTAATTTTCCTATTTATCGTGGTATCATGATCAATAGAAGATTGGCTGCGATGAATGATATTACAACTGTGGATATGCAATATTTGCAAAACGAAAACTATGATGTGTTTGCCGAAATGGCAAGACCCGTGTTGTTGAAAAATATTGATGATGCTAAATTGAGCAGTTCAGAAAAAAAATATGTAAATATTCTTCGCGAATGGAATTTTAGAAATGAAATTACTGCGCAGGGGGCCACTGTATTTAACGCTATCTGGGATAGTTTGGAGCAGGTTGTTTGGAAAGACGATTTTCAGAAGGCAAAGAGCTCAATGCCTTGGCCTGAATCTTCTACGCTTTTGGATAATCTTTTGAAAAACAATAGCTATCGTTTTGCTGATAATATCAATACCCCCAATAAAATAGAAACGGTACAGGATGATGTAATGGAAGCAGTTAAAATAGCTTCTGTGTATTTAGAACAATTAGAAAAGGAAAGAAAATTAGATTGGGGTTTAATAAAAGATACTAGAGTTAACCACCTTTTGCAATTGCCTGCGTTGAGTAAGTTGCATATTCCAATTGGTGGGGGGCGAAACTGTGTAAATGCTACAACTTCTACACATGGACCAAGTTGGCGGATGATTGTTCAAATGACAGATGAAACGGATGCATATGGCGTTTATCCAGGTGGCCAAAGTGGTAATCCCGGTTCAAAATTTTACGATAATTTTATTGATAGCTGGGCCGCAGGTAAGTATTTTAAATTATTATTTCTGTCAAAAGAAAATGCCGCAAAAAATGAAAAGATGAAATGGCATATGACATTTACAAACGGATAAAAACTAACTCATGAAATTTATAACTGCCATTTTTCTAACTGCGTTTCTAGCATTTGCGATCGGCCTCTTTACCATATTGCCTTGGTGGTCGTTTGTAATTACTTCTTTCTTAGTTGCAATGGGTATTCACCAAAAAGCTGGCCGCGCTTTCCTTTCAGGTTTTCTAGGCTTGTTTCTATTATGGGCTGTTTTAGCTATTTTAAAAGATCAAGCTAATGATCATATTCTATCTATGAAAGTGGCTAGAATATTGCCACTTGGCGGATCTTATTGGATCCTGATTTTAGTTACTGGATTCATTGGAGGCTTGGTAAGTGGACTATCTTCTGTAGCAGGGAGTACTGCCAGAAAAAAATAGTTGTTTCTATGCGAAAGCTCCTAGCATTTTTATTGGTTCTTCTAGTTGTTCAAGCAAGAGCAGCAACGATTTCTGGTTTGATAAAAGATAAATCAGGCAATGCTATTGCATTTGCATCTGTATTAATAAAAGGTACAACAAAGGGCACTACAGCAAATGCAAAGGGTTTTTATTCATTAGAGATCGAAAGCGGGAATCATATTTTAGTAGTGCAGCATGTCGGCCATCAATCAGTAGAGAAAAGTATCAAAGTAAATAATGCCTCTCTAGTGATCGATTTTGAATTAGCAGTTCAACAATATAATTTGAAAGAAGTGGTTGTTGTATCTGGGGGAGAAGACCCAGCTTATGCCATCATTCGAAAAGCAATTGAAAAGAGGGAGGAACACCTAAAAGAAATTAAAAAATTTCAATGTGAAGTGTATTTAAAGGGACAATTGCAGTTGCGAGATTATCCTAAGAAATTTATGGGTAAAGCGGTTGACTTTGAAGATGGGGATACCAGCAAACGCAAATCCATTTTTCTTTCTGAGTCGATCGTTAATTATTCTGTTGAAGAACCTAGTTCAAAAAAAATAGAGGTAATCTCCTCTAAAGTGGGTGGGCAAAGTGATGGCTTCGGTTTTGCTAATCCCCAAATTATTTCTTTATACGAGAACAATGTATCTTTTGGAAGGGGATTGAACCCACGTGGATTTGTTTCTCCCATTGCCAACAACGCACTTTATTTCTATAAATATAAATTTGAAGGAACTTTCTTTGAAAATGGAAGAGAAGTTAGTAGGATTAAAGTCATACCCAAAAGAAAATATGAACCTGCTTTTTCAGGTTATATCAATATAGTGGAAGATGAATGGCGTATACAAAGTGTTCAATTAAAACTGCTGAAAGAACAAGCCATGCAATTGATTGATACTTTAGTATTAGAACAATTGTATGTTCCAGCATCACGCAATGTGTGGGTTATTAAAAGCCAAGTATTGTACCCTTCTGGAAAGATTTTTGGCTTTGATTTTTGGGGCAACTTTTTGCAGGTGTATGATAAATTCAACTTAAATCCCTCATTCAAAAAGAAATTCTTCGATCATACAATTTTAAAATTTGAAGATAGTGCCAATAAGAAGACGATGGCATATTGGGATAGTATTCGGCCAATCCCATTAGTCATAGAAGAGAAAAAAACGTATCGGAAATTAGATAGTTTAGAAGAAGAAAGAAAGAATCCTCATTATCTAGATTCATTGGATAAGCGAAGAAATAAGTTTACACTGATGGGCTTTTTGGTAACTGGTAATTCGATCAGTGTGCAGAAGAAAAAAACCTATTATAACTTTCCTCCAGTGCTAACAAGTTTTTTCTATAATACAGTTGAAGGTGGAGTGATAGATTTTGCACCTTCCTATACCAAAAATTTTATAGGAAGAAATTCGCTTTCAATCATTCCTGATATCCGTTATGGATTGGCAAATGAACATTTCAATCCTAGCCTTTCTATTAATTACAATTATGGGAAAAAGTATTTAAAGTCATTCTCTATTTCAGGTGGTGCTAAAGTGGTCCAATTCAATAACGATCCACCCATTTTGCCCATACTTAATACGCTCACAACCTTGAGGCAAGAGTATAACTACCTGAAAATATATGAAGCAGACTTTTTCAAAATAGCCTACAATACAGGTATTGGAAATGGATTTACGGTAGGAGCCGAATTTCAGTTTCAAAATAGAAAGCCCTTAGAGAATTTGGCTGATATGACCAGTTGGAAAGATTATCCCAATCGAAGTTTCACACCGAACTATCCAACAGAAATTACACAGACCAATATGGTTGCTAACAAAGCAAGCATATTAACAATACATGCAACTTGGAAACCAGGATCTAATTATATCGAGCTGCCAGATCAAAAAATTAGTATTGGCTCTAAATTTCCAACTTTCAGAGCTTCTTTTACGCAGGGCCTTAATGGATTATTTGGAAGCGATGTTTCCTACTCAAAATGGCATTTCGGAATTACTGATAATTTAAATATGAAATTGGGGGGCAAGCTCAATTATGCGTTCGGTGTTGGTGGATTCTTAAATACTGATAAAGTATTTATACCTGATTACCAGCATGTGCAAGGAAACCAAATCATTCTGGCTACGCCCTATTTAAGTAGCTTTCAATTGCCTTCTTATTATCAATATAGCAACACCTCCAAACTGAATGTTAGTGCACATATCGAATATCATTTAAATGGGTTGATCTCAAATAAAATCCCAGGTTTTAGAAGCCTCAATTTATTTTTTGTAACTGGAGGCTCTGCATTATACATACAGCCCAATACCCATTATTACGAAGCGTATTTTGGGATTGAAAACATTTTTAAGATCTTCCGATTTGATTTCGTGCAAGGGTTTGAACAAAATGGGGGAAGGCCAAGTGGGTTTAGGCTTTCGGTGCCAATTATTACAAATGGGCGTAGGTAAATTGTGTTTTTCTTAGATTTTAATAAATTGGTATCTTTGTTCAGAAATTTTGGCTACCCTGCAAGTAGCTCCTATTATTGATCATGGAACATTCTTAAGAAAGGATGTCTAAAATTGAAGCGCATGTCCGTATTACACAATCGTGTTTCAAACGAAGAATTGAAACAACTCCTGATGCAGGAAAAAGATTATCGCACCACCATTAGTTTCTATGCCTATTTCCACATTCAGAATCCACAAGAATTTAGAGACTTCCTCTACAAACAACTCAATGGGTTAAAAGTATTTGGTCGTATCTATATTGCAAAAGAAGGAATCAACGCGCAGATAAGTCTACCATCTACCAACTTTGAAACATTTAAATCTTTTCTTTATTCAATTGAATCTTTAAATGGGTTGAGATTGAATATAGCTGTAGATGATGACGGAAAAAGTTTTTGGGTTTTAAAAATAAAAGTGCGTGAAAAAATTGTTGCAGATGGTATTGATGACCCATCATTTAGCATGGAAAACAAAGGCAAATATGTAAATGCTTCACAGATGAATAATCTGTTAAAGCAGCATGATACTATTGTGATTGATATGCGGAATCATTATGAATACGAAGTAGGTCATTTTGAGAATGCCATTGAAGTGCCATCAGATACTTTTAGAGATCAATTACCGATGGCTGTGGATATGATGAAGGGTAAGGAAGAAAAAAATATTATTATGTATTGTACTGGCGGAATTCGATGTGAAAAAGCCAGTGCGTATATGTTGCATAAAGGGTTTAAAAATGTATTCCATTTAGAGGGAGGAATCATCAATTATGCGCGTCAGGCAAAAGAAATGGAATTGGATACAAAATTCATAGGAAAGAATTTTGTATTTGATAATCGATTAGGGGAGCGGATAACTGAAGACATCATTGCAAAATGCCACCAATGTGGTCAGCCCTGCGATACCCATACCAACTGTTTAAATGATGGTTGTCACCTCTTATTTATTCAGTGTAAGGAATGTGCTGAAAAAATGGATGGCTGTTGTTCTCAGGATTGCAAAGACACGATTCATATGCCTGAAGAACGTCAGAAAGCGTTGAGGCAAGGCCAAGAAAATGGACAAAAAATATTTAATAAGAGTAAACAAAGATTAAGGCCTAGGCTCGATGAAATGAATGGTTTGTAAACGCTCATCAATTATGTGTGTAGGTTTACTTGATTTTGTTTTATTTTGCCTATATACTTGTGAGAAAAACTGTCAGTTTCATATTATTATTCTGTTTATTGGTCTACATTGGTGGATACCATTTATTGTATATCTATTATCAGCAAGGCCTTAAAACCGAAATGAAAGCCTATTTAAAGGAAAATCATTCTTCCAAATTTGGGAATCTACTAGTATTTACAGTAGCTCAGAACAAGATCACCGATCCCGATTTCACCTGGGAAACAGAAAATGAAGAGTTTAGGTATCGTCAAGATTTATATGATGTAGTTAGTGTCGAAAAAAAAGCGGGGAAGCTTGAAATTGTTTGTTTAAAGGATGCTAATGAGAACCAATTGGAGAACCATTTGAATGAGATACATAAATTAAATAAGAACAATTCTTCAAGATCTAATCAGAATAGTGTTAAGTTTTTTTCTGTTTTTTACCTTCAAAAACAAGACAATTATAATTTAGAAATTAAAAGAAATAATCTTCCTAATCATTCTTTTTCAGCTACTTTATCTTACTCGTTTTTAGCTATTCAGTCGCCCCCTCCTCGGTGCTGATACTTACTATTCTAGGCTATCCTAGCCGCTTTCCTTTTATTTCATAATTAAAGTAATACAATGAAGATGTCTTTAGTATTGGTGCTATCTGTTATAGCACTATCAGCGAACGCGCAGAATTTCATCAAGGGTAAGATTCTGGATTCGAAAACAAAATCGCCTTTAGCAGGTGCTTCTATAAAAGTTGCAGGTAAACCAACTATTGTCTCAGATAGTTTGGGAAATTTCAGTGTGGATTGTAATGGAAAAGCAATAGTTACTGTATCGTATATCGGATATGCATCTGCACAAAAAACGGTTATCGATTGTAATTCAGTGCTTGATTTCTCACTAGTTCCAACCCATCAGCAGCTGGAAAATGTTGAGATCACTGCCACCTCAAACCCCAATATATCAACCTTGTATCAACCTATTTCGATTGCTAAATTAACGAGCATGGAGTTGAAAAGAAATACGGGTTTGTATTTAGACGATGCAATTAATTCAAATGTACCCGGTGTAACGATGCAACGCAGAGCTGTTTCATCGGGACAACAATTCAATATTCGTGGTTATGGCAATGGGGTTCGCGGTACAAATGGACTTAATAGCAATTTTGATGGGCAAGGTTCCAAAGTTTACTTAAATGGAATTCCTATTACAGATGCAGAGGGTATTACGGTAATGGACGACATAGATTTTGCATCTATCGGAAATGTAGAAATCATAAAGGGACCGTCTGGAACCCTTTATGGATTGGCCATTGCGGGAGTTGTTAACTTAACAACATTGAAACCTGAGAAAAATAAAACAAGTATTGGTCAGGATATTCAATTTGGTTCAAATGGATTGAAAAGATTTACGACACATTTTTTAACCTCAAATGAACACAGTTCTATTATGTTGAATTATGGCAAACAAAATTCTGATGGATATATGGTTCATACTGCATCCCATAAGGATTTTGTAAATGTAGCTGCGGACTTTGAGCCTTCCGAAAAACAAAATATTACTGCTTATTTTGGATATAGTAATAGTTATGATGAACGTGGGGGAGAGTTGACTATTGCGCAGTATAATAGTTTTGATTATAGTGGTAATCCAGAGTACATTAAAAGAAATGGACATTCAGAAATAATTAGTTTTAGAGGGGGACTTGGACAGACATATAATTTCAACGATCATCTTTCCAATAACACTTCAATCTTTGCTTCTGGTGCTAGTAATAATGCAAGTTCTGCTGGGGGATGGACCGATAAGAATCCGATCAATTATGGATTTCGAAGCACATTGGATACTAAGTTCAATTTAAAAGAGGGACTAAGTTTAAATGGTATTACAGGTATAGAAATGCAGCAACAATATGCACAGACCATCGGATATAATATGGTGGCAAATCCAAGTTCCGCTACTGCTTATTGGAATATTGGCGCAATGAAAAGTAATCAGTCAACCATTAGCTCCACTTCATCACTGTTTACAGAATGGACTTTGCAAATGGCTAAAGACCTTTCCATCACGGCAGGGATTGGGTATAGTAATATGCGCATTGATTTGAATGATAAATTTTATGTAGCTGCGAATACAAATCCAACCAAATTTGCAACTAGCTATAATGGACTGTTTTCTCCACATATGGCAATCAATAAAGTAATTAATAAATCTATTTCGGTTTATGCCGCATATAGCAAAGGATATAAGGCTCCGGTAAGTTCGTATTTCTTCATACCGGCTACAGGCAAACTAAATACAGACCTAAAACCTGAAGTTGGAAATCAATTTGAGATCGGAACAAAGGGTGTTATTGCAAATGAAAAGCTTGCTTATCAATTGGCTATTTTCAGTGCCCAATTCTCTGATAAAATGACAGCTATAGCTGTTCCTTTGAACGGTTCAACAACAACCACCGCTTATTCATATATCGCAAATAGCGGGAAGCAAGATGATAAGGGGATAGAATTATCACTTAAGTACAATGCTTACGAATCTACAACTGGATTTATTAGTGCAATCAAGCCATTCGCAAACCTTGCGTATAGTAATTTCAAATATGTAGGGTATAGTTTTCAAACTTTGAGTACAGATCGCCTCAGTGCAGTAATTGCAAATTACGATGGAAAAGCTGTTGCTGGAGTTGCTCCATTAACTACAAATATGGGAGCCGATATAATTAGTAAAAATGGATTGTATGCTAATCTAACTTATTCATATAAAGACGCAATGCCAATTAGCTCAGATGGCTTGAATAATACTACTAGCTACAATTTGTTGAATGCTAAATTGGGCTTTCAAAATAAATTTTCATCAAAACTTAGTTTTGATCTGTTCATCGGTGCAACCAATATTACTGGAACGCAATATGCGTATATGGTTTTTGTAAATCAATTGCCAGATGCCTATTTGCCAGCACCGAATAAGGTTAATTATTTTGGTGGAATTAATTTGAAGTATAGTTTTTAAATATAGCTTTTCAGGCTTAAAATATTTGATATGAAAAAATTATTGATCTTACTGGTAGTTGCCATTTCATTGGGAAGTTGTGGGCGTTTTAATAAAAAAGAGTTAGATACAAAGAAAGATATTCGAATCGTTTCTGTTTCAAAGCATTTAACTGAATTGCTATTTGCATTAGGCAAGGGTCATGATATTGTTGCCTGTGATCTTACAAGTTCTTATCCTGATAGTGCTAAACTATTACCTACAGTTGGTTACCATCGTGCATTAAATGCAGAGGGAATCATTTCCATGAAACCAGATATTGTGATACATAGTAACGATATCGGTCCGGCTGCTGTTTTACCGCAATTAGAAAAAGTTGGTTTGAACATCAAGGCATTCGGAGGAGCAAATACCCTGGACAGTGCCAAATTATTATTAAGCGAATTGGGTAAATATTTCGGTGCCGAAAAGCAAGCAGATTCGATCAATAAAAAAATGGATCAAGACATGCAAAAAGTAGCTGATGCGCAAAAAAATATTAAGGACTCTCCATCGGTCATGATCATTCATTATGGGCAAGCAAACAATGTCTATTTTGTGATGAGTGGGCGAAAAGGAGCAGCAGATAAAATGATTTCTTATGCTGGAGGTAAGTCAGCCAATTATGATGCCAAAGGTGCGCGTCAGATCAGTGCTGAATCAGTGGCATTAGCTAATCCAGATATTATCATTGCCACTGATTATGGATTTGATAAAATGGGGTCGGCAGAAAAATTTAAAACTATTCCTGGTGTGGCATTGACCAATGCTGCAAAAAATAATCGGATCTATCGTTTTGAAGAACATGATCTTGTTTATTTTGGACCAAGAACTGGTGAGAATATTTTAAAATTAATGAGCTTAATACATCCTACTGCAAATGCCATTAAAAAATAAATATACTTTTCCCTTTTTAGTGATAGTGCTAGTAATTCTTTTACTAGCATCTATCGCATTGGGAGCGGTTAGCATTTCGTTGAGCGATATGCGCTTAGCATTATTGCATTGGGCAAATGGTATGCAACCAGCATCCATTTATGAATCAGTTTTTTTACAGATCCGCTTGCCAAGGGTCTTGTTATGCGCAATCACCGGAGTGATTCTTTCTGTTTCTGGAGTATTCATGCAAGGCTTATTTAGAAACCCCATTGTAGAGCCAGGATTAGTTGGTACAAGTGCCGGTGCGGCATTAGGTGCCTCTTTTGTTTTTGTTTTTGCATCATGGTTCGGCGCAGAAATACAATCATTTGTTGGGCCTTTCTTAGTGCCTTTGTTTTCATTCATTGGCTCACTCATCGCTACCCTAATTGTTTACCAGTTATCTAAGAACAGCTCACGTGTTTCACTAACATCTTTATTATTAGTGGGAGTTGCTATCAATGCAGTTGCATTAAGTGGTACGGGGTTTATGACTTATTTAGCAAGAGACCCTCAAGCCAGAAGCATTAGCTTTTGGAATCTCGGAACTTTCTCAGGTGCTAACTGGTTTCAGGTTGAATTAGTTTCACTAGTTACCATCATTGTACTCTTTATTACTTTAAAAGATGCTAAGAAACTTAATGCACTTATTTTGGGAGAGGAAGAAGCAAGTTATTTAGGTGTCGATACAAAAATATTAAAACGTAAAATATTAATTGCTAATACAGCAATGGTAGCCATCGCTACTTCATTTGTTGGGGTAATTGGCTTTATGGGGTTAATAGTGCCACATGTAATGCGTTTATTGGTTGGGAGCAATCATCGTAAACTAATTCCTGCAACGATGCTTGGAGGGGCAAGCTTGATGTTGCTTGCTGATATGGGGGCAAGACTTTTGTTGGCCCCTGCAGAAATTCCAATTGGCATTATCACTTCTTTAGTTGGTGCACCGATCTATATCATTTTGTTAAAGAGCAATCATCTTATTGAAAGAAAAGGAGGTAAGCTTGATTAATATTCAACAGCTTTCTTATCAGGTTAAGGATAAATATTTGGTAAAGAATATTAACTGCCATATTCCCACTAATGAATTATTAGTAATCATGGGTGCTAATGGGGCAGGGAAGACCACATTGTTGAAACTTATATCCGGGTTATTGCCTGTATCTGATGGAGTTTTATTGGTAGACGAAAAATCGATTAACAAATATGCTGCATTTGCTTTATCGCATAAAAGAGCCGTTCTCTCACAACATTATGAAATTGCATTTCCACTTACAGTAAATGAAATTGTAATGATGGGACGCTATCCTTTCTTTGATGCAAAACCAAGAGAAATTGATAAGCAAATTGTACAAGATATTTTAGAACAAATGGAAATTACTGATTTAGCAAATCGAAACTATCAGACGCTTTCTGGTGGAGAAGCACAGAAAGTTCAAATGGGCCGCGTGTTAGCACAAATGAGGGGTAACGATGAGCAAAATAGATTTCTCTTATTAGATGAACCAGTGTCGCACTTAGATATAAAGTTTCAATACCAATTATTAGCTATTGCAAAATCTATTGTTAATCATAAGACAGCAGTGATTGCCGTATTGCACGATATTAATCTGGCTTTAAAATTTGCAGATAGAATCTTATTTATGAAAGAGGGTGAAATTGTGTTCGAGCATATCAACACAAATAAATTTGATGTTGCTATTATTAAAAATGTATTTGGAATTGATGCAACAATAATTGAATCAACGAATGATAGTAAGCAATGGGTTTGTTTTTAAATTACTGCAAGTTTCTTTAGGCTACTGATTACTTGTTGCTCAAGTATATCATCAGTTACAGTTTCTGCTACAAACTTCTGACCACTCACTTTCTCGAATAGTTCAATATATCTCTTGCTAATAGTGTCGATCCATTCGTCAGTCATTTCTGGAACGGTTTGGCCTTCTTTTCCCATAAAGTTGTTAGCAATTAGCCATTCTCTTACAAATTCTTTACTCAGTTGTTTTTGTTTTTCTCCAGAACCCTGTCTTGCTTCAAAACCTTCAGAATAGAAGTATCTAGATGAGTCAGGCGTATGTACTTCATCCATTAAATAAATAGTATCCCCAATTTTTCCAAATTCATATTTGGTATCTGCGAGGATCAATCCATGCTTCAAGGCGATTTCTTTACCTCTTTGAAAAAGTGCTAAAGCGTATTTTTCTAAAACAGCCCAATCCGCTTCAGAGGCTAATCCTTGTTCAATAATGGCTTTTTTTGAAATATCTTCATCATGTCCCGTATCGGCTTTAGTAGATGGCGTAATAATGGGAGTAGGGAAGAAGTCATTTTCTTTTAAGCCCTCAGCAAGATCAACCCCACAAAGTGAACGACTACCTGTTTGGTAAGTTCTCCAGGCATGGCCTACTAAATTGCCTCTTACCACCATTTCAATTTTAAAGGGTTGGCATTTTTTTCCTATTGAAACGCTTGGAGAAGGCACATCAATAAGCCAATTTGGACAAATATCTTTCGATGCTGCCAACATAATTGCTGCAATTTGATTCAAAACCTGTCCTTTAAAAGGAATTGGTTTGGGTAAAATCACATCAAAAGCAGAGATCCTATCGCTGGCCAACATTACTAGCCAATCTTGTTTTATGGTATAAACATCTCTTACTTTACCGTGATAGATGGCTGTTTGCTGAGGAAATTGAAAATTGCGCATGAACAAAAATAGACAGGCTTAACTGATAAATTTCCTCTATTCGGCTGTTTTTCTCAACAGACTGGGATGATTTGTGGACAAATTAAATTTTTGTAGAAAATTAACAATTGCTACTTTTAACAAAACGATCCAATTAAACTTGTTATTATGAGAAGATTCTACACGAGTTGTGTGTTTGTAATGTTGGCTTTAGGCTTATCCTTTAATGCCTTTTCTCAACAATCCACCAATGTTTCCGGTAGTATTAAAAATGCTAAATCAAAAGAAGCAGTTTCTGCTGTTTCGGTTACCGTTAAGGGAAGTTCCACAGGTACTTTCTCTGACGATAAGGGAAACTTTAATTTTACTACTGTTCAAAAACCCCCATTTACTATCATTATTTCTTCTGTTGGGTACACCAATAAAGAAGTAGTGGTTAAGTCCAACAACCAAGTAATTGATGTTGAATTGGAAGCTTCCTTTACTTTAGGCGATGAGGTAGTTGTTGCTGCTTCAAGGGTTCCTGAAAGAATTTTGGAATCTCCGGTATCAATTGAAAGAATTGGCGCTAAGGCAATTTTGAATACCCCTGCTGCCAACTATTATGATATGATCACTAACCTAAAAGGTGTTGATATCGTTGCTGCGAGTCTTACTTTTAAAAGTATTGGTACTCGTGGTTTTAATAGTTCTGGTAATACTAGGCTAAATCAAATTGTAGATGGAATGGATAACCAAGCTCCTGGCTTGAACTTTTCTGTTGGTAACATCATAGGTCTTACTGAACTAGATGTTGACAATATTGAATTGTTACCTGGTGCTTCTTCTGCATTATACGGTTCAGGAGGTATGAATGGTACTTTGCTGATCAATAGCAAAAACCCTTTCAAATACCAAGGCTTAAGTTTTCAAATTAAGCAAGGTATTACAAATGTTGATAATGCTCAGCGTCCACAATCACCTTACTATGATTGGACAGTACGTTGGGGTAAGAAGATTTCAGAAAAATTTGCCTATAAAATTGGAGCTCAATATACTCAGGCGCAAGATTGGTTATCTAATACAGATGATAATTACAATCGTACTGGAACAGCTCAAAATCCTAATGGAGCACCAAAAGATGGTAATAGGTATTCAGATCCTAATTATGATGGTGTTAACTTCTATGGCGATGAAACCAATGCTAATTTATCAAGTGTTGCTAACAGCGTTTTAGCTCAAATGCCTGCTGGCATTGTTCCTGCTTCAAATGCCTATATAGCTGCGAATCCTAATTCTACACTTACTTCATACAATGCTTTCTTGACATCAATTGGTGCAGGGTCGTTGGTAAGTGCCGGTTATTCTCCTATCATTTATGGAGCATCACCTTCTCGTAACTGGTTCAACAATCAAACTGTAAGCCGTACTGGTTATGCTGAAAAAGATGTGATCGACCCAACTACAAGCAATTTCAAATTGTCTGGTGGTTTGTATTATAAATTAACTTCTAGTCTAGAAGCTTCTTTAACTGCAAACTGGGGTACAGGTACAACTGTTTATACTGGTGCTGACCGTTATTCTATTAAGGATTTCAAAATGGGTCAATATAAATTTGAGTTGAAATCTAAGAACTGGTACTTACGCGGATATACTACTTCAGAGAACTCTGGTAACTCATATGTAACTACTACCACTACTCGTTTATTCAACGAAGCATGGAAATCTAGTACAAGTTGGTTCCCGCAATATGCTGCAGCTTATGCAACCTACTTCGATGCGTTCAAAACTGGTAGCACCACTGATGCTCATAATGCTGCTCGTAATGTTGCTGACCAAGGTCGCCCTACTGGCTTCCAATTATATAATCCATTATACCAGGCAATTGCCCAAACACCAATTTCTAAAGGTGGTGGATTGTTCATGGATAGAACTAAAGTGTATCAGGCAGAGGGTCAATATAATTTGTCAGAAGCTTTAGGCCTCGTTAAATCTGGAACCGATTTCTTAGTTGGTGGTAGCTGGAGACAATATTTATTGAATTCTCAGGGTACAATCTTCGCTGATACTGCAGGTTCTATTAAAATTGTTGAAACTGGTGCATATGCTCAGTTATCTCAGCGTTTATTTAATGATATCGTGAAATTGACTGTTTCTGGTCGTTATGATAAAAACGAAAACTTTGCGGGTCATTTTACCCCAAGAGCTTCTGCTGTTGTGAAATTGATGAAAGATCATAACCTACGATTCTCTTATCAGTCAGCTTACCGCTTCCCAACTACTCAAAACCAGTGGATCAATTTGAGTACTTCTCAAGGTCGCTTATTGGGTGGGTTGCCATCATTGAGAGATTTCTACAAATTCTCAAGCAATCCTGCTTATACTTTGGCTAGTGTTACTGCATTCGGTGCAAGTGCAGCTGCTGGTGCTCCAAACCCTGCTTTATTAGTAGAGCAAAAATTTGGAGAATTTAAACCTGAATCAAGTACTTCATTTGAAGTTGGTTACAAAGGCTTATTTGCAAAAAGGATTTTGATTGATATTTATGCTTATTGGGCTAAATACAAAGACTTCTTAGGTGGTGTAAATGTGATCCAATCAAACAATGGTTCACCAGCTGGCTTGATTGGTTATAATCCTAATTTCACTCCTGGAAATGCTGCTTTAACAAGAAATATCTATAGTGTATCTGTTAACCAAACTACAGATGTTACCACCAACGGTTGGGGTGCATCAGTTGAGTATTTATTACCTAAAAACTTCTCGATCAGTGGTAATATTTACTCAGATGTGATCGGACCAACACCATCTGGATTTGTAACTTATTTCAATACTCCTAAGTACAGAGGTAATGCTGCTTTCAACAATTCTGGCTTCGGTCCTAAGAATCTGTTTGGCTTCTCTGTCGTGTACAGATGGATACAAGGCTTCCATTATGACGGTACATTTGCCGCTGGTGAAGTTCCTGCTTATAAGACATTGGATGCAATGGTTAGCATGAAATTGCCAAAGACTAAATCTTTGATTAAAATCGGCGGAACTAATATTCTAAATAAATACTATCGTACCGGTTATGGTAACCCACAAATCGGCGGATTATATTACATAAGTTTTGGATGGAACGTATTTTAATCGATACAATCTAAACGCTAAAAAATCCTCTCCAACCTTTGGAGAGGATTTTTTGTTGTTAAAAGACCCAAGTCTTTTGGTTTTATAGTTGATAATCTTATATTTTTGCTCCTCATTTAATTCAAAGTACATATGCGTTCAATTGCTTTTAGAGAGGCCTTAAGAGAAGCCATGCAGGAAGAGATGAGAAGAGACGAGAGGGTCTTTTTGATGGGCGAAGAGGTTGCCGAATATAATGGAGCTTATAAAGTTAGTCAGGGTATGCTGGCTGAGTTTGGAGCAAAAAGAGTCATTGATACTCCGATCGCCGAGCTTGGATTTGCGGCTGTTGCCGTTGGTGCAGCTCAGAACGGTTTGCGCCCAATTGTTGAATTTATGACTTGGAATTTTGCGGTTTTGCCGATGGACCAAATCTTGAATACAGCTTCTAAAATGTTGGCCATGAGTGGCGGACAGATTGGTTGTCCAATCGTTTTCAGAGGTCCCGGTGGTAGTGCTGGTCAATTAGGTGCGCAACATAGTACTGCTTTTGAAAGCTATTATGCCAATATACCTGGACTAAAAGTAGTTTCTCCTTCCAACGGATATGATGCAAAAGGATTAATGAAACAAGCAATTCGTTATGAAGAAGATCCAGTGATGTTCATGGAGAGTGAAGTGATGTATGGCGATAAATGTGATGTGCCAGAGGAAGAATATTATATTCCATTGGGTAAGGCAGATGTAAAAAGACAAGGTAGAGATGTAACTATCGTCTCTTATAATAAAATGATGAAAGTTGCTTTAGGCGCAGCGGCTGAACTGGAGAAGGAAGGAATTAGTGCTGAGGTAATTGATTTAAGAACGATTAGACCGCTAGATTGGGAAACCATCGTTGAAAGCGTTAAAAAAACGAATCGTTTAGTAATTGTGGAAGAACAGTGGCCATTTGCTTCAATCTCTTCTGAAATTACTTACCGAATTCAAAAAGAAGCATTCGATTATTTAGATGCACCAATTCGTAGAATCACCAGTGCAGATGCACCGATGCACTATGCTCCAAACCTAGCTGCATTAGCAATTCCTGATGTAGAAAGAACTGTTAGATTGGTGAAGGAAGTTGTTCAGCAAAAAAAATAATTTCTAATCATTTTTAATAACTCATTGAATCCCGAAATGCTACTAAATAAGTTGCTTCGGGATTCTTTATTTTTATACAGTGAAGTATTTTTTTCTATTCTTTCTTATTTTTTCATTTGTTGGTAATGCACAACAAAAAAAAGAACTATCCAATCTGCAGGATAGTTTAACCCCAGTTATTGTGCAGGCATTCTCTCAGCAAGTAAAATGGAAAGAAGCTGCAGCCGCAATTGGGATCATAAACAGCGTTGATTTGGGAATGTACGCACCTAACTCTTTAGTACCTTCTTTTAATAAACTCAGTGGAGTTAGAATGGAAGAAAGATCACCAGGTAGCTACCGTTTATCGATTCGTGGGAGTTTATTAAGATCCCCTTTCGGTGTGAGAAATACAAAAGTGTATTGGAATGAGCTACCCCTGTCTGATGCTACAGGGAATACCTATTTGAACTTAGTTGATCTTAGTCAGATGAGTGCCATTGAAATTATTAAAGGGCCAGCATCTAGTGTTTATGGTGCAGGAACCGGTGGCGTAGTATTGCTGCAATCAGGTCGGACCCTTTCTGCAGATACTATCAATCGAACAATTCAAGGCGATATTGAATTCGGTTCATTTAATCTATTTAAAGAACAGCTTTCCTTGAAAAAACAAAGTAAACATTTTAGTAGTTGCCTTTCAGAGTCCTATCTGCAATCTGATGGTTATCGGCAACAATCAGCTTTGAAAAAATTGAATGTATTGTATCAAGCAAGCCTCGAATTGAAGGAACATCAAATTGACTTTCTCGGATGGTATACCAATTTGTATTACCAAACCCCCGGGGGAATAACACTTGCGCAAATGCAAAGCAATCCAACACTTGCCAGGCAACCCACAACAAGCTTACCTGGTGCTGTTCAACAGCAAACAGCTATTTATAATAAAACCGCTTTTGCAGGGTTAAAGGATCAATGGAAAATTTCGAAAAACAAACAATTGGTTTCTTTTGTATCACTCAACAATACCCGATTTGAAAATCCTTTTATCACTAACTACGAATACAGAAAAGAAACAAATGCAAGTGTTGGAAGTAAATTCATAGTGCAATCAACATCAAATAATTTTCAATGGGTTAGCGGGTTTGAATGGTTGTATAATCATTCCGCCATTACCGACTTTGGTAATAAAAAAGGCATTCCAGATACCTTGCAATTAGATGATCGGGTAACTGCAAATCAATGGAGTGTGTACACTCAAATTCAACAATTATTATTTGGACAGCTTCATTTGAATGCCGGATTGAGTATCAATCAACAACAATTCCATTATCAGCGCATATCTGATCCCTTGGCAATCATTCAAACTAAATCTACCCAAATAGTTCCCGCACCACGATTTTCATTATTGTATGATATAAATTCCTCCATAGCAGTTTATGGATTACTGGCTTATGGTTTTTCGCCCCCTTCCTTGAGCGAAGTTCGCCCATCTGATGGAAATTATTATGGAGAGTTAGCTCCTGAAAAAGGATGGAACTGGGAGATGGGATTGAAAGGGTTTTTATGGAAAAATAAATTGCAATTTGATTTTGCTTATTATCATTTTCAATTAAAAGATGCCATTGTTAGAAGGAACAATGCAGCGGGAGCAGAATATTTTATAAATGCAGGTTCGGCTATGCAACAAGGTGTTGAAGCAACCCTGCATGCCACTTTATTGAAAAGCAAAACAGCGTTTCTAAATAAAGCAATTATATGGTCATCCTATAGCTTTCAGCCTTACCATTTTATCAACTACTCACAAGGCTCAATCAGTTATTCGGGGAATGAAATGACCGGGGTACCCAAAAACATCTCTGTAACTGGGATTGATTTGGAAATACTTCAAAAGATCACCCTACATAGTTCTATCAATATCGTATCAGTAATTCCATTAACAGATGCGAATGATGCTTATGCGGATGCATATCAGTTATTGCAATTCAAAATGGATTACCCTATCAGCATTAATAAATGGGCGGCTCTTTTTTATCTAGGGGTGGACAATGCTTTAAACCAAAATTATAGTCTTGGTAATGATATAAATGCTGCAGGCAAACGATATTATAATCCTGCAGCCCAAAGAAATATTTTTGCTGGAATTCATTTTCAATTGAATAAATAGGCTTTGATTATCTTAGCATAATTGAACTAAACAAATACTATGGCCCAAATTCTGATAATAGATGACGAACGTTCTATACGCAATGTGTTGAAAGATATATTGACTAATGAAGGTTTTAAAGTAGAAGAAGCGGCGGATGGGGAAGAGGGACTAAAAAAGTTTCAATCCAATGCATATGATTTGGTTTTGTGCGATATTAAAATGCCCAAATTAGATGGGTTAGAATTTTTGGATAGCGTTATGCAAACGAATACCGAAGTGCCTATTATCATGATTAGTGGACACGGCAATATAGAGACAGCAGTTGATGCAGTTAAAAAAGGGGCTTTTGATTATATTTCTAAGCCGCCGGATTTAAATCGTTTGTTGATTACCATCAGAAATGCCCTTGATAAAAACAACTTAGTTAAGGAAACAAAAGTCTTGAAAAGAAAGGTTTCAAAAGTTCAAGAAATCATTGGCAATAGTGATGCAATAAAAAAGATCAAAGACACCATTGAAAAAGTTGCAACAACCGATGCTAGGGTTTTAGTGACTGGAGAAAATGGGACTGGAAAAGAATTAGTAGCAAGATGGCTTCACGAAAAAAGCAATCGTGTTGATGCCCCAATGGTTGAAGTGAATTGTGCAGCAATACCTTCAGAGTTAATAGAGAGCGAGCTATTTGGTCACGAGAAAGGATCTTTTACTTCTGCGATCAAACAAAGGATTGGAAAATTTGAACAGGCAAATGGGGGAACTTTATTTTTGGATGAAATTGGAGATATGAGTTTGTCGGCTCAGGCTAAAGTGTTAAGGGCATTACAAGAATCGAAAATCACAAGGGTAGGAGGAGATAAAGAAATCAATATTGATGTTAGGGTAATTGCAGCTACGAATAAAGACCTATTGAAAGAAGTTGAACTGAAAAATTTTAGATTGGATTTATACCATCGCTTGGGAGTGATTCTGATACATGTTCCATCCCTAAATCAGCGTTTAGATGATATCCCTTTATTGGTAGAAAAATTTCTAATTGATATTGCACAAGAATACGGGCAAGCAGCTAAAACAATTGATAAGAAAGCAATGGAGGCTTTACAGGCGCATAATTGGAGCGGAAATATCAGAGAATTGAGAAATGTGGTAGAACGATTGATCATACTTTCTGGTAGAACTATAACAGCATCTGATATCGCCAGCTATGTTATTCCAGGATCTTAAAATTAATTGGGAAAGAACGCAATTCTTCCAATGACTTGAGCTTAATGAGTTTGGGTGAATTAATTTTTATATCCTTCGCTTGAGCTCCTGAAACAATAATTGTTTGTGAAGGGAATTCATTTAATAATCCTGCAGTATAATCAGTAATATTTTTGCCCGTTAGATTAGCGATTAAATGAAAAAATAAATAATCTATTTTTCTCTTTTTAGTGCAATAAGCCAATTCATCAATTGAAATGTTGGCACCCAAATAACAGGTCTTTCTTCCATTTTTCTTAAAAAGCCAATTAGCGAAAAGCAAGGGTAGTTCATGGTGTTCGCCTTTTGGAGTAAATAGAATTATTTCTTCAGTTGATTGTATGGTTGATTTTGGGATTTCTTCAATAGCATTGATCAACATGTTTTTAATCAAATTAGAGGCAAAATGTTCCTGTGCAGGTATGATATGATCATTTAACCAAAGTAATCCAATGCGTCTTAATAATCCATAGGCAAGTTCTGACATTGCTTTTTCAAAACCAAATTGTTTAATCCCTGCCTTAAAAATCAGTTGAAAATTTTCTGTGTCGTATTCGATAAGGGCATTAATTAATTGCAAAATATAAGCATCAATTGATTTCGAATTGGAATGGTCAATATGAGCAAAACTTATAATCGCTTCTTTGCTCAGTTTCGCAATTTGAGAAATTTTGAATTCTGATTCATACAAATAAGTGATTCTCAGAATTGTCTTCAGGTCTTCATTGTCGAAATACCGATGCTTACTGTCTTTTCTTTTCGAAACGATAAGATTATACCGTTTTTCCCAAATCCGAAGCGTATGGGCCTTTATCCCTGTTAGGTTTTCTATGTCTTTTATACTAAAATTTTGCATCCTTTTTGGGCAATTAGCCTATTACTGAGGTTAAATTAAGCTTATTATGAAAACTGTCAACATATTTAAGAAAACTTTTCAATTAGAAAAGTCAAAGTGTGGTTGAAAAGGATATTTTTGTTCCTAATAATATAACTAATATGGGTTTAGTCTTGTTTGTCGTAGGTTTAATAGGTTGGCATATTGGTATGTACGGAATGTTTCAGAAAGCTGGAATTACCCCTTGGAAGGCATTCATACCCTTCTACAACACCTGGTTGATTGTAGAAAAAACAGAACTGAAAAAATATTGGTTTTGGCTTCAACTGATTCCAGTTGCTGGTCAATTCATTACTATTTGGATTACCATCATTTTTGTGATGCAATTCAAGCGAGTAAATATGATTCATCATACTGCTGCCGTATTTCTACCTTTTATCTATTTTCCCTATTTAGGATTTTCGAAAAATGAAAAGTTTTATGGTCCTTCAGTGATGAATCTTTACCATAAACCAGCTTCTAGAGAATGGATCGATGCCGGGGTATTTGCAATCGTTGCTGCTACCATTATCAGAACCTTTGTATTTGAAGCCTACGTTATTCCTTCTGAGAGTATGGAAAAAACTTTATTGATCAACGACTTTCTATTCGTGAACAAAATGAGTTACGGTGCTCGAATTCCACAAACACCTTTATCATTTCCATTTGTTCACAATACCATGCCAGGCTCCATCACTACTCCATCTTATTTAAAATGGATACAGATTCCATATAAAAGACTTCCTGCTTTTAGAGCTGTTAAAAGGAATGATGTGGTTGTATTTAATGTTCCAGTTGGTGATACCATTATTAATTTACCAGAGTATGGCAGTAAGAGTCCGTATTACGATGTCCTCAGAACGCAATTTAAAGGGGATAGGGAAGCGTTAATGAATCAATTCCCGATTATTGTACATCCAATGGATAAAGCGGATAATTACATAAAGCGTTGCATTGCAGAAGGGGGCGATATTTTACAAATAGTAAATGCAGCGTTATTTATAAACGGACAGAAAGCCTATTTACCTAAAGCCTCACAAACTGAATATATTGTAGAAACAAATGGCAGTAATTTTACAGAAGATTTTCTGATGAGTTCATTGGGTATTGATGTACAAGATACAAAGGGGCAAATTCAGACTATTGAAAATAAACCCAATACATTCAAGATCAATATGACCCCAGAAGAATTGGAAATAGTTAGAAAACAACCCAATGTAAAATCTGCTAATCTATTTGTAGATAATTATGTGGGTGGTTATTTCCCTTTTGACGATGCTAATTTCCCTTATAGCTTGGACAATTTCGGTCCGATTAAAGTTCCCAAAAAAGGGGAGCCCATTAGCCTGTCCCCTCAAAACATTGCACTTTATAGAAGGCTGATTGCAGATTATGAGCATAACAAAATAGAGGAGCTAAATGGTAAGATCATAATCAATGGTAAAGAAACCAATTCTTATACGCCTATTTATAATTATTACTGGATGATGGGTGATAATCGCCATCGTAGCCAAGATAGTCGCTATTGGGGTTTTGTACCAGAAAGCCATATTGTAGGTAAGGCATCTATGATTTGGTTTAGTTATGATAAAGGCCCTCGTTGGAGCCGCTTGTTCAATAGTATCAAATAGCTTATCTTTAATAGCCGAAGGGGTCCTCATAGTTTTTGCTATGGGGACTTTTTGTCTAAATTATATTTTATGCAACAGCATCAAATTCAAGTTTCCTACGATGAATATCCCGATACTAGTTCATTGAATCACCAGGATGCGGCTTTATTAGAGGCTGCTAGAGAAGCTATTCAATTAGCTTATGCACCTTATTCAAAATTTCAAGTTGGAGCAGCGGCAAGGCTTAGTAATGGGATTATTTTAAAAGGAAGTAATCAAGAGAATGCCAGCTTCCCAGCAGGCATATGTGCAGAGCGGGTTTTATTATCTATTTGTTCATCTCTTTATCCTGGTATTGCGGTTATTGATATGGCCATCAGTTATTTCAATCAGTTGGGAACTAGTAATCGCCCCATCTCTCCTTGTGGAATATGCAGGCAAAGCCTTTCTGAATATGAAACGGTTGTAAATCATAGTATCAGATTAATATTAGGAGGTAGTCAGGGTAAAGTCTTTATCATAGAAAAAGCTACTGATTTATTACCATTTGCTTTTACCAGTGCTGATATGAAGTAGTTAAAAAAAAGCAGGACTGCTAAAAAAATAATTGTTGCTTCCTTATATTGCAGAAGTATTATTATTAATCTATGGTTGTGCAATTACAAAAGCGCTGTTTGTTACTGACTTATTTAAAGTTGGGATATTTGTTGCATTTAATGACTCTTGCTGAGCTTGTGATTATTTATTATGGCTTTCAATATTTTAATATTGGTAAATGGTTACAGTCCGATTTTTTTTTATTAAAATCATTCCTATTGACTTCTCTGATAGTTGCTCCCATATTTCCACAATGTGATGCGCGTTCAAGATTCCAAAATTATAAACAGGTGAAAGATCATTTGTTTCTCAATGGGTTTCAACCAAGAATCATCAAGCCCTTTTCATATTCAAGATGTCAAAGAGATGCGGTATTGGCTGCAGCAGAGGAATTAGGAATGGCTAAGGAATGTAAACAGTATTTTAAAAATCAGGGGTATCGTTGGTACCATGTTTTACCTGAATTTATTTTTCATCGACCCCATTATATATTTCATAAAGCGTTTTGGTTAAACACATTTTTTGCAAAATTTTATCCTGCAAAATTTGATTTTACTGCCACAGTACAGGAAGAGAAAATCTCCATCTCAGAATATTTTAGTTTTACAGCAGGATCGATCATCTAATTAAAACAGTTGTGCCTTTTAAGTGAAACGATTGACCTGTGTCTTTATGTGTATAATCAAGTGTCCACACATAGGTACCACTTGGTTGTAATTCTCCTTTAAGCCTTCCATCCCATTTT
>CAIJLK010000171.1 GCA_903821465.1 uncultured Bacteroidota bacterium | reverse complement strand
TTGCCAATCGGATTAGGCGAACATTTCTTCGATTCAGTAGAATCATTGATCAGTCACGCCGTATTTGCCATCCCCGCAGTTCGCGGAATTGAATTCGGAACTGGTTTTGCTGCAGCCAAAATGTTTGGGGTGGAACATAACGATGCTATCGAAAATGCAACAGGAAAAACAACTACTAACCATGCAGGTGGTATTGTTGGTGGGTATACAAATGGGAATGAGTTAGTATTTCGTATTGCTATCAAACCAACTTCGTCAACTCCAAAAGAACAACAAACCTGGAACTGGGAAACAGATAAAATTGAATCTTTCTCCGTAAAAGGCCGACACGATCTATGTATCGCATTAAGAGTTCCAGTAATACTAGAAGCTGTTACAGCAATAGTTCTGGTAGATTTGATGCTGTTGGATCAAAGAATTAAACGGGTACTTTAGAAGATAAAAGATAAAAGATAAAAGATAAAAGATAAAAGATAAAAGTGAAGAGTGAGGAGGAAAAATATTAAGTATAAAAAAAACAAAAAAATTATGGAATCGGATTTTGTATATCATGTTACTACCCCTGAAAAATGGGCTGAAGCTCAGGTAAAAGGGCAATTTGAAACAGACTCATTATTTACAGAGGGGTTTATACATTGCAGCACTAGCACGCAGGTTGCTGGAGTATTGGATCGTTATTATAAGGGACAAGAAAATTTAATTAAACTAAAAATTCAAAAAGATAAAGTGGAGCGACCATTAATTTTTGAATTAGCAGGCTCCATCAATGAAGTGTTTCCTCACATCCATGGGGCAATTAATTTAGACGCAATTGTAGAAGTAACAAATATCTAGTTATGCACAAATTTCTTGTAAATGCAAGTATTCAATTATTACCTCTTGCGCAGGATAAACATCCTTATGAGTGGGTAGATGATGCTATTGTAATTATAAAAAAATCTGGTATTAAACATGAAGTAGGTGCTTTTACAACTGTGTTAGAAGGCAGTTACGATGAAGTGATGTCTGTGATTAATCAAGTAAATGAGTTCTTATATAGTAAGGGCTGTTCTGAATGGATCACGAATGTACAAATTCAAATTCGTGCCAACGGGAATATGACAGGAGATGAAAAAACTGAAAAGTACAAATAATAAAACCCCGCTCATTAGAACGGGGTTTTTAAATATCAAAAGCTTCGTTATTAATAAACTGGGTTCACACCTACATAATTTGCAGGGGTTATTGCTTTCAATTCTTTTTTTACAGCACCAGAAACTTTCAAGCCTGTTATAAAACTTTGAATAGCCTGCTTATCAATTTTATGATTTCCTCTTGTAAGATCCTTCAATGCTTCATAAGGATTCGGATAGTTTTCTCTTCTTAAAATAGTTTGAATGGCTTCTGCAACAACAGCCCAGTTATTATCTAGGTCGTCTTTTAATTTAGCCTCATTCAATACCAATTTATTCAATCCTTTTTCTATCGATTTAATTGCAATACTTATATGCGCTACAGGTACACCAATATTTCTTAAAACGGTTGAATCGGTTAAGTCGCGCTGTAATCTGCTGATTGGCAATTTCGCTGAAAGGTGCTCCAGCAAAGCATTTGCCATGCCAAGATTTCCTTCGGCATTTTCAAAGTCGATCGGATTCACTTTATGCGGCATAGCAGAAGAACCTACTTCGCCAGCTTTTGTTTTTTGTTTGAAATAATCCATGCTGATATAGGTCCATATATCTCTGCATAAATCAATCAAAATATTATTGATTCTTTTCAAACTGTCAAAATGTGCTGCTAAGCTATCGTAGTGTTC
>CAIJLK010000170.1 GCA_903821465.1 uncultured Bacteroidota bacterium | reverse complement strand
TGCTTTGATCATTTTTGAAGCGTCCATTTTCGTAGAATTTAATTGTTAGAGAATAATCTTATATGTAATCAAGCACAAGCTAAACATTTTTTTAAGATGTAGACCTAAACTAGGCCTAGAACTAATCCACATTGCTGCACATCATAAAAAAGCGGCGAAAATTGAATTTCTACCGCTTTTTCTATCTTAAATCAGATCTAAAACTTTATTTTCTGCTATACGTCGATTTTGGCGTATTTAGCGTGTGTTTCAATGAATTCGCGGCGTGGAGCTACTTCATCACCCATTAACATGCTAAATATACGGTCCGCCTCAAAGGCACTATCAATCGTAACCTGCTTCAATGTTCGTCGCGATGGATCCATAGTAGTTTCCCACAATTGTTCGGCGTTCATCTCACCCAAACCCTTATAACGCTGTGTATTTACAGTATCATCCTTACCGCCACCCAGTTTTGCGATCCACATTTTACGCTGTTCTTCAGAATAAGCATATTCCTGTTCCTTACCTTTTTTCAATAAGTATAAAGGTGGTTGTGCGATATAAACATATCCCTGTTCAACCAACTCTTTCATATAACGGAAAATGAAAGTAAGGATCAACGTAGCAATGTGAGAACCATCCACATCGGCATCGGTCATGATGATCAATTTATGATATCGAAGTTTCACAATGTTCAATGCTTTTGGATCTTCGGGTGTACCAACAGTAACACCTAAAGCAGTGTACATATTTCTGATCTCCTCATTCTCGTAGATCTTATGTTCCATCGCTTTCTCTACATTCAGGATCTTACCTCTCAATGGCAGGATCGCTTGAAAACTGCGGTCTCTTCCTTGTTTAGCAGTACCACCAGCCGAATCTCCTTCCACCAAGTATAGTTCACATTTTTCAGGATCACGCTCAGAGCAATCGGCCAATTTACCAGGTAAACCACCGCCACTCAAAACGGTTTTACGCTGCACCATATCGCGCGCTTTTTTCGCCGCAACACGGGCTTGTGCAGCCAATATAATTTTAGAGATCACATTCTTCGCTTCGCGGGGGTTCTCTTCTAAGAAAGCTTCTAATGCACGTGCCACAGTGGTTTGAACGATACCGCTCACCTCACTGTTACCTAATTTTGTTTTGGTCTGTCCCTCAAACTGAGGCTCGGGAACTTTCACAGAGATGATGGCGCTCAATCCTTCTCTGAAGTCGTCACCTTCAATAGTAACTTTTGCTCTTTCAAAAAGACCTTGTTTATCACCATAAGTTTTAAACACACGTGTTAATGCCTGGCGGAAACCAGTAACGTGTGTACCACCTTCAATGGTATTGATATTATTTACGTAAGAGAAGATATGTTCTTTAAAATCATCGTTATAAGTCAATGCTACTTCAACAGCAACATTTGATGCTTCATCATGTCCGTCTACATAAAGCGGCGCAGGAATCAAAGGTGTTCTGTTACCATTTCTATCAAGCATTTCAACAAACTCAACAATCCCACCTTCGCTATAAAATTCTTTAGTATAAGCAACACCGGCTTCATCTAATTCGCGCAGATCAGTAATTGTAATGCTGATGCGTCGATTCAAGAACGACAATTCGCGTAATCGTCCCTCTAAAATATCACGGTGATAAACAGATTCTTGAAAGATGGTAAGATCAGGCCAGAACTGAACAAATGTGCCAGTCTTATCGCTCACACCAGCTTCGCGTACCGCATATTGAGGAACACCAATTTTATATTCTTGTTCGAAGATCTTTCCTTCGCGATGCACATTCACAATCAACTTGCTACTCAATGCGTTTACGCAACTCACACCCACACCGTGCAAACCGCCCGATACTTTGTAGGTATTTTTATCGAACTTACCACCTGCGTGTAGTACGGTCATAACCACTTCCAATGCAGAACGTTTTTCTTTCGTGTGCATAGCAGTAGGAATACCTCTACCATCATCCTGAACGCTAATGGAATTATCTTCGTGAATGGTAACACCAATCTTTTTACAGAATCCGGCTAATGCTTCATCGATACTATTATCAACCACTTCATATACCAAGTGATGCAATCCCTTTACGCCAATATCGCCAATATACATGGCGGGTCTTTTTCTCACTGCTTCCAGTCCTTCCAAAACCTGAATACTGTCGGCGCCGTAACTTTTATTTTGTGCTTCGTTACTATCTAATTGTTCCTGGGTCATAAATGCTTATCAGTCCTGTGTTTAATGATTTTATCAGTAGCGTCAAAGGTAACGAAAAATAGTGGTTTTTAGGGCATTAAAACAGCCTTTTTATCCACTATTGGTTGGTTACAAGCTCCACTTTATAAGACCCTGTATTATTAAAATCTATCACTACTTCCTCATCCCCAATTTTGAAGGATGCGGTGAAGGGAAATTTGATATTGGTCAGGTAGTAGACATTTTTTTTATCCATATTGGTCATTTCCGTACGCAGCTGATAATTTCCTTTCAAAACCTCAATAGCGGTCAGTGTAGGTTTGGGAACGGTTCCTTTCACATCCTCGGTGCCGCTACCTACAGAAGATAGTTCAATGGTGATCTGGGTGGGCGTTTGTTTTGAATCGGGCGATACATTCACCGTTTTGATCGCAAAACTTTTGCTTTTGATCACATAAGGGTACTCGAATTGGCCGATGTATTGGTCCTTATTAAAGAAACCCGCCACAGCGCTATCCGTTTTTGCTGCAGTTTTATAGTGCATAGTTCCCTCTCCCTGGCGTTTGCCGGACTTGAAATTGCCTACATAAAAATTGCCGTTACTCCAGGTATATCTACCCAATCCATCGGGATAGCCATTTTTAAAATTTCCATCATAACTATCTGTGCCTGAGCTCTTTCCTCTGCCATTGGCCTTGTCTTTTTCACATCCGCCCTCATAGGTTCCTGCAATGCTGGGCATCAAAACCTTGCAATTTTGAGCCTTAATTGAGCCAGAAAAAATGCCAAGCAAACAAATTAATCCGATCAGTTGTTGCATATACTAGAATTGTCATGGGAAGGTAGTTTTTAAGCGCTATAGTTCCGCGAAACGATTGTTTAACAGTTGTTAATTAGAAAATTAGATGTTTATACATTAATTTTGTACAGCATGATGCAAGTAATGGACATATTAAAATTGGCGTATAAAAGCGGAATTGAGCCGAGCATGGATCTATTATATGAGAAAAGTTCTCAGATCCCCGGTTCCTTTCAGTACAATATCAATCGATATTATGCGCAAAATTCTTGGGTAGCCGAGGATACGGGTATGCTCGTGTACCATTACAATGCAAAACGACCTGAAGAAAATTATCTTGAATTGCGCTATTGTGCAACGGGTAACCGTTATTGTGAGGAAAGAACCTGCGGTCAGTGTAAGCAATTGCCCACAGCCAACTGTGCCGGCAAACATCAGACAGTTGACGTGTTTAAATTTCATTTTACTGCTACTTTCTTAAATCAGTTTGTACATAATGTAAAACTGAGTAATCAGAAGGACGAAGTGCTGGCCTTTAAATATCCCAACGCATTTACCAAAGTTTTTCCCGTATCACTTCGTAAAAGAAATGTGCTCGATGATCTATTGAACCATTCTTATTCGGGTTCGATGGAAAATATTTTTGTGAACGCCAAAATTCACGAGCTATTAGTGTATAGCTTGGAATGTTTGGTTGATGAAAAAGAAGAAGGATTTTCTTGTAAATTTTTGGCCGATGAAAGTGGAAGAGAGCGGATTTATCAGGCGAGGGAAATTTTATTACAACATATTGGCGACCCGATCACCATCAAGGAATTGAGCCGCAAAGTGGCCATGAACGAGTGTTATGTAAAAAAGGGATTCAAAGAAATTTTCGGTACTACCATTTTCGATTTCTATCAGCAACAAAGAATGGAACATGCTAAATACTTGTTGTATGAAAAGGGTTTAAGTGTAACAGATGTGTCTGCACTATTAGGATATTCTTCTATTTCGCATTTCTCTGCGGCATTTAAAAAACATACAGGCCTCAAGCCTTGTGAACTGTTGAAGTAACCCTATCTTTATTTTCCAAATTTTGATTATGAGAAAATTCTTACTGATAGCCTCGCTATTTGCATTGGTGTCTTGTACCAGCAATAAAGTAGATACTATTATCCATCACGCCCTAATTTATACAGTCGATTCTGCTTACTCAACTGCAGAAGCCATGGCTATTAAAGATGGTAAAATTGTAGCCACCGGTAAGAACGATGATATCCAGAAAAAATATAGCGCAACCGAAAATATTGATGCTGCAGGTAAATCTATTTACCCCGGTTTTATTGATGCACACGCACATTTTGTGGGATACGGCCGATCACTTTTTCAAGTTGATCTATATGGCACTACCACCTGGGAAGAAGCGGTGGAAAGAGTAAAAGCATTCGCTGCAAAAAATCCTACGATCACCTGGATCCAGGGCCGCGGCTGGGACCAGAATAAATGGCCTGGAAAAACCTATCCTACCAACGCATTATTGAATCAGTTGTTTCCAGATAAACCTGTGGTATTGCAGCGCATAGATGGACATGCTTCAATCGCTAATCAAAAAGCAATGGACTTGGCAGGGATCAAAGCTGGTCAGACTATTGTGGGTGGCTCTATCGAAACAAAGGATGGTAAACTCACCGGTGTTTTAATAGATAATGCAGACGATAAAGTATATCAACAAATCCCCGTGCCTACTAAAGAAACTTATCAGCAATGGTTAAGTGCTGCTGAGAAAAATTGTTTTGAAGTGGGACTAACTACAGTTACAGATTGTGGTTTGAATTTTGATGATGTGGATGCCATTGATACGTTACAACAAAGCGGAAAATTATCCATGCGCATCTTCGCAATGCTCAGTGATAACGATGCTAATCTGCAAAAATATTTGAAAAGAGGTCCGTATAAAACCGATAAATTATTTGTAAACGGATTTAAGGTCTATGCCGATGGAGCCCTTGGTAGCAGAGGCGCTTGCCTGATTCAACCCTATTCAGATAAGGCCGGATGGAGTGGATTTTTACTGCGCAATAAATCGCATTACGATTCTTTGGCACAAGTATTAGCCGCTACTAATTTTCAAATGTGTACACATGCGATTGGGGATAGTGCCAACAGAGAAATCTTAAACGTCTACAACAAATATTTAAAAGGGAAGAACGATCGCCGCTGGAGAATTGAACATGCGCAAATTGTGAATGTGAACGATTTTAATTTATTCGGTTCCGCTAGCATTGTGCCTTCTGTACAACCTACACATGCCACCAGCGATATGTATTGGGCTGCCGAAAGATTGGGTACAGAAAGATTAAAAGGAGGCTATGATTACAAACAATTATTACAACAGAATGGATGGATC
>CAIJLK010000169.1 GCA_903821465.1 uncultured Bacteroidota bacterium | reverse complement strand
TAAAAATCCCGAAAGCAGTCACACGAACCAATTAGTCACCGCAGGCAAATATCGACCCATAGCAGACTTTACATTCTATGAATCTTCCTGATGCTATCGTAGTTTTTGGCTCTAGCAATTGCTGATTTAAAATTTTTTTTATGGAGAAATCGCTATTCCAGATGGACCAGTTCCCGCGGCTATCGTCGGTGTTGCTAAGGGACTCAAAATACCGTTACTACCAATGGCGAACATCGATACCGTGTTACCAGCAGAGTTAGTTACATAAGCATATTGCTTATTACGGCAAGTCACTGTCACATTAGTAATATTGGCTACCACTCCCGAACCTGAGCCATTACTAACAGTACAGATTTGTCCCGTTGGCTGTGTTCCTACTGTGACTGCATAGCTACTGTTATAGGCTACTGGTGTAGTAAATACGATGGAGCCATTGGCTGTAATAGTTAATGGGTTATCCCCATTATTTAAGAGTGTGACTTGTCCAACTAGACCGCCAGCAGTGCCGCCGATAGTGTAGGTGGACTGCGATCCGCTATCTGACCCACCACAAGCAGCAAGTGAAAATGCAATAAGGGCTGACAGCCAAAAAGGTTTCATTAATCTAGGCAAAAGAGCTTTTGCACCAAAAAATTGCTTTGATAGGATTTAAATTTTAATTCTTGAACAAGGGTAGTTGAACTGAGTTTAATTTTGATCCAATCTCAGGACTAATGATTTAAACCTAAAAGGCGCCTAATGCACCTTTAGTTTTAGTCTCTTTAATGGGTACAGCAACGATTATCGACTTACTCAGCATTTTTCAGTCATTGAAATCGCTAATGCTGATGATTTCCTCCCGGTACAGCGCCATCTCGATCTACCGGCTTAGGTGGAGAGGATTTAGCCATAGCTATCGTCTGAGCAGTCCGAATTTCACAATTCCCAGGCACTGTAGTGCATAAAGATTCATTATCGATTCCAAGACTTTTCTGTAATTTTTGGAATCGCTTCAAAAAGTACCACGCAGTATTTTTAGACCCATACATGCCAGTTCTTACTGAATCCATAGCGCCAACATAAGCAAAGTAATAGATACCCAGCTCCCTTGGCTTATTGCCCACCTCCTCCTTAGCCATTAAAACCAAACAATCTTGATAGGCAAAGGTATCAAAGTGGATCTTCATAAAGCATTGCTGCTGAGCTTTTTCGGCCCAAAGCTTAACGGTATCCAGCTTGTCAGACTGAGGTTGAGAAAAAACTAAAGGGGCATAAATGAATACGCCCAAGATGAATGATTTAGAAAAAATACTCATAGCTGCATACTTAACGAAGTCAATTTCTTGGTAAAAAATGACAACAGGTAATGAGTATTTAAACTAAACATTGATCAATAAAACTTCGGGCATGTATCGCAACTAATTCTGCGCTTTGGTGGAGGCATTGGCGATGAAGCTGGGTAGCGATTAAAGTAATTTACCATCGCCTCAATATCAACTACCCCCATATCCTGCAGGCCTGCGCCTTGTTTGAAGACTGTGTAATTGTCTCCACCATCTTCAGCCAAGAAAGAATTCGTCACAATGCGATATTTTTTCTTCATATCCAAAGGCTCTCCCTGGATACGCACTGAATCAACGATAACCAAGTTACCTTTACCAAAATCTTTACCAGGGCCTCTTGTGACATCCCACTTATAGGTCAGCGTTGAACTAGGCTGAAGCATTCTTCCACACATATTGACATTGTTTTTCATCAAAGGCTTATTTCTGCAATTAGCCCCTTCCCACTGCTCCTCAAGCAAGCGAATCAATTGTTCGCCAGTTAAATCAACATAAAACAAATTATTTCCAAAAGGTGCAATACCAAACAAGTTATCGTAAGTAATAGGACCCGCTGTATTTAAACCCGAACGTACACCACCCGCATTAATGAAGGCAAGATCAGCCTTAGCCTCTTTTGGGGCGCTAGCAAGGTAGGCATCGGCAATTGCATCCCCCATCAAATGTTCAGCGTTATTATTTCTAGCCGTGGTTCCTTCAATAGTAATCATGGGAAGTGGAGCTGCAATATACCCTTGAATGGCAGAGCGTTTTTTCTTTGAAAGATCGTCATACATTTGCACTTCACGGTCAATATCCGCATCCTTGCTTAGGACGGCATACCCCTTTGGCACTTTCTTATTTTGATCCGTAATTACCGGAAGGTTGTTAGCCCGCTTATTAATAACACCTTTACCGGGCTCAATTTGCAGATTGATATCTGTGATGACGTTACCGTAGTAATTTGCTTGAGTTAACAGAATGCCCGTCTTTTTATCCGTACAGACATACTCACGATGGGTATGGCCACTCACAACCACATCCACATTCTTTAAGCCTTGAACCAAGGGAACAATCTCCCCCGAAAGACCTGGGCAACTTTTATCATTCAAAGTGGCAGCTGTAGTACCTCCCCCCTGATGAATCAGCACCACTACCGCCTCAATGCCCTGCCCTTTAAATTTAGCAGCGTGAGAATTAATCACTTCTATCTCATCATTAAATGTGAGACCCACAGCACCACGGGTAGCCTTAGGAGTACCCCGAAGCGTCAAGCCAACAAATCCAACTGTTACACCATTAAATTTCTTGATATAGGTCGATGGAAGCAAGGTCTGGTTTGTATCGTCATCAATCACATTGGCGGCTAAGTATTGAAACTTGGCACCTTTAAATTCTCGATTTTTAATGCAAGTTTCCCTACCAATCTCTTTACCTGGTGCGCAGCCTCCATTTTGTAAGCGTAGCAACTCTTTTTTACCCCGGTCAAATTCATGATTACCCACTGCAGATACTTCCAAGCCAATCTCACCCATCACATTAATAGTCGCCTCATCCTGCGTAAAGGATGAGATTGCTGGAGATGCCCCAATAAAATCCCCGGCACCAACAACAATAGAGTTATTATTTTCAGATTTTAATTTTTTAACCAAGGAGGCAACGTATGAAGCGCCTCCAACTTTAACTGTTGCCACCTTTCCCGGATTATCCGGATCCATTAAAAATAATTCGGCATTATCAGATCGATTTAAGTACCCATGAAAATCATTCATTGCGATAATTTTTACATCAACCGGAGGTTTAGTAGATGGTTTAATAGGACCAGTACTGCAGCCAAGGATGCTCAAAGACAATGTGAGTATTGCTAGCTTTGCAAATGATTTTAGTTTCATATCGATTAATCTCTATTCCTGAATATTGGTATTTATTTACTTCTACAAGATTCTAGCAATGCTGCAGTAAATGCTGAAGTTAGGTTTCTTCTTAAATACTGTGGATTGTTCGTAATCCAATTAATAAAATACTCATTCGATTTTTGAAGGTCGTAATTAGGCTGGCAAATCGAAACCAGATCTGCATTAGCATGCATATAGCGACGTAGAGAAATTTCTTGTTGCTCAGTTGTCAGAATTAAATAGTTAGAGGGGGTATTCCCATCCAATGAAGGCTGGGCATAAAGAGTAGTTGATAAAACTAGTCCAATATAAAAAAATAATATTTTTAATTTCATATGTAACTATCCTTAAAATGCAAATGGCAAGTCGTATTTTGCATTGAGGCCAACGGTTTGAGAGGTGGTTCCAGCAACTTGATTGTCCTTTTTATAACCAATCGAAGTTTGAATACCATTTTGGAATGTATAACCAATTGAAACCTGTTGTTGATTCCAGCGGTCAGATAAATAAGCATTGGATGGAATGAGTCGCTTTACGTTACTAGCCTCCCCACTCCAGTTTCCATCCCATACAGTTGAGGTGACCCCAAAGTTCCACTGCTTATAGCCAAACAGCAAAGATCCTACATAATAACTTTTGTTAAAGCCAGCTAAGCCAAGGGAGTTAAGAACCCTGTTGTATTCGACTAATGGCGTTAGCTTAACGCCAGCTCCTACATCAATTTTATTTAATAGTGCCGAAGCTACATAACGTTGCTCATTGGCCAAAAACTGACTGGGAACCTGTGATTGGGTAGCCTGGTTGTATAGACTCTCTGTTGTCAATCTCACTGTTGCTAGCTGATATCGAAATTTAGGGATGGCTTTAATTGCCAAACCATCCAGAGAAATTGCATAGTTATTAAACTTTCCTGTGTTGGCGGGACCTCCCGCGCTAAGTTGGTTGGGATCCCTAGTGGATCCATAGGTATCAGATAAACCAGTGGTATCAACCATAAACACATTTCCTGAAAGCGAGTGGTTTCCGTATTCGCCTGCATCGATCTTATATGCACCACCTAAGACCATCATTCCATCAACCCCATACTCCTTCTTCGCAAAGCTTTTACCCCAAATACCAGCTGCAAAGTTTCTGGACAATGAGTAGTTAATACTAGTTTTACCCGCAACAAGCGAGTAATCATCTGCATCATATCTCACTGCTAACTCCGCAAAAAATGCTGAGCCGTCATCAAAAAAATAATTTTGAGTACTATTAGATGAGGTGGACGATGAAAATCTTAAATTAGCCGACAAATAGAGATCCTTCGTTGCGTACAAATTACCAAGAATATATCCACGTGAATAGCTGTTTTGCGGCGTGTTGGAGGTATCTTTTCCACTATAAGTGTCCTCAACAAAGAATGAAATTCCAGCCTTACCCTCAAAAAGCGGGGTTTTAAATAGCTTCTCCTTTTCAGCAGCAAGCTTAATAGCTTCGGCTTTTTTTTCACTTGCCGTTTCTGCTTTTGTGTCCTGAGAAACAGAAACACTAGCCTCTGGGGCTGATTGGGCTGAGCTCGATGCAGAAAAAACAATCGCACCAACACCGACCGTTGCAATCAGTGATTTTTTTAAGTACTTATAAGAATTCATTTTCTGCTTTATAGATATAATTTTTGCAGACATGATGATGAAATAAAGATCTAATATCATCATTACAAAATGCTTTATTGGGTTATCCTACACCAATATCACTTATAAAGATCTATTTTTTTCCTAATAAATTATTAAATTGGGTATATGCAAGAATTCGTCAGGATTGGTCTGAATGGATCTCATGTAATCAGAAAAGATAATGGAAAACCAGTATGCACAAGCAAAATTGTCGTCCAAAGATATGGACCAAATACTTTAATCGAATAGCTAATTTTTTTATTCTGTCATTGATAACCCTTGGTTTTCCAACTCTCGCCTACGCACAAGTAAAGATAAATACACCCATGATCATTGATACTGACATGGGAACGGATGACTGGCTTGCCATAGCGTACATAGCCCAAAATCAGAATATTGATTTGCTGGGTATTTCGATTGTGGGTAATGGCATTGCATCCTGCACAAATGCCGCCCATAACGCGCAATACCTTCTAAATATGTCCAGCAGAAATGCAAATAAACCCATTGGATGCGGATCCAATTGGCCGATGGATGGCTATGCTTCATATCCAAAAATTTGGCGTGAGACTGGTGCAAATATGATGGGTGAAAAAATTCCACCAATGGATCCCAATCAACACTACGAAAACGGGCCAACTTTATTAGCCAAACTGCTACGCGAGAGCGTTTTGCCAGTAGATATTCTCGCGATTGGTAGCATGACTAACATTGCCTCAGTAATTTCTGCTGAACCAGCGCTTAAGAGGAAAATCAAGCGAATCTACTCCATGGGTGGAGCAGTCAATACTGGTGGCAATTTAAGAGTCCACGGGTTTACCGATGATCACACCAATACCAAGGCTGAATGGAACTACTACATCGACCCAGTAGCTACTAAAAAAGTTTTTGAGAGCGGTGTTCCAATTACACTGGTTCCTCTTGATGCAACCAACAAAGTTCCGCTAACGAAAGAATTTATTGCGCGTTTAAACGAACCCAAGCAAAAACCATTGGAGGCGTTTTCATTTCGTATTTTTGAAAATATATCTAAGTCCACCACCAATGGGGAATACTTTCACTGGGATCCATTGACTGCCGCCGTAGCAAGCAATCCTGAAATTTGCGATAAGACTCAAAAATTGAAACTAACGGTAGTTGCTGATAAGGGCAAAGATATGGGCCTTAAGAATGGCCAAGTACCAGAGATATTTCCCTTTACTAACTCAGCAGGGAAAAAACGTCAGCCTTTAAATGAGCGCTCAGCTGGGGCTACCGTGCCATCACCAAACGGAAAAGTCATTGATGTTTGTATGCATGTAGATGCTGGAAAATTTGAAAATCTGTTTATAGCTACGCTTAGGTCATCAAATTAATTGAGGGCCTACAGTCATTGATTCTATAGGCCTTAAATAGTTGCCACATTAGGACTTAAACTACCAAGCTTACTTTGCCAGTTTCAAGATCATAGAGTCCGCCAGCAATTTTTAACTGGCCAGCATCAACCAGTTTTCGAAGAATCGGGGTTGACTGTCTTAGCTCAACTACATTTAATCTAACATTTTCTTTGGCTACTTCGGTAGTTCGCTTGCCGCCCTCTAGCTTAGCGAGCCTCACCGCCTGATCCAGTTTAGAAGCTATTACCTGGATATGTCCTGGGAAATCCACATTGTCTTTTTCCGCCTTAATGGCCGCACTAATGGCACCACATTCAGTGTGCCCAAGAACCATAATCAATGGTGATTTCAACATGAGAGCGCCATACTCAAGACTGGCTAGCATATCAGTATTCACATAATTACCTGCTAATCTAGCGACAAAAAGATCACCCTGCCCTTCATCAAAACAAAGCTCAGGGCCTACGCGAGAGTCAGCGCAGGACAAAATACAGGCATAGGGATTTTGACCGTATCGCAAGCCAACTGGAATATTTTTAAAGGATGGATTTTTAATAACATCCCCCTCAACAAAACGTTTATTTCCGGCTAGCAGGCGAGCTAGTGCTGCGTCAGGCATCAGAATATTTTCAGGTTTTGGCGTTACATCTGCGGCCAATGCTGATGGCAAGAAAGAGGCTGAGCCGATGGCGCCAGCCCAAAGAGGCAATGTGCCAGCCGCCTTTAAAAATGAGCGCCTTCCTGCATGAGCATTGTTCGCTGCTGCGTGGTTTTTAATGTCACATAAATTACACATAGATACACTCACTAGGTTGATATAGGGTACAAGTCATAGCTAATATATTAACTCTTGAGATGGTGTCATATTTAGAAAAAATGTCCAATTCTGACTCATTTAATACAAGAACCCAGCCTCAAATATCAGGCGAGATTGATTAGAAGCATTTGCTTGTTGACCAAACCCCAACCCCAGAGTGGTATTAGGTACCCCCGCACTCTTATTGGGACTGTTTTAGAGATTGACGAAGGACTGCTGTTGGCCGAACTGAGACGCTCGACAGCGCCAAAATTCCCTTCTTTGAATGTCTGAAAAAGTCCTAAAAGCAGGCAAAAGCTCTAATTAGGCAAATAATTCAGTAG
>CAIJLK010000168.1 GCA_903821465.1 uncultured Bacteroidota bacterium | reverse complement strand
GTAATAATTGTATGAAATTCTGTGCCCTGCCGGAGAGTGCCGTCATGCCGCTCCATATAATTATGGAAATGGTGATAATATTTTTTCTGTTGCTCTTATCCGCCAACCGGGCAATTGGTATCCCAAATGAAACATAAAAAATTGCAAAAGTGAATCCTGACATCAGACCAAGTTGTGTATCCGAAAGACCTAAATCTTTTTTAATGGACTCCTGAAGGATGACCAGGATTTGCCTGTCAATAAAATTGAAAACATATACACCAGTAAGTATGAAGAGTATATATTTTCTATACTTCGTACTAAATGGAGACGCATTATTTTGAATGGAACCATTCGGAGTTATTGGTGATGGCTTTGCAATTGGCATAAATTGATTTGAATGTTGTTTGCTAGAAGTTGTTAAGCAAAATTGCCAGCCGAAGAAATCGGTCATTTCAGACCCATGTTTAAAAGAAGGATCAGTAATTAGTTTTTACTCCTTTTAAATTACAAAGAATTTATAAACTAAATATTAAATAAAAATTAAATTCGAAAAGCTGGGGAACAAAAATATTGGGCTATTATGCAGAGAAAAGCAAGAATCGGCAAATGTAATTGGCTGAGTTAGAATGTAAATGCTTTAGAACAAGAGTATAACAATCGGGCAATCCCGCCTTGCGGGATGACCTCGCTGCGCATGGTTACTTTCCGATACAGAACTTAGAAAAAATAAAATCGAGTTGATCTTCATTGGTGATCTCACCTGTGATGAGTCCGAGGTAATGCAAACACTGTCGAATATCCAATGCAATAAGATCACTAGGAATTTCATTATCCAATCCTTGCAATACGTCTGTTAATGAATGACTTAATTGTTTCAGCGCATCATAGTGACGGGCATTAGTAACGATGGTTGCATCCGCAAGAATATCGCCACTGATGGCTTTTGCAACAAGCGATTTTTTGAGATGATCGATCTGTCTGTTTTCTTTGGCTGAAATAAAAATGATCTCAGGGAATGCTGCAAACTTTTCAGAAACCATGGCCTCTACCCCATCCACTTTATTTCCGATGAGTAAATACTGAATATTTTCTTTTTTGAAACCCGCTACTATTTCTTGCAATGCATTTGAATCCATTTCATTGACATCGAACAAATAAAGCACAATATCTGCTGCGCGCATTTTCTCAAAACTCCTTTCAATTCCAATGGTTTCGATCAAGTCTTTACTATGCTCCCTGATTCCGGCCGTGTCTATTAATCGAAATAACACCCCTTCAATATTTAATATCTCTTCTACTGTATCTCTCGTAGTGCCCGCTATTTCACTTACAATGGCCCTGTTTTCGTTCAATAAACTATTTAGCAATGTACTCTTGCCCGCATTGGGCTTGCCAATGATGGCCACCTGAACGCCATTCTTGATCACATTACCCAATTGAAAGGAATGCAATAATTCATTGGTTGATTTAGCAAGGGTGCCAATTAGTTGATACAATTGTTTTCGATCAGCAAATGCAACATCCTCTTGAGAGAAGTCGAGCTCTAATTCTATGAGTGCAGAAAACTTAATTAGCTCTTCACGTAATTGGTGCAAAGCTGTTGAAAATCCTCCCCGCATATTATTCAACGCGGTTTTTCTACTGGCTTCTGTATTACTTGCGATCAGGTCGGCCACAGATTCTGCCTGAGCTAAATCCATTTTGCCATTCAAGAAAGCACGCTGGGTAAATTCTCCAGGCTTTGCTATTCTCACGCCTAAACTACAAATGGCTTTGATGATTTTCTCAACGATAAAATTTGAACCATGGCAGCTAATTTCAATCACATCTTCTCCAGTATAAGAAGTGGGGCCTTTAAACAAAGCAATCACTACTTCATCTAGCAACTCATTGTTCTGTTTTAAATAACCAACATGTAAGGTGTGAGAAGCCTGCGCAGAAAGGTCCTTTGATGGAAACATACTATTCACAATTGCTATGGTATCCTTTCCACTCAAACGAATCACTGATATAGCACCAATTCCCGGTGCAGTAGCCAGTGCTACGATTGTATCATCCCATACCATTTTCTTTGCTGACATTCTTCTAATTTCAACAAAAATAGGTTAAGCAAAGTGAAAAGATAAAAGTGAAAAGTGAAAAATGGATTTACATTGTCTAAAAGAGAAACCCCAGGTAGTGCCTAGGGTTCATCTTGCTTGTAACTTAAACGATTGATTCTTCACTCTTCACTCTTCCCTCTTCACTTTTATCTTTTCACTTTTATCTTTTCACTTTTCACTTCCTCTTATTCCTCTGAAACTTGGAAGGTGATACTTTGTTTGTGTCGATAGATGACGTTTCTATTGTTTTGCATTGCGGGCTTCCAAGAAGGTCCTTTTTTGATTACTCGAACAGCTTCAATACTTGTGCCATAACCCGGATCATTTTCAGCCTGTACCTCTGAAATTGCTCCATTTTTATCCACTATAAATGAAACAACGACAGTATATTTTCCAGCTGGTGCTCCATTATTAACTGGAAGATCTCTGTTTAAATTGCGTTCTAAGTATTTTGACCATGCAGGTATACCACCAGGAAACTCAGCAGGATATTGAACTGAGATAAAGATTCTATCGTAGTCTTCCTCCATTACAGGAGCTTCAACCTTACCTGTTCCTGGTTCAATTGGAGGAGCTACAATTCCATCATCCGGGGTTCCTTGTTGATTTACGTTTCCTATTTTGGTGTTTTCCAAATCTTTTACCTCTTTCATTTCATCCTTCTCATCTACCAATGCATCTTTCACAATTATTGGTGCATTGAATCGAGAAATCTCAACTCTTGGAGGATCTTGTTTTGGTGGAGGTGGTGGAGGCAACTCAGGTTTTTTCTCCTCAGGTACCAAGTTCTCTAGATTCACATCCTGAGCAATCATTTCAATTGTTTTCTTTCTAGAAGAATTTGCAACCACAGTACCAATCACTAATAATAGTGCGATTAAAAATGTTCCTGCAAGTGCATAAGATAGACGTTTACTATAGGTCTTACGCAGATCGTAAGCACCATACATTTTGTTTCTACCATCAAATAAAATCTCAAGTAAGTCGGCGTTTAAAATTTGCATCTTTTCCATATAGGTTGTTTTCATTGAGATGGATTGATACAAATTTTTCCATAAAAATTATAGACAATTTTAAGTGAATAGTGGAAGAACAAAAAAGCCCGATACGAAAATCGTACCGGGCTTTTTTAATATTTAAGAAGATGAAAATTATTCTTCAGAAACCTGGAAGGTGATGCTTTGTTTGTGACGATAGATAACGTTTCTACCGTTTTGAACTGCAGGCTTCCATGATGGTCCTTTTTTGATAACACGAACTGCTTCTTCTCTAGTACCATAGCCAGGATCGTTCTCAGCTTGTACTTCAGAAATACCACCGTTCTTATCAACAATGAAAGAAACCACTACAGTATATT
>CAIJLK010000167.1 GCA_903821465.1 uncultured Bacteroidota bacterium | reverse complement strand
GCTTTTTTAAGCGGACCCAGATCGGGTTTATTTTGAGCGTCAATATCCGTGGGGATGGTAATAATCAGGTGTGTGCAATCGGTCAGCTCATTGATGTTATTGCTAAAATGCAGGTTGGCATGCGATAACTGCTGGAGGGAGCAAAGGCCATTCGGATCAATGCCCCTTTGCAATAACCGGATCTTAGTTTCATCAATGTCAAAGCCCTGCACGGCATACTTTTCAGCAAAAAGCGATGCAAGAGGAAGGCCCACATAACCTAAGCCGATGATACCGATTTTAAATGCCATGCGTAAAAATAGCTATAAATTAAAAGTGAAATATTTTAATCTAAAATATATAAAGCCCCACTTCGAAGGCTGCAACTTTGTAAAGCAATATTTATATACATAGTTATACATGTAATTATTTTGACTAAAGCAGAGTTGAAGCATATAAATGATCAGTTTAATAATAGGATAAGAGATATTTTATCGGATAATATCGATTTTTCAGTACCTCTTTATATTGGAATGCCTTCTGCTGGTTTAGTTTCTTGTGGAGTGCCCAATTTGCCAATTGAAATGTCTGTACAAAGGTTAATAGACAAAAAGTTGCAATCTAATCACCCATTTAGTCTCATTTCAGTAGTTCATATGCCAGAATTTGTATATGCTCCCATTGCAGTTTTTTTGAGTAAGACTAAAATTGGTAGAAAGGTGATTTTGACTGAAATGGAGGATCAAAATATTAACCTAGTGGTAGCTCTTGAACTAAATAGATGGGAAAAGACTAAAAAAATAAATAGCGTAAGAAGCATTTATCCAAAGGAAAATACTGCAGAAATCTTGCGATGGATAGTTGAAGATGACTTACTGGAATGGGTCCACAAAGAAAAAGCCCTTGATTGGGTGGGCAAACAGCAGTCTAATTCCGCTGACGTTACCCAATTAATCAAGGACAGTGCAAATATAATTAGAAATAATTATTAAAAGAATTATTTCTCAATTTGTTAGAATGTAATTATTATAGTCGTTTTGAGATTATGAAAAAACTTAACTCCTAATGAAAATTGTAGTTTTATAAATTTCTCCATAAACACCCCTCTTATTTAACAATTCCTTCATACACCCAATAACTGCGTTGATTTGGCTGTAATACCAACAGATTCAGCATTTTAAATAATTAAAAAAGGTGGGGTTTTTTCATGATAGGTAGTTAAAAAACCTTATCATTGCAGTTCGAAATTTGAATCAATCCTCCCCCCCAATGATTCATGACAAATCAGTCGGCTACGCATTTAGTAGCCAAAAACCTTATCCCCCCAGCATTTACCTGTGACTGAGAAAGGCGAAGCCATATAAACTCCAAAACAACAGCATATGCAGAGCATTTTAAAAAAGGTGAGCATTGTACCCCGTTGGTTCATTTTTTTCTTGGATCTCGCGGTTACACAAATTTGTTTGTTTTTTGCGATTCTAATTAAGCTCAATTTAACCTTTACGGGTATTAATTGGGAGTCGGTATTTAATACGGTATTGTTAATCGGCATTATTAATACGCTGGTATTTGCGGCATTAAGATCCTATGCGGGGATCGTACGATTTACCGGTATTCAAGATGCCTATCGCATCGCTTTAGCCGTTTTGCTATCTGCCAGTATTCTATTTGCGGTAGAGATCATGTCGCGCGATTTTACCAATCGTTTTATCCTCAGTAATGTGGTAGTAATCATGTATGCCACATTTAGCTTTCTGGCATTGGTCAGTTATCGGGTAATGGTAAAGTTTGTATTTGCCTATTCGCGCAGTTATAACATGGCTAAGAAGTATGTGGTAATCTTTGGAGCGGCAGAAACGGGCATTGCCACCAAGCGGGTATTAGAGCAGGATACACAAAACAGTATACAGTTAGTTTCCTTTATAGACGATAATAAGAAGAAGACCAAGAAAGTATTAGATGGCATTCCTATTGTTTCCTTTGAAGATTTCGGCAAACTCATTAAAACCCAGCTGATCGATGAGCTGGTGATCGCCACATTTACTATTTCACCCAAGCGGAAGAACCAGATCGTAGATTTTTGTTTAGACCACGATATCAAGGTATTAAACGTGCCACCCTATGGCCAGTGGAGCGAGGGTAAATTCAATAGTAGTCAGTTGCGTTCTATTAAGATCGAAGATCTATTAGAAAGAGAAGCTATTTATATTAATAATCAGCAGATCAAGAATCAGGTAAAGGGTAAACGCATTTTAGTAACCGGAGCGGCAGGCAGTATTGGCAGTGAAATTGTAAGGCAATTATTACCCTATCATCCTGAACTGATCGTATTATGCGATCAGGCAGAATCTCCTTTGCATGCCATGGATCTGGAAGTGAGTAATAATAAATTCCATGTAAACTGTATTCCTTATCTGGCTGATATTACTTCGGAGTTAAGGATGCAAGATCTGTTTGAGCAGTTCAAACCCCATTATGTATACCATGCAGCAGCCTATAAGCATGTACCCATGATGGAACTCTGTCCGGCAGAAGCTATCAAGAATAATGTAATTGGTACCAAAATCATGGCAGACCTGGCTATGAAATTTCAGGTAGAACGTTTTGTAATGGTCTCAACTGATAAGGCAGTGAATCCTACCAATGTAATGGGTGCTTCTAAACGATCTGCCGAAATGTATGTGCAGGGATTAGCGGGATTACCAAATAACCATACTAAATTTATCACCACCCGTTTTGGGAATGTATTGGGCTCCAATGGTTCAGTGATCCTAAGATTCAAGGAGCAGATCGAAAATGGCGGACCAGTTACCGTAACCCATCCCAATATCACCCGTTATTTCATGACCATCCCCGAAGCCTGCCAACTGGTATTAGAAGCAGGCAGCATGGGCAATGGGGGTGAGATCTTTGTGTTCGATATGGGAGAAGCGGTAACTATTTCAGATCTGGCTAAGAAGATGATCCGTTTATATGGGTTAATTCCGAATATCGATATTGCGATCTCTTATACAGGTCTAAGACCGGGTGAAAAATTGTACGAAGAGTTATTGAACGATGGGGAGAATGTACAGCCAACCTATC
>CAIJLK010000166.1 GCA_903821465.1 uncultured Bacteroidota bacterium | reverse complement strand
TTAAGCAGAGATAAAGAAAAAATGGAAAAAGTATTGGGCGGTATCGCTCAGTTGGGTCGTTTACCGGCTGCTTTATTCCTTGTTGATATCGGATGTGAGCATATCGCATTGGCTGAAGCTAAGCGTTTAGGCATCACTACTTTCGGTATGGTAGATACTAATAGCGATCCTAATAAAGTAGACTTCGCTATTCCTGCTAACGATGATGCAACTAAATCAATCGCAATCATCACTAACTATATCATCGCAGCAATTGCTGAAGGTTTGGCTGAACGTCAGGCTTCTAAAGATGATGATGAAGGTGAAGAAGGCAATAATGAGAACGAAACTCGTGCTCGTCGCCTAGAAGCTGAAGCGCAAGCTGAAGCTGGCAGAGGTGGCAGAAGAGGTAGCAACAATGCGCCAGCTGGTGGACCAGCAGGCGGTGCTCCTAAGCGTCGTACTCCAAGTCAAGGTAACCGTCGCCCTGCAGGTGGTGGTACTGGAAGCAGATAATTTTATTATCCCTTTTTGGGTCATTAGTCATCTGCTCATGGGTAATGACTAATGACCCAATTTTTATACATCAATTAATTTAAAGAGATTATGTCAACTGTAAAAATAACCGCTGCTGATATTAATAAATTACGTCAGGCTACCGGCGCTGGAATGCTAGACTGTAGAAAAGCTTTGACTGAAACCAATGGCGACTTTGAAGCTGCCATCGATTGGTTGCGTAAACAAGGTCAGAAAGTTGCTGCTAAACGTAGCGACCGTGAGGCGAAAGAAGGTGTGATCATTGCAGGTACTTCTGCTGATCATAAAACAGGTTTCATCGTTTGTGTTAGCTGCGAAACTGATTTCGTTTCTAAGAATGCTGAGTTCGTTGCCTTTGCAAAAAGTATCGCCGAAGCTGCTATTGCACACAACGTAAAGTCAGTTGAAGAATTAAATGAAGTTGCAATCAACGGCGCGAAAGTGGCTGATTTGATCAACGATAAATTGACTTCTATTGGTGAAAAAATTGGTGTTGCTAAATTTGAAAGAATTGAAGCACCATTTGTAGCTTCTTATATTCACGGTCAAAACCGTATGGGTGTTTTAGTGGGCTTATCTGCTGAAGCAGCTGAAGCTGGTAAAGACGTTGCCATGCAAATTGCTGCGATGAACCCATTGGCTGTTGATCCAGAAAGCATTCCTGCTGCATCTATCGAAAGAGAAAGAGCAATCGTAGTAGAAACTATGAAAGCAGATCCTAAGATGGCTGGAAAACCAGACGAAATGATCGCTAAGATCGCTGAAGGAAAACTAAACGCCTTCTTTAAAGAAAACACTTTGCTTGCTCAAGCCTTCGTAAAAGATGGTGGTAAGACAGTTGGTGAATACTTAAAATCAGTAAACGCTGATTTGAAAGTAACCGAATTCAAGCGTGTTGCTTTAGGATAATATTTTAAAATACTTTTTTAAAAAAGCCGTTCCATTCCGATTAATCGGGACTGGGCGGCTTTTTTAAATAAAAAAACCGCCCTACAATAAGGCGGCCCTTTATGTGCTGCATATTCTAAAACTAAAACTGAAAGAAAATTACAAGCAAGGCAATAGAAGCATAGATGACATAGAGACCCCAATTTTGGAGCTTATATTTTGTGTAGAGTACCATATTTAAACGAGTGACGATCAAAAAAACGGGAAGCGCGTATCGTAAAGATTCACCCCTAAAAAATCCAAATCCCGCAGCTACCGCAATTAAGAGATAAAAAAATGCAGGTAACACTTTTACAACTTTTACAGAGCGTTTCTCTTTCGACTTAGTACTTGTATACATAATGAACTTTTTATAACAAGAGCTATTAGCTTCTTATAGTTTACAATTGTCTAGCAATGTAGAAATAGTTTTAGTTGTAAAAAAGGTTGGAAACACCGAATTTTAGAGGTTAAAAACACCTGATAATCAAGTAGTTTTCATCGATTTTGTCTGGCATTTCATCCTTTCCTTTTGGCTGCTCATAAAAAAATAAGGTTATTTGCATAAATAAATGTGACCATGCTTCCAAAGTACAAACGCATTCTGCTTAAATTATCCGGTGAAGCTTTATTGGGAAACCAACGCAACGGAGATCCTTTCAACCCAAAAATCATTGAACAATACGCAATAGATATCAAATCGGTTACCGATTTAGGTGTGCAAGTTGCTATAGTAATTGGTGGTGGTAATATCTATAGGGGCATGAATGAAGCAGATAGCGGTATCGAAAGAGCCCATGGCGACTATATGGGCATGCTCGCAACAGTTATCAATGCGATGGCCATGCAGTCGATGCTGGAAAGATTTGGTGTGTATACGCGTTTGCAAAGTGCGATTCAGATGGATCAAGTGGCAGAACCCTATATCCGCAGAAAAGCCCTTCGTCACCTAGAAAAGGGCCGTGTGGTAATTTTTGGAGCAGGTACTGGTAACCCTTATTTCACAACTGATACTGCTGGCTCACTGCGTGCAGTTGAAATGAAGGCGGATGTGATTTTAAAAGGAACAAGAGTAAATGGTATTTATACCGCCGACCCAGAAAAGGACCCTACTGCTACCCGTTATGACAAAATCAGTTATCAGGAATGCCTTGATAAAAAATTGAAAGTAATGGATATGACTGCTTTCACACTTTGTATGGAAAACAAATTGCCAATCATCGTTTTCGATATGAACGAGCCCGGCAACTTGCTTAAAGTGGTAGAAGGTCAGGATTTAGGTACCCTAGTTAGCTAGTCAACCATTGGTGTAATATTTTGCTCATTTTTTTGAGCTCTCGGTAATTTCACAATTATGAAGAACCTACTGCTGTTTGTTTTTTGCGCTTTCGCATTAAGTGGATTTTCTCAACAGAAAATCACCCTTACAGATGCTATTAATATAGCGCTTAAGAATAGTTATGATATTCAGTTAGCTCAAAATAATATTGAAATCAGTACGATCGCCAATTCTTACGGTTATGCCGGTGGATTACCCATTGTTTCAGGAACAGCGAGCGACAACGAACAGGTTACCAGTATTAATCAAAAATTTGCTGATCCAACTCGCGATACAAAAAAAGATAATGTAGCCACCAATAACCTTGCAGTAGGAGTTACAGGAAGTATTCTTTTATATAATGGTATGCGCGTTCACGCCACTAAGAAAAGATTAGATGAATTACAGCAACAAAACCAACAAGTACTTGCGGCTCAAATTCAAAATACGATTGCCGCTGTGATGTCGAAATATTTCGATATAGTACGACAAGAATATTTTCTTAAAGCCCTCGAACGCACCATCGAAGTTTCAAAACAAAAACTTGATATTCTTGAAGTACGCAAACAAGTTGGCGTTGCCAATAATGCCGATATTTTTCAAGCTCAATTGGACTTAAACGGAAACCTTCAAACAAAACAATCACAGTTTCTTGCTATCGATCAGGCTAAGACTGATTTACTAAATCTGATATTTCTGAAGCCTGCAGATCAAAAAATTATTATAGAAGACACCATTATCATTGATAAATCTATTCAACTAGATTCTGTACTTAATAGATTAAGCAGCAACCCGCTTGTGATAGCGGCACAACAACAAATAAATATTAATAAAATAATTGAAAGAGAAGTTGCAGCAGTTCGTTATCCAACCCTTCGGGCTTCAACTGGATATAATCTAACAAGCGCTAAGAGTGCAGCAGGGTTTTCATTGTTAAATCAAAGCTATGGTCCATTTATAGGAATTAATCTTTCTGTTCCTATCTATAATGGCTCTATTTCTAAAAAGCAACAACAAATCGCAGAGATTAATACACGCAGCTCAAAAACTATTTACGATAATCTCTTACTCGATTACGAAACAGGGGCTGTTCGTACTTATCAGGCATATGCCAATTCTTTAAGTCAGCTAAAATTAGAATCAGAGAACTTTAAACTTTCACAACAATTACTCGACCTGATTTCAAAGAAGTTTGAACTAGGTCAGGCAACTATTATCGACGTAAAGCAGGCGCAACAAAGCTTTGAGACTGCCAGTTACCGCTTAATCAATTTAACTTATACAGCAAAGTTGGCTGAAGTGGAATTGAAAAGATTAGAGAGTGCTCTTAGCACGAAATAATATTCTTATCATGATGTTAAGAATATTTCTAATGTTTTAAACTCATCATTCTATTTTCTATCTTAGAATAATGAGAAATCAGATTTTGGCGACCTTTATTAGCTTCTTCCTATTCTTACCTGCAGCAAAATCACAGCAATTAGATTCTTTGCTCTCTGGTTTTTATGAACAAAGGCCAACTGAAAAGATCTATGTACAGTTCGATAATAGTCAATATAATACAAGTCAAACTATCTGGTATAAAGCCTATTTAATGTCGGGTTTTGAACCCTCTGTGTTGTCAAAGAATTTTTACCTCGATTGGTATGATCCAACCGGCAAACTAATCAGCTCTTCCGTTTCTCCGATCATTGACGGATCAGCCTGGGGAAATTTTAAAATACCTGATAACTATTCTGGAAATAATATTCAAGCAATTGCTTACACAAAATGGATGCGCAATTCAGATTCTGCTTACTTCTTTAAAAAACAACTGGGCATTGTTGCAACTGATCATACATCTTTCAATTCGAAAATAGCCTTACCCGAAACTACTATTCAATTTCTACCCGAATCAGGCAATGCTATAATTGATAAAATTTCAGCGGTGGCATTTAAAGCGGTGAATCAGTTAGGATTGCCTGCGGCTGTTAAAGGAAATATTAAAAATAGCAAAGGCGAGGTCATTACTGAATTTCATTCGGTGCATGATGGCATGGGTAAATTTTATTACACACCGCAATTCAATGAACAGTATACTGCAGAATGGACCGACCAGATCAATCAATCACATCAAACAACATTACCACTTGCATTAACAAGGGGTATTAATATCATGATTGACTCGGGGAGAGATAGCCGAGTCTATCATATTCAAAGAACTACTGATGTTCCTGAAGCTTGGAAAAGGATTAATCTTGTTGCAGAAATGAATGGGCATATTATGTATAAGGCCATAGTAAATCTTTCTAACAAAGAGATCATTAGTAGCAAAATTCCTATTGAGAACTTTTTATCTGGCATCCTACACATCACACTCTTCGATGCCAATCAAGAGCCTATCTGTGAACGGCTTTTACTGGTAAACAATAAAGACTATGAATTAGATGCTTCTATTCAGATCGACACATTAGATCTAAATAAAAGAGGCAAAAACGTTTTTGAACTAGAAGTAAAGGATACCACTGTTACAAATCTATCTCTATCCATTACAGATGGAACAATGAATGGGAAAAATGAGAATAACATTGTTTCTCAATTCATACTCAATGGCGATCTTACTGGAAATATTCATGAGCCATCCTACTATTTTAGTTCTTCGGCCGACAGTGTCATGCAACATGCAGATCTTGTAATGCTAACAAACGGATGGAGAAGATTCAAGTGGCATGATGTATTAAATGGGATTTTGCCTCGCATTAATTTTGAAAAAGATACAGCCTATCTTTCTATTATCGGAAAAATTGAGCGAATCTCTGATGCAAAAATCAAGAAAGCTGCACTCATGAATCTGATGTTACTTTCAAAAGATTCGAGTAAGGCCATGCTCTTCTTACCCTTGCAAGCAGATGGAAGTTTTTCTGAAAAAAATGTCATCTTCTTTGACACCACTAAAATATTCTATAGTTTAAATGGAATAAAAATTCCTGTAACCAGTAACGTGTTGATCGAAAATAATTTCTTTCAACCCAATCCTAATAAAATTATTCGATCATCTCAAATAAATTTAGATACTTCAGCTTTAAGTAAATATCGATGGTTGATTGATGAAAACAATCGACTAGAATTATTAAAAAAACAAACTACCCTAAAAGAAGTAACTGTTTATTCTTCCAGAAAATCTAAGATCGACCTGATCGATCAAAGGTACACCAGTGGTATGTTTCAGGGCGATGCAAGGGCACAGTTTGATCTGATCAATGAACCACCCCGAGCCTCAGAACCAATTCTGGCTTATTTACAGGGACAGGTAGCGGGTTTAAATATCAGCAATCCATATGGCGAAGCAGTAGTTAATTGGAGAGGTAGTGCAACTTCTTTGTACCTCGATGAGTTTCATGTTGATGCTGATCAACTGAGCATAATCAATATCCATGATGTAGCCTATATCAAGGTATTTAGTCCCCCGTTCATGGGTGGCTTCGGTGGTGCAGGTGGAGCTATCGTTGTGTATACTAGAAAAGGAAACGAAAGAACCAATACTGCAAGAGGCATGAGTTATGTTTCGGTTCCGGGATATGCATCCATGCGTGAATTTTATTTACCCAACTATGCCGAACAACATCAAGAATATGCTTCAAAAGATTTAAGAACCACCATCTATTGGAACCCAAGAATGATTACTGATCAAAAAAATCAAAAATTAAAATTCAGATTTTACAATAACGACTATAGCCATTCATTCCAACTTGTATTGGAAGGAATGGATAGTGATGGAAAGTTGGTACACTTTAGTAAATTGCTGCAATAATTAAGACCAAAAGAAATGAATGAACTGATTATTTCAAAACTTCCCGATGTAGGTACTTCTATTTTTACAGTAATGAGTGCACTAGCTACCGAATATGGCGCCGTTAATCTGGGGCAAGGATTTCCGGATTTCCCAATGGATCATGCCCTGACAGATCTGGTAGCAAAAGCCATGAACGATGATTTTAATCAGTATTCTCCCATGGCTGGCCTTGCATTATTGCGCGAAAGACTTGCCGAAAAAGCGGCATTCTTATATCAAACAAACCTAGATCCCAATACACAGATCACTATTACTCCCGGTGGAACAGTTGCCATTTATTCGGCGCTTACAACTGTATTAAAACCTGGCGATGAGGTGATTGTTTTTGAGCCTGCCTATGATTGTTATATTCCAACGATCGAATTAAACGGAGCAAAACCTGTTTTGATTTCACTCGCATATCCCGACTATTCAATTCCTTGGGATTTAGTGCGGGAGAAAATTACTGCGCGCACCAGAATGATCATCATCAATACACCTCATAATCCTACCGGTGCGGTATTAAGTGAACATGATATTGCAGAATTAAGAAGCATTGTAACAGGCACAAATATTTTAATCTTGAGTGATGAAGTATACGAGCATTTAATTTTTGATGGGATTGCTCACCAAAGTATGCTTCGTTACCCCGATCTACTAGAGCGGAGTTTTGTATGTTTTTCTTTTGGTAAAACCTATCACTGTACGGGATGGAAATTGGGGTATTGTATTAGCTCCCCTACATTGATGAAAGAGTTCAGAAAGGTTTATCAATTCAATGCATTCTGTTGTGATACTCCTAAGCAAGTGGGTATCGCTGAATTTATTCAAGATAAAAATGCCTATTTATCATTGAGCGCATTCGTGCAAAAGAAGCGAGATTATTTTAGAGAATTGATGAAAGCTACTCCCTTTAAATGTATCCCATCGCACGGTAGTTATTTTGAATGTTATAGTTATGCTGATTTTTCAGATGAAACGGATATGGATCTCGCAATTCGATTAACTAAAGACTATGGAATAACTGCGATCCCGGTTTCTGCATTTTATAAAAATGGGGAAGATAATAAAGTACTGCGCTTCTGCTTTGCCAAAAAAGAAACGACCCTCGAAAGGGCCGTTGAAAAATTAAGTAAACTAACCAGTTAATTTTTATTGATGCTTTTGATTAAGATCTAATCCTGCATAAAAACCCAGATCTTTTTCTAACAACAATTTTGTAAGAAAAGCTATCTGTCCTGTATGATAAGATAAGTGTTCGGTTACATGAATAATTATACCAACACCAGTTAATTCATACACCTGCACTTTTTTAATATCAGACAAATCTTGTTCACTAGCGGCAATAATGCAATCAATACTTTGTTCAATTACCTGATTAAAAATTGATTTTAATTCCTCTTTTGTTTTGCCCCCTGTAGCAGCAAATTCTGCATCTCTATTTCTATGATCAGGCGCACCGCCCAAAGTACTGATAATATACTGCCTAATATTTCCACACAAATGCAAGACCAGATTTCCCATACTATTGAGCGCCAAATTAGGCTTCAGCCAAATTTGCGATTCATCCAACAAATCAAGACAAGCAATAATTCGCTTATGACTTTCTTTAATTCGATAGATACTCTGTTCTTTAAAATCTTCACTTATATGCATGCCAACTTTTTTCTTTACTTTCTTCTTCCTCAACTCTTCACTTTTATCTCTTCACTTCTTCCTTCACTTTTATCTTTTCACTTTTATCTTTTCACTTTTATCTTTTATCTTTTTTTAGAACCAACTTCCAATAAATGCATCATTTACTTTTTGGCCCTTTAATTTTTCTGCTCTTTTCTTTCTTTTAACGCTATGTTTTACCATAGTAATTACCATTAGAGGAAGGAATAAAAAAGTTAATGGTGGAATTCCCAACATACTAATCCATCGTCCTCCAAACATATTACGCATTGGTCTTCTTAATCGTTCTGCAATCAAATACATACTAGGTACAATTACCAGTGTCATAAAGAAGGCAAAGGATAAACCAAAGATGATGGTCCATGACAATGGCTTCCAGAAAGCAACACTATCACCACCCATATAGATATGTGGATTCAATTCAGAGAACAGGGTAATGAAGTTGATATTAAATCCAATCGCGATAGGCAAGAAGGCTAATATAGCAGCCAAAGCCGTAAGCAATACTGGGATGATTCTTGTTTTACCTGCTTGAATTACGGCTTCTCTGGTTTTCATACCTCTTGCGCGCAATTCATCGCTGAACTCAATTACCAGGATACCATTTTTTACAACGATACCCGCCAAGCCAATGATACCAATACCAGTCATTGTTACAGAAACCGTCATACCAGTGATCGCAAAACCAAGTAATACACCAATGATACTAAACAAAATTTCGGTTAGGATGATTATTGGCTTACTGATCGAATTAAACTGTAACACTAAGATGAACAAGATCAACATCAATGCAATCAACAAAGCTTTTCCTAAGAAAGAAGCTGTTTCTGCTTGTTGTTCACTTTCACCAGTTTGTTTGATCGTAACACCATCTGGTTTCTTTTTAAAGTCTTCAATATATTTTGCCAAAACTTTATTTACAGCAGTTGGTGTGTATCCGTTTAATACATTCGAGCGAAGCGTGATCAGTCTTTTTTGATTCAGACGTTTTACACTACCTAGTGTACTTGTTGGTTGAATATCTACTAAAGAAATGATCGGAATATTTTTGATTGCACCGCCACTTGCCATATCGCGGAAGCTGATCTTCATATTCAATAACTCAACCAAGTTCTTACGCTGGAATTCGTTATTACGCAATTGGATTTTGAACTCGTCTTTTCCTTCTTTGATCTTCGATACTTCTTTACCAAACAAAGCAGTTCTTAAAGCCATCCCAATCTGACCAGAAGAGACACCTTCAATCAAGGCGCGATCTCTTTTTACTGTAAGCGTTAATTCAGGATTGGTAAGGTCAACCCCCATTTTCAATTCTTCCACACCTGGCACATGAATACTATCCAAATAGTTCTTCAGGTTTACAGCTGTTTTGATCAGGTTATCGAATTCTTCACTTGAAACCTCAATATTAACTGGAGGATCGGTAGGTGGACCATTTCTTTCCTGATCAACACTAATTTCCGCACCCGGTATTCCCTTCATAGCATCGCGCACTTTATCCAAATAAGGCACTGTTGCTACTCCATGTCTTTTTTCAAATTCAACAAAAGAAACCTGAATCCTACCTAATTCACTTCTTGTGCTTCTGTCCCCTGCCATTGGATCACCGGCTCCAATCGCTACGTTACTGATCACACTTTCAACAACAGGGTTTGGTTTATCTTTTTCGATACCCAAGGCTTTGTTCACTTTTGCTTCTAATACTTTTGTAATACTATCGGTATACAATACATCGGTACCAACAGGCAATTTCAAGTAAATGAATATTTGGTTAGGGTCGCCTTTTGGAAAGAAAACTACTGGCACTTTTCTAATGCTGAATAATACTATTGAGAAAAATAATAAAGCAATGGTTCCTAATAATAATTTAACTGGTCTCCATCCGTGTAATCCCCATCTTAATAAGCTTTCATAATGGTTCATGATCCAAGGAAGCGCAGTATGTTGGAATTCGTGAATCGCATGGTTCAAGACATACACATTCAATACTACTAAGCCCACGAAGAAGATTAATAAGTTACCCCAGAAAGGTGCGCCGGCAAAATCTAAAAGTATTCCTAGAACAATTGCAATCCAAAATCCTTTCTTTTTAAAGATGGCACTCTTTGGACCTTTCAATTCTTCTTCATCAGGGTGTTCCATAAAGTCCACCGCAAATACAGGGTTCATAATAAATGCAACCACTAAAGATGCAGCGAGTGTAAAGATCAACATGGTAGGTAGGTAAATCATAAACTTACCGATGATACCAGGCCAGAATAAGAGCGGGAAGAATGGAGCAAGTGTAGTTAGTGTTCCTGCTAAAACAGGAATAAATACTTCACCCGCAGCCATACGTGCAGATATGGTTGAATTTAATTTTCCTTTCCCTTCAAAGAAAATTCGATGCGTATTTTCAATTACCACAATGGCGTCATCCACAATAATACCTAATCCGAATAGTAAGGCAAACAAAACAATGAAGTTCAGTGTAACATGACCGCCTACAATCAAATCAGCTCCAGGTAAGAATACGAATGCAACGAACATACTCAACGGTACTGATAGGGCAACGAAGAATGCGTTGATCACTCCCATGAAGAACATTAGGATAATCAATACCAACACAAAGCCAATAACAATACTATTTACTAGGTCAGTGAAAGAAGTTCTTGTTTTGATACTCATATCACCTGTAATCACTGCTTTCAGGTCTTTCGGAAAATTGGTAGCTTTCATTTCATCTACAATCTTCTTTACACCATCGCTAGTTTCAATCAGGTTCTCACCACTTCTTTTAATGATATTTAGGGTAACCACATTCTTACCGTCTAATCTCGAAAAACTTTCTTTTTCTTTAATGGTATCTTTTACAACAGCAATGTCTTTTAGGTAGATAGGTGCGCCTGTTTGGTTTCGTACAATGATTTTTTCAATATCATAAGCCGATTTTAGCTGGCCCTTCAATTGTAAATTACGTTTCATGTTACCTACATCTAACAAACCACCAGAGATATCGATATTTTCTCTTTGCACTGCATTGCTGATATCATCGAATGTAACACCAGCGCTTTGCATACGGTAGTTGTCGACATTAATTTGGAATTCTCTTTCGGGAGCACCCACTATATCAACGCGATTAATTTGAGTAAGGTCTTCCAGTTTATCCTTAAGGTCATCTGCATATTTCTTTAAACGAACCAGATCATAGTCGCCACTTAGATTCACATACATGATTGGTTGTTCACTGAAACTAATTTCAAGTGCAGTGGGTGGAGAAGTAAGATCGGTCGGAAGATCCACCTTCGCTTTATCGATCGCATCCTTTACCTTCTGCAAAGCCACATCTGTCTTAACATCAGTATCAAATTCAATTTGGATCGCAGAGAAATCCTGTTGTGAGGTACTAGTGAATTTTTTAATCTTAGCACCAGTAATACCCTTGATCTGTTTTTCGATAGGGCGTGTAACCAGGTTCTCAACATCTTTAGGTGAATTACCTACATAGATCGTTTGAACAAAAATGGTTGGAATAACAATATCTGGAAATTGTTCTTTTGGTAAAGTAACAAATTGATAAACGCCCATCAAACTCACAAAGATCATGAGTAGGTAGATGGATGTTTTATTTTTGATACTCCAGGTAGTAGGTCCAAATTCCTTGAACTTACCTTTTATATTTTCTATTGCACTCATACAAGTAGTTTAGTATTTTTTCTTTCGAATGGATTCGGTCTTATTTAGCTTCGGTTGTAATGATCTGTCCGTCGTACAAACTCTGGAATCCTTCTGTTATGATAATGTCGCCAGCTAGTAAACCACTTTTGATTTCTATTTTGTCGCCATATAATTCACCTGCAATAACACTCTTTTTCCTAGCTATCAGTTTGCCATTTTCTTTAACAGCAACTAAAACGTAGCGACCTTTATCATCATTCTGTAGCGTATTGACTGGAATTGTGATGGCGTTTTTTACTTGATAATCTTGCACACGAACCAAGGCAATTTGATTTGGACGAAAACTCTTATCAGAAGGAATTTTTGCTTCTACATAAAAACTTCTGTTAGTAGGGTCAATGATTTTCCCGACTACATTAATATTTAAATCGAGCGACTTATTAATATCTGGCAATGAAATTTTTATAGGAGTACCAACATTTACTCGAGAAGCATAGTTCTCGGGAATCTGAGTAGTAATTTTCAGATCGGCTGTGTTTACAATTTTGATCTGACCCGGACCTGCAAATAATTCACCAACTCTTACATTCACATCATCTGCCACACCTGTTACATTACTATATACCGAAGTAAACTTCAATTGCTCTTCAGTAACTTTAATTTGCTCTTGTGCACTTTTCAATTGATTCTCTAAACTTTCAACATTATTCTTCGCAGTGATTAGTTGAATTTCTGTTCCAATATTTTGAGCCCAAAGATTTTGTTGTTTTTGATAGAGGTTTTTAGCAAAAGCTAATTGCGTCTTAATGGTTTGTATACCTTGGTCTGCAGCAACTAAACTTTGTTTAACAATGGCGTCATCTAATTTAAGAATCAGTTGGCCCTTTGTTACTTGGTCGCCTTTTTTGATATATAGTTCACGAACCTGGCCGCCACCTCCACGAGGCGTAACAAATGAAATATTAACTGCATCAACCTTGCCTTGCAAATCGATATAGTGTGTAAAGTCAGATGGAGTAATTACTTCAGTAGCAACTAGCTTAGCATTGTCTGGCTTTGAACTCGGGTCAGCAACTAGAATTTCAGATTCCAATTTTGCAATTTCTGTACTCAACTTCGTTTGATCTTTCTTCAGTTGTTCTAATTTGTTTTTCTTTTCTTTCAAAGCTGCATCTGTTGCAGATTTGCTTCCACATGCCGCTAACGAAAGGGCCGCCGTAAATAAAATGATATAGTTTAAGTTTTTCATGTCTTGTGATTTGTATAATTAGTTTTAGAGTTTTCCGGTTGCTTTATAATAATCAACTTTTGCTATGATCGCTGTATATAATGCATTGATATAGTTAGCTTGAGCTGTTCTTAAATCGGTTTGAGCTGCAGTGATTTCTGTGTTAGAACCTGTACCCAATTGAAATTTTTTCTGAGTTTGATTGAATACATTTTCAGCTAATGCCATATTCTTTTTTTGATAAGCAAGCGTTATTGTTGCTGCGTTGAAATTCAACTTCGCAGTTTCAATTTCATTATCGATGGTTAATTTTAAATTTTCAATTTGATTCTCTGTTTGCTGTAACTCAAATTTCGATTTAGTTACTTTAGCCGCTTTTGAGTATCCGCTAAAAATGGGAACTGAAAGGTTTACTCCTACAAATGAAGTTGTATACCAATCACCTTTCCCAAAAAAGTCGAACTGTTTTCTCTGTGCGTTTTTAGTGTAAGAACCTGATAAAGCCAAAGTAGGCAGATAGCTCATTCTATATCTTTTGATATTGAGCTCGTTCAATTGTTTGGCAAGATCAAGATATTGAAAGTCCTTACGAATACTATAATTGAATGCAGTATCACTTAAAAAATCTTTTGTGATCTTATCTTCCGTTAATTCCTCTGTTAAAACCAACTCGTCTTTTGTTGGCATTCCAATTAAGGTTTTCAATGCGTGATATCCAATGTCAATACTGTTCAGTGCTTTCAATTTTTCTGTTTCCAGATTTGAAATTTGAACAGATATTTTATCAATGTCTAATTTTTCAACAAATCCATTTTGATACATCACTTTTGTATCGGCTTGTAATTTGTTTAAGCGATCAAGATTTGCATCAATAATGCTGATCTGCGTTTTACTCGCAACCAATTGGTAATAGATTTTGTAAACATTGGTCTTGATCATCTCTTCGGTAACTTCCACATTCTTATTCGAAAAAGCTATGCTTGTTGAACGAGCTTGTAATCCAACAAAAACTTGTCCGTCGAATAATATTTGCTGTATCTGTAAACCAGCATTGGCATTATATTTCGTTCCAAATTGAACAGGAATAAAAGTACCCGCCGGCTGTTGGAAAATTTCTCCTGGCAATAATGATGTTGGAATTTTCAAATAGTCATTTCCACTGATCACACCAGAAACTGTTGGTAATGCGGCTGATGTAACATCGCGGTTTATTTCCTGTTGAATTTTTACATTCAATAATGCATTTTTAACTTGCACATTATTTTTATGTGCATAGTCCACACATTCCTTTACAGTAAATGCGTGTTTAACACCAGTCTGCGCCATAGCTGTACTTGCTGCAAATAATAGGCAGACAATCCATGCGAAGGCTTTCATTGTTTTTTGATTCATAATATTATTGTTTTTGTCTTTCTTGCTTGTAGTGTTCAATTTTTTTTATCCCCTTTATAGTTGCAATGCCATATAAAAAGTTTTCTAATATTTCTTGGCTTACTATAGTGAGGTTATATTTTGAAACTGGAAATATTTCTGAATTTGTGGCAATAAAGAAAGTTTCTAAATGAAACTTGGTTAGAATATCGATATTAATTTCAGGTCGATACAATCCCTCCTTAATTCCCAATTCTAAATTGTCTTTAATGATATTGTAAAAGAAATTCTCTTTGTGTTGGTGTATTTTCTTAAAACAGTTAGGATGGTATTTCTGGATATCATGCACGATGGTTGGGTTCAATTGCTTGAACATTTCCTTCATAGTATCCATTGATAAGAAGAATTCATGGATACTATTTTGTTTGTTTTTCTTATTGCTTTCGCAATCCTCATAATTCCTTTTCAATTCAATATCCAATACTCCTTCAACCAATGCATCTTTATCAGCAAAGTACTGATAGATCGTTTTTTTGCTTATGGCCAGATGATATGCAATATCATCCATACTCACGCTCCTAATGCCGTATCGCATGAATAAATCGTAAGTCTGGGAGATAATTCTTTCTTTAGTATCCATATAAAATAAATAGAGGCGCAAAACTAAGGAAACTTTTAGCTTAAAAATAGTTTCCATAGTTTTTAATACTAATTTTTTGTTAAACGGCTATAAAATGTGATAAAGCCACTTAAATACGGGTTTTCGTACTAGATCTGACGTACTAGACCATCAGATATTTTATAGAATCCCTGATTCTTCTTTATTTTACAGTCAAATCAGACCATGCGAAAAATAAAAGGACCCGGATTGAAGGCAACATTGGGGAAATTGCTTGAGTTATTTCTACAGGGTCTCATTGTTTTGGCTCCGATCGGGATTACTATTTGGGTCGTATTCGGACTTTTTAACTGGGTTGACGGCTTTCTCCCTAACCTTATTAACTATTTCGCACCCGACCTATTACAAAAAGATGCATCGGGAAATCTGAGAAGGTTACCCGGACTCGGATTCTTGGTGGTTGTAAGTCTGGTTTTAGTGGTTGGCTGGCTATCTTCTTTATTCGTTGTGGGTAGATTAGTGTCAGTTTTCGATACTGTTTTAGAAAGAACCCCGGGTATTAAATTCATTTATTCATCGGTTAAAGATTTTTTAGAGGCATTTGCAGGTAATAAAAAGAAATTCGACCACCCTGTTTTAGTAAATGTAGATGGTGCCGATGTATGGAGAATTGGATTTATTACACAGGAAAGTAGCACTCATTTAGGTATGGAGAATCATATTACCGTATACGTTCCGCACTCTTATGCTATTTCGGGTATTACTTATATCGTACCTAAAGAAAAAGTGCGTGCATTACCGCCACATGTTCATGCAGCAGATGCCATGAAGTTCACTGTTTCAGGTGGGGTTTCAGATGTACATGAGAAGATGGACTAACGACTCTAAGCCATTGCTGACCAATTAATTCTACTTGTTTCAAATAACAATATGGGCTTTTAACAAATCGGAGCCTTCCCATTTCCTGTAAAATCGATTACTTTGCGGCTTCAAGTAATCGAAATGAAACTGCATAATTTTAATTCAGGTCCCTCCATCCTGCCGCTACCAGTTTTAGAGCAGGCATCGAATGCTATTCATAATTTTAATAATACTGGATTATCTATATTAGAAATTGGTCACCGTACTTCCCATTTTCAAGAAGTTTTAAATGATGCCATCGCTTCTGTAAAAAGATTGATGCAATTAGATGATCAGTATGAGGTTTTGTTTTTACATGGAGGTGCTACCACACAATTCATGCAGGTTCCCATGAACTTATTAGATGATGATCAAATAGCAGCTTATTGCGACAATGGCATCTGGGGGAACAAGGCATTGAAAGAAGCATCCTTATTCGGAAACATAGTGGTAGCAGCTAGTTCGGCCGATAAGAAGCATACTTATATTCCTAAGGAATTAGTATTCCCTGAGACAGCCAACTACTTGCATATTACTACTAATAATACTGTTGAAGGAACTCAGTGGCATGATTATCCAACTACTACTATTCCATTAATTGGAGATATGAGTAGTGATATTTTTAGTAGGCAGATCAACTTCAAAAAGTTCTCTCTGATATACGCGGGTGCTCAAAAAAATATGGGTGCTGCAGGTGTAAATATGCTAGTGATCAAAAAAGATATTCTTGGTAAAATTCAACGTCGCATTCCTACAATCATGAATTACCAAAAACATATTGAAGCTGGATCTTTAATGAATACTCCTCCAGTTTTTGCTGTTTATGTAAGCATGCTTACCCTAAAATGGATTGAAGAAGAAGGCGGTTTAGTGGAAATGGGAAGAAGAAGTAAAGAAAGAGCCTCACTCTTATATAATACACTAGATAGTCTGCCATTTTTCAAAACATATGTGGCAAAAGAAGATAGAAGTGAAATGAATGCAGTCTTTTTTATTGAGGACGAAAATTTACAAAACCTATTTCTTGATGAATGCAAGCAAGCAGGATTTATAGGTGTGAAAGGTTATAGAACGGTTGGTGGCATACGTGTTAGCATGTATAATGCCTTACCGCTAAGTAGTGTTCAAGCAATGGTTGATTTGATGCAATCATTTGCTTCAAAACACGCGTAGTTCAATTTTTAATTAGCAAGCAAGTATCGATTATGGCAAATATTAAACCCTTCAAAGCATTAAGACCTCAAACACAACTAGCAAAATCTGTTGCAAGCCGTCCCTATGATGTATTAAGTAGCGCAGAAGCTAAAATTGAAGCACAGGGGAATCCTGCAAGCTTTCTTCATATCACGAAAAGTGAAATTGATCTTCCCGAAACAATAGACGTTCATTCTCAGGAAGTATATAACCAGGCAAAAGAAAACTTAGTAGCATCCATTCATCGCGACACTTTATTTCGTGAATCAAAAGAGTGCTATTATATCTACCAACTGATTATGAATGGCCGTAGTCAGACAGGTTTAGTTTGTGTTAGTAGCGTGGATGATTATGAAAATGATATCATCAAGAAACACGAATTTACACGTCCAGAAAAAGAATTAGATCGCATCAATCATATTAAAACTTCAGGCGCTCAAACGGGTAATGTATTCCTAGCTTATAGAAATAATAAAGAGATTGATAGCATCATTGAAAAATGGAAAACTTCTAAATCTCCTGGATACGATTTTACCGCAGATGATGGTATTCAACATACTATCTGGATCATTAGTGATGAGAGAATCTGTGACCAGATCAGTTCTGTATTTGCCGATCAAATCCCTTGTACCTATATCGCAGATGGTCACCACCGTGCGGCTTCTGCATCAAAAGTGCGCTCCGCACTAGGTAAAGATGCTACAACTGGATCAAATTATTTCTTGACCACTTTGTTCCCCGCCAACGACTTGCATATCATGGATTATAACCGTGTGGTGAAGGACTTGAATGGTTGGAATAAAACAGATTTTCTAAAAGCTTTGGAAAATAAATTCACTGTTAGTTCTGAAGGAAGCAATGCTGTTAGACCCGCAAACCTACACGAAATTGGTTTGTACATAGATCATAACTGGTATAAGCTGATTGCAAAAGAGGGAACTTACACGAACGACCCCATCGGAGTTTTGGATGTAACTATTTTACAAGACAATGTACTATCTGCATTATTAAATATTAACGATCCACGCACAGATACAAGGGTTGATTTCGTTGGAGGTATTAGAGGTTTAGGAGAATTAGAAAATAGGGTTGATAGCGGCGAAATGGCAGCGGCCTTTAGTATCTATCCCGTTTCAATGGATCAGTTATTCAATATCGCAGATAGTGGAAAAGTAATGCCTCCAAAAAGTACTTGGTTTGAACCTAAATTGAGGGATGGTTTATTAACCCATTTGATTTACGAATAAATTAATAAATTATTCTCTAGATTTATGCTAATTATAGCCATATGATTAGTAAAAGATTGTTTGATTGCCTGGACCACCAACTACAGAATTTTCCAAAAAAAGATATGTTGGCGGCAAAAGAAAATGGTCAATGGGTAACTTATAGTACCCAAGCTGTTATAGAAATTGCAAATAAATTCAGCGCTGGATTATTGGAATTAGGGGTTAGTGGCAACGATTTTACGCCAGAGGGAAGCGATAAAATTGCGATCCTCAGTAATAATCGCCCTGAGTGGCTATTTACTGATTTTGCAGCGCAACAAATTGGTGCTATTCTTATTCCAATTTACCCAACTACCAATCCTTTAGAGCTAGAATTCATTTTGAGTGATACTGCTACAAAATATGTTTTTGTAAGTAGTAAAGACCTCTACGAAAAAGTAAAAGATGTTATTACAAAAGTTCCATCGGTAATTAATATATATAGTTTCGATAGAATTGAAGGTGTACCACATTGGTCAGAAATAACCAATCTTGCTACAGAAAAATCAATAGCTAAAGTTGTTGAATTAAAAACAAAGATTCCAGACTCGCATCTTGCTACTATTATCTATACATCTGGCACAACAGGAACTCCAAAAGGTGTAATGTTAATGCATAGTAATATCTATAGCAATGTAGTTTATTCAAAAAAGAGTTTTCCTTTCGACGACGCACCAGAAACAAAAGTGCTTAGCTTTTTACCATTGAATCACATTTTCGAAAAAATGTGTACTTATATTTATTTATATAGTGGTATCAGCATTTATTATGCAGAAAGTATTGAAACCATTGGAGATAATTTAAAAGAAATAAAACCCGATGGATTTACAACTGTACCTCGTTTACTAGAAAAAGTATTCGAAAAGATCATGCTTGCAGGTTCTCACCTCACGGGTATAAAACGCAGCTTATTTTTTTGGGCAGTTGATCTTGCAGAAAAATATGATAATATAAAATCGGGTGGCATCTGGTATAAGATACAATTAGCCCTTGCTAATAAAATTATTTTTCAAAAATGGCGTGAAGCTTTAGGTGGCAATATCTCATTTATTATCACGGGTGGTGCTGCTTGTCAGGTTAAACTCCTGCGCATTTTTAATGCAGCAAAAATACCGGTTTACGAAGGCTACGGACCAACCGAAAATAGTCCGGTTATTAGTGTAAACAGGGCTCAGAAAGGGGGACAAAAATTTGGTACCGTGGGCCCACCTATCGATGGGATTCAAGTTCGCCTAGCAGAAGATGGAGAAATTCAAGTTGCTGGAACTTGCGTAATGGCAGGATATTATAAACGTCCTGATATTACAGCAGAAACTATAATAGATGGTTGGCTATTAACAGGCGACATAGGAGTCTTTGAAGATGGTAAATACTTAAAGATTATTGACCGTAAAAAAGAACTTTTCAAAACTAGTGGGGGAAAATATGTAGCACCTCAACCCATTGAAAATAAATTAATGGAGAGTCCATTTGTAGAACAAGTAATGGTAGTTGGTTCTGAAAGAAAATTTGTGGGGGCGCTTATTATTCCATCTGTTCCAACTTTAAAAGAGTGGATGAGAGAAAAAGGAATTGCCTTTACAACAATTGAAGACGCCTTACATCATCCAAAAGTATTAGAACTATACCGTCAGCTCGTAGAGAGTTTTAATAACTTTTTTAATCACGTTGAACAAATCAAAAAATTTGAATTGTTGCCTAGAGAATGGAGCGTTGACACTGGAGAACTCAGTCCGAAAATGAGTTTGAAGCGAAAAGTAATTATGGAAAAATATAAAGATGCAGTAGAAAGAATTTACTCTTAAATATTTATTACCTCATTATAATAAAATAAAAGCCGCTGAAATTTTCAGCGGCTTTTTTAATTTTTACTATATTTAAGAAAATCGGAAATATGCAAAGAACCAAACTAAACGTCTTTACACTTTTATTAATTACAAGCTTTTTATCTATTGTATCAATTCAAGCACAACAATCAAAGCCATTGAATACAAAACAGATTGATGCAATGAAGAATGAAGTACTTCAATCTGTTAATGGTAAAGAAAAAGCCGTTCAAGAAATGATTGACATGGTTTTTAGTTTCGGTGAATTAGGGTTTCAAGAAATTGAAACATCAAAATATCTCACCCAAATTCTTGAAAAAAATGGCTTCACTATTGAACGCGGCATTTCTGGCATCCCTACAGCTTGGATGGCGAAATGGGGAAATGGAAGTCCGGTTATAGCACTTGGAAGTGATATTGACTGTATTCCAAAAGCCTCTCAAAAACCTGGTGTAGCATACAAAGATCCAATCGTAGAAGGTGCTCCAGGACATGGAGAGGGCCATAACTCAGGTCAGGCTGTAATAATCTTCGCAGCCATTGCAGCAAAGGAAGCCATGATCAAAAATAAAATTCCTGGAACACTTGTCATCTGGCCTGGTGTTGCCGAAGAATTAGTGGGAAGTAAAGCATGGTATATCCGTGATGGATATTTTAAAAATGTAGATGCTTGCATCTTCACACATGTAAGTGGAGATTTTGGATGCGATTATGGCGACAATGGAGGTAACGGTTTGGTTTCTGTAAAATTTTCTTTTGAAGGTGATGCGGCACATGCTGCTGGAGCTCCATGGAGAGGTAAAAGTGCATTAGATGCGGTGGAGTTAATGGATGTTGGTTGGAATTTTAAAAGAGAACATTTAAAACCAACACAACGCTCTCACTATGTAATTACAGATGGTGGCGATCAACCAAATGTGGTTCCTTCAAAAGCTAGTGTTTGGTACTATTTTAGGGAAAGAACCTACACAGATATTCAGAGCATGTATGATGCTGGGATCAAGATTGCAAATGGTGCAGCTATGATGACTGATACTAAAATGAAATATCAGATACTAGGCACTGCATGGCCCGGGCATTTTAACAAAGCACTTGCTGAAGCGCTATATGGTAATATTAAAAAAGTGGGATTTCCTGAATGGTCAGAAGCCGATCAGCAAATGGCATTGGCAGTTCAAAAATTAGTAGAAGCTCCCAAAAAAGATAATAATGGAAAAGAGATCAGTGGTTTGAGAAAAACCCTGGATACTTTAAAAGGTTCTGTTCCTTTTTCATGGGGTGGTGGCTCTGATGATATCGCTGATATTTCATGGAACCTTCCCACAATTGTGTTACGCTATCCTGCAAATATTCCTGGTACAAAAGGACATCACTGGGCCGATGCCATTGCAATGGCTACACCCATTGCACATAAGGGTTCCTTAGCTGGAGCAAAAGCAACGGCACTTACATTGATAGATCTTTTTACCGACCCAAAAATATTAGCCGATGCGAAAGACTATTTTAAAAATGTGCAAACAAAAGACACACAATACAAACCCTTTATCACTGCCGATGATCCTCCTGCTATTTATTTGAATCAAGAAATCATGAACCAATACCGTGATAAGATGAAACCGTTTTATTACGACCCATCTAAATACGGAACTTACTTAGAACAACTAGGAATTAAATATCCTACTACTGAAAAGAAATAATCAAACAAAAAGCCGCTGAAAATTTTCAGCGGCTTTTATCTTTTATCTTTTCACTTCACTCTTCACTTTTATCTTTTATCTTTTATCTTTATTCTATCCCTGGTTGCTTAAGTATCCAACCCGTCTTCTTTTTCTCCGCATCCACCATTGCCTTCACATCTGCTAATAATTTTTTTGCATCATATACAATTCCATCTTTAATCGTGTATTGAACACCACCTGTTCTCACCACTTTATTATCTGCATTCAATTCTATTGCTCCTGTGCCATACAATACTTGTAAATTCTTTAAAGGATTTGCATTTACAATAGCTATATCTGCTAGTTTTCCTACTTCTACTGAACCTATTTCTTTATCAGCACCTAATGCTTGTGCGGCATATAATGTAGCAGAACGAATTACTTCTAGTGGATGGAACCCCGCTTCACGTAATAATTCCAACTCACGTATATATCCAAAGCCATAGAGTTGATAAATAAATCCATTGTCAGATCCCGCCGTAACTCTCCCTCCACGGTTTTTATATTCATTAATGAAAGTCATCCATAAACGATAATTATTTTTCCATTCGATTTCTTGTTCAGTTCCCCAGCTCTGCCAATAAGATCCATGCGATTGTCTGCTTGGTTCATAAAATTTCCAAAGAGAAGGTAAAGTATAAGTCTCATGCCACTCAGCTCTTCTCGTTCTTTGCAGATCGCGATTGGCATCATAAATATTAAATGTTGGATCGATCGTAAAATCAAGAGCGATCAATTCGTTCATCACTTTATTCCAATGATCACTAAAAGGCGCTGCAGCTTGCTTCCACAATTTGCCTGCTTCTTCAAATCTGTTTTGCTCGTTGTTGTAATTATAGTCTAATGGAAATTGCTGCACAGTTTTATCGGCAAACAAAGCTTCAGGCAAACCATACCAGTGTTCCATGCTGGTCATACCCGCTCTGGCAGAATTCAACACATTCCATCTTGCAACATCTATTTGTGCATGGTGGCAGCATGATCGCAATCCTAATTTTTTATTTTCTCTGATCGCAGCATCCATTACTTCTGGTGATGCTCCAAAAAATTTAATTCCATCTGCACCATTCTTTGCATTTTGTTGTACCCATGTTCTCGCTTGATCAGCAGTAACGATTGGTGTGGCACTACCCATTCCAAAAGCACTGTAAGCAAATATTCTAGGGGCAGTAATCTGATTAGCCGCACTTTTTCTTTTTTGATCTAAAACCCAATCCAATCCGTTTCCTGTTGATGGGTCACGGATAGTGGTGATACCATGTGCCATCCATAATTTAAAAACATATTCTGCTGGTGTTCCTTGTTCTACTCCTCCAATATGCCCGTGCATATCGATCAAGCCCGGCATGGCATACATGCCTTCGCAATTCAATTCTTTACCCCCTGCTTTTAACGCGGGTCTGCGTACATCGTTTATTTTTATACCCGGACTACCCAATGATACTATTTGTACAATCTTATTTTTTTCAATTACAATATCAACGGGACCAAAAGCGGGTGCACCGGTTCCATTAATTAATGTAACACCTCGAATAATGAGTTGCGCGTATTGTCCATCACCTTCATTGCGATCTGGTGCTTTTGTAATTTGGGCTTGAATAGAAGCGCTTAATAAAATAACAATGAATAACAGCATTGTGCATTTACAAATGATTCGCATAGACTTTGTTTATTTTGAAATATACAATTTAAAGATAGTATCAAAAACTACTCGGCAATTATTCTGCAGTTTGTGCTGTTCTTGCAGAAATCTTTTTCTGCGCTTCCAAGAATTTTTTTCTGATCACTGTTTGAACCGGAGTTGCTGAAATTTTACTTTCTAACCAAGAGATAATATCGAGGTACATAAATGCACGTGTTTCAAATCGATCGTGTTCTAATTCTTTTAATTGAAGCAATAATTTTTCAAACTCAGGTCTCAACTCTTTTGGTGAAAGCCTAAAACTATACCGGATAAATGCAAAAACCGCGACTTCTACAGTGCTTAAGTTTTCCATTTTCGACATAAAACGATAGACCGATTTCAATAAATATTCTAGAATCTCATAATTTCCTAATTCATAATGTGCAATCAAATGTAAGAGTCGCGCATAACATTGCAGATCGGTTCTTAAGTCAACTTTCCAATTAATGATTTTATTTAAGAAATCAATACTCTTATCAAAATCGCCACTACCAAAATAGAGTGAGGCAATTTTATAATAAAATACAAGAATGCGATGTCGATCTAAATACAATTCATATTCCTTCAACTTCTCTTCAATCAATGGAACATCTTTTAACCCTTCTGTAAAACTGCCTTCCATAAAGTGTTGGTTCAGCTTTGCAATTTGGATATATACGAAAACCTGAATGAGGTTATTGTGATTCTGTTGTACAATCGGCGTTTGTGAAAATTTTTCAAAGGAACAAATGGTTTCCTGAAATTTGAGATAGTTACCCAAATCAAAATGAGCACTCATTAAATTATGCATTCCCTTTATATAATGAGCCGTTTCTATATCAATCATCTTGGGTTCATGATGAAACAGATCAACCCATTTCTGACAATATCGGTAATACATGATCAGGTCCTGAACAATAAAAGCATACCAACATTTGCACTGATAGCGGTACAATCGTTCATAAAAACCCTTGCAATCTTTCGATGCTTCCAATACACCGTTATTATATAGTATATCCAAAGAAGCAGTGTCATTACTATTCCTAGCTAGGCCATTCTTAATATACCAGCTGTAGAGTTGAAGCGACAAATTTGAGAGCACCCCTATCATTGCCAGTCGGCTATTGGTATCATCTACTTCAGCCGCTAAACTATCGGCCCTATCCTGCATACTTCGGGTAATATGCAACCCCTCGATCTTTTTCTCCAAAAACAATACCTGTAATAAGTAAGTTACCTGATTATTTGACTTTGCAAGCTCCTTGATCTTCTCCAAAATTCGAAGACTCTGGTGGTAAAGTCCCTTATTATAGAGTATCCGGGCAAAGTCTAACTGCTCGTGAATCTGTATATCGATATTGTTTTCCTGCTTTAAAAGTCGCAGGCTAGTGAGCAATTCTCGGTATAAATGTGCTTTTAGGTTAGATAGTTGCTGCTTTTGGATAGATGGGTTCTTTTTGAGCAGCAGATCCTCATCGTATTCATCCATTTTCTCCAAAGCATCGAAGAGCTGGATGATTTTGAGTTCGCTTGAACCCGAGTTCCGCTTGACAAATAGCTTAAAATTTCGCTTTTCAGAGCTTTCGAGGGACTGAATCAACAAAAACAAAGCATCAGTAGAACGGTTAGGCATCGTAATTTATTTAAGCTAAAATCCAATAACAGTAAGGCTTTTATCAAATATAAGACAATTTGACCACTGTAAAAACCCATCAATTTTGATCAAATTAGTCACTCGTTATCCAATACATTCGAATATGGCAGGTTGCCCTCGTTTTGAAAAATAATTCAAAACAATTTTAGGCGCCTGCTTTTTTTATCTCAATAAGTGTTTAAAAAAAGCTAATACATGAGTGAAAAGATCTATATATTCGATACTACACTTCGCGACGGAGAGCAAGTACCTGGTTGTAAACTAAATGCAACTGAAAAACTGGAACTTGCCCTAAAACTCGAGGCATTGGGTGTGGATATTATTGAAGCCGGTTTCCCTGTTTCTAGTCCGGGCGACTTCGAGTCTGTTTCTCAGATTGCCAAAGTAATCAAAAATGCAACTGTTTGCGGGTTAAGTCGCGCTGTTCAAAAAGATATTGAAGTGGCTGGTCAGGCATTGAAATTTGCAAAGCGTTCTCGAATTCATACTGGAATTGGCACATCTGACTTTCATATTAAAAGTAAATTCAATTCAAATAGAGAAGATATTCTAGAAAGAGCCATTCAATGCGTGAAATGGGCCAGAAATTATACAGATGATGTTGAGTTCTATGCAGAAGATGCAGGCAGAACCGACAATGAATATTTAGCACGCGTAGTAGAAGCCGTTATTAAGGCTGGGGCTACTGTTGTAAATATTCCAGATACCACCGGCTATTGCTTACCATACCAATATGGAGAGAAAATTGCTTATTTGATCAACAACGTTTCGAATGTTGACAAAGCAATCCTTTCCTGCCATTGCCACAACGATTTGGGGTTAGCCACGGCTAACTCCATAGCTGGCGTTATTAGTGGAGCTCGCCAAATTGAGTGCACGATTAATGGATTGGGCGAGCGAGCAGGTAACACAGCTTTGGAAGAAGTGGTAATGATCCTTCAATCGCATAAGGATCTGGGTTTTTATACCAGTGTTGATGCAAAACAATTGAATCCATTGAGCCGCGAGGTTTCGGATATCATGCGTATGCCAGTTCAACCGAATAAAGCAATCGTTGGAGCCAATGCATTTTCTCATTCATCTGGCATACACCAAGATGGATTTTTGAAAGATGCACAAACATATGAGATCATCAATCCGGAAATAGTTGGTGCTGGAGAAAGTAAGATCGTGTTAACTGCACGAAGTGGTAGAAGCGCACTCGCTCATCGATTCCAGAAAATTGGTTACCAG
>CAIJLK010000165.1 GCA_903821465.1 uncultured Bacteroidota bacterium | reverse complement strand
TTAGCGGGCGAGTTGGTGAGCGGACTTGCCCAATCAGTATCAGAGGAATCATTAGATTTCCAAAGAACCATCTGGTTAGAAGATGAGAGTCAGCGTATAGGAATGGTAAATATTCCATCCGTTCTATTTCAACAGATGCGAAAAAAGAAAGTGTTTTTTCTAGAGATCCCATTCGAATCAAGGCTAGATTATATCAACCTTCATTACGGAAAATTTGTAAAGTCCGAGTTGGTGAATGCGGTGATCAGAATTAAGAAAAGGCTGGGGGGACTAGAAACAAAAACTGCCATGAACTTTTTGTTAGAAGATGATACCAAAGAAGCTTTCAGAATACTGTTGCAGTATTACGATAAACTCTATGGAAAAAATCTAGAAAACAATCGTGAGAACATTGCTCAAACTATTACTAAATTGATTTGTGATGAAGTGAATGATCTGGCCAACGCAGAGAAAATTAATAGTATTATTTCCAATGCATAATCGTATCTACGCACATATAACTCATCACGATCACAACAATCCATCCAACAACTAGCAATAATTTTGAGTGGTTATATTTTCCAACCAAACTTGTTTTTCTAACTGCTACTAACATAAGCGCTAATGCGATGGGAAGTATGAATCCATTAAGTGCGCCAACAGTGACCAAAATTTTTACTGGGTTTCCAATAAATAGAAAAACACAGGTAGAGAAAACAATGAAAAAGCTGATCAGCCAGCGATAATTTTTTTCGATCCAGGGATGAAAAGTTCTTAAAAAAGAGACGGAAGTATAAGCAGCTCCCACTACCGATGTGATGGCGGCACTCCACATAACGATCCCAAAAAAACGATAGCCCAATTCACCAGCCGCCAATTTAAAAACAGCAGCTGGCGGGTTGCCTTTATCTAAAACGCCTCCATGCATGATCACACCTAATGCAGCCAAGAAAAGAACAAAACGCATAACTGCTGTAATTAAAATTCCAGTAACCGCACTTTTGTTTACCTGTGGTAGCGCTGCTTCTCCTTTAATTCCTGCATCTAATAATCGATGGCCTCCTGCAAAACAAATATATCCGCCAACAGTTCCCCCCACCAATGTTACAATGGCAGTTGTACTGATAGTAGTAGGAAAAAAACTATGTTGTATCGCATCGGCAATGGGAGGATGCGAACTAAATGCCACATAGATCGTAAGTAAGATCATTAGCACACCTAGTACCTTGGTGAACTGATCCATCATTTTTCCAGCTTCCTTCATCCAGAAAATAAATAGCGCAATGACACAACTGATGATGGCTCCATAAGCAGTGTCCAACCCAGTAAGCACATTCAGTCCGAGTCCGCACCCACCAATATTTCCAATATTAAAAGCTAGTCCCCCTAAAACAATCAATGCCGCTAACAGATATCCCAGACCAGGTAATAATTCATTCGCCAGATCTTGTGCGCGCTTTTCGGTTACTGCCAATATGCGCCAGATATTCATTTGTGCACCAATATCGAGTAAGATAGAAATGATGATCACAAAGCCAAAGCTGGACAACAATTTTTCGGTAAACACAGTTGTTTGTGTTAAAAAACCCGGACCAATAGCAGAAGTAGCCATTAAGAATGCAGCGCCCATGATGGCTGTACTATTCACGTATTTTTTCACGCTAAATTGTTTGTATGGTAATATGATTTTCTATTAATGTTTTTCTGATTTGCGCTGCAAAATCTACTGCATGCTTTCCATCCCCATGAATGCAAATTGTTTGGGCATTGATAGGTATGATTTCTCCGGTAATAGTTCTAACAGTTTTTTCATTTATCATTTGCAAAACCTGTTGTAAACTATCAGAACCATTTTCAATCATGGCGCCGGCTAATGATCTTGGCGTTAAGCTTCCATCTTTTTGATAGCTTCTGTCTGCAAAAGTTTCTGATGCAGTGGAAAGTTTTAATGTTTCGGCTTCACTAATTAAATAGCTACCACTTAACCCGTATAAAATATAATTGGCATCCACTGATTTTACAGCAGCTGCAATAGTTCTAGCCAATCTGGCGTCACGTGCAGCCATATTGTATAATGCGCCATGCGGTTTTATATGATGCAGTTTTGCACCAAATGTTTCGGCAATTTTTTTGAGTATGAAAATCTGTTCAGTAATTAGATCGAATAAATAGGGAAGTGTAGTTGGCATTTCGATCCTTCCAAAATTTGACTTGTCTTTGAATCCCGGATGTGCGCCTATTGCCACATCATGCTGCAAAGCCAGTTCTATTGTTTGCTTCATGCTTTCTTCATCGCCCGCATGATAGCCGCATGCAATATTTGCACTACTTATCAAAGGCATCAGCAATGCATCATTGCTAAGTCCCTCCCCCATATCGCAATTAAGATCAATGATTTTATTCATTTCTAAAATATTCCTGTAGTCGGAAGTTACAGGCATTTTGTAGTTGCTGCAAATTCTGTTGCTGTTGCAGATACATTATTTCAGCTTCATCGCGGGTAACTAATTCAAATTGGATCAACTCACCTGCCGATACTTGTGCCAATGTGGGCAATGAACTTGATGCAACATGTCCAATTCGCGGATAGCCACCAGTAGTTTGATGATCGGCCATGAGCACAATCATTTGTGCATTGGGTAGTAATTGAATCGTTCCAAAACTAACTGCAGAAGAGAGGCATTCTTTTTTATTACTCAATAATAAAGCTTGGCCCTCTAATCGATATCCCATCCGATTACTATATGTGCTTACGGTATATTTATTAGTAACCATACTGGTCTGAGAAATTTTTTCGAGCTGAGAATATTCGGCACCAGGCATAAAAGCAATCAAGTTATCGGAATAAAATTCAGCTAGACTAGCACGCCAAGGAAGATGTGTGAGGGTATCGATTTCCAGATCCTCCTGGTTATTAAATTCAAGCAGATCGTTCTTGATTAAATTTCTTCCTTCTTGTCCCCCTTTATGCAATAATACAGATGTGCTATTGCTACCCAACCATTGACTGGTTTGAAAGCCTTCCTCAACAGATAGATACACTTTTGATCCTCTTTTATGTTTCATAAACCGCAATTCAGATCTTGCAGGAACAAGTATCGGTTGATTGATCAATACCTCATTTCCATTAATCTGGGCACAAAAGTCGGCACCAGTTAATGCAATCATCATAGAGGACTCGAACAAAATAGTTGCTGCAGGAAAATGCATTTCTAAAACCGGCTCATCAATTTTATTTCCTACTAAAGTATTGGCAACAGTTGCTGCAATACGATCCATTACACCACCGGGTGGGATGCCCAATTGTTGGTATCCATAGCGACCCATATCCTGAATGCTATCTGCAATACCTGGTTTTAGAATGTGCAATCCCATTAGCTCTGATTATTTTTCAAGTGATGGAATGCTTCAAGACTAATTGCATGAAAACAAACCTGATCGCCGGGTTCAAGGAGCGTTGGGTTCTCTTTTGATGCATCGAAAAGATGTAAAGGCGTTTGTCCGATCAATTGCCAACCACCCGGAGAAGCAAAGGGATAGATGCCCGTTTGCGATCCGGCAATGCCAACACTACCTGCGGGTACTATTGTACGCGGACTTGCCTTTCTCGGACTCGCAATACGCTCATCGACCGTTCCCATATAAGCGAAGCCAGGCAAAAAACCGATCATATAAACCCGATAGGTTTTACTGCAATGGATTTCAATTAGCTCCTCTGCAGAAATCCCGTGCATGGAAGCCAATTCCTGTAAATCGGGCGCCAGGCTTAGGTCATAGCAAACCGGGATCTCAATTGTACGTTCCAGAAATTCATTGGAGAGATCAGATAACTGCGCTTCAGCTAATTGCAATTTCACTTCAAAATAGTGATAAGCCGAATGTTCACCAGAATGTTTCTTGGTCTTAAGAAGATCATAAATAATACTGATCGAATGATAAGCTGGAATGATATCAAGTATTAAATCGGAATGCTCGTTCTTCAATAATTTGTATAACTGAAAAATCTTTCTGTTAACTGATTCACTCATTTCGCCTCCATAATCGAGGGTTAGGCCCTGATCGCCGATAGGATAGATCTGGTATGCTGCTGTCTGTACCACAGTACAAGGTAAAACAACCCTTAGACTAATTTATCAGTTCTTCAAAAAATTATAGGAATTAGAGTTAACTCCTACTTAGTTTTCTTTTATTATTATATTACAATTCAATTCAAATTGGTAATATATGAAGAAGTCATTACTCCTATATGCATTTCTGTTAGGCAACTTAATTGTAGCGAATGCACAACCCAATTGGCTACGCTATAGTGCTATTTCGCCCGATGGAAAAACAGTAGTGTTTACTTATAAAGGGGATCTCTATCGCGTGGCTAGCAGTGGTGGTACAGCCATCCCATTAACCTTACATGAAGCGCATGATTTCATGCCTGTTTGGAGTAATGATGGAAAACAAATTGCATTTGCAAGTGACCGATTTGGCAATTTTGACATATTTGTAATTCCTGCAGAAGGGGGTGAGGCTAAAAGACTGACTTACTATTCTACTCCCGAATATCCTTATGCATTTTCTAATGATAATAAATCGGTGTTATTTGGAAGCACCCGTTTAGATGATGCCAGTAACCGAAACTATCCTACCAATTCGCAACCGGAATTATACAAAGTGTCTGTGAATGGTGGGCGCGTTGAACAGGTTATTACATCGCCGGCAGAAGATGTGAAACTTAGTAAGAACGGGCAATACATGCTCTATCATGATAAAAAAGGAGGAGAAACACAATGGCGCAAACACCATGTTTCTTCTATTACCCGTGATATCTGGATCTATGATTTTAAATCTGGCAAACACAGAAAGATCACCAGTTTTGAAGGCGAAGACCGAACTCCCGTCTTCACAGATAACGATAAGGCCTTCTATTACCTGAGCGAAGAAAGTGGTTCATTTAACGTTCATAAAATGAGTATCGACGGAGGGAAGTCCACTCAGATCTCTAGTTTTAAAAAACATCCTGTTCGCTTTTTAAGCATGGCAAATAATGGTACGCTCTGTTATAGCTATGACGGAGAATTGTATACCCAACAGGCAAATGCAAAACCCGAAAAAATAAATATCAATATTTATTCCGATGCTAAATCAAACAATGAGCGTGTGATGTCAGTGAATGGTGGTGCAAGAGAATTAGCCGTATCACCCAATGGCAAAGAAGTAGCATTTATATTTAGAGGAGAAGTATTTGTATCGGCAGTGGAAGGAGGTACTACTAAACGCATCACCAATACGCCTGAGCAAGAACGCAGTGTTAGTTTTTCGCCCGACGGAAAATATTTACTCTATGCATCTGAAAGAGGCAATAGCTGGAAAATTTATCAAACTGAAATTGTACGTAAAGAAGAACCTTATTTTTATGCGGCTACTTTAATTAAAGAGACAGCATTAGTGTCGAACGATAAAGAAAATTATCAGCCCGCCTATTCACCCGACGGTAAAGAAATTGCCTTTATTGAAAATCATGCAACGCTTAAAGTATTAACCATTGTCACAAAACAAACCAGAACCATTCTAACAGATAAAGAACTAGAGAAAGGTGGTGATAATGGTCAACATTTTGAATGGAGTCCGGATGGAAAATGGTTTGCCATCAGCTACGCAGTAGAAGAAGCATCAAACAGTGAGATTGGTTTAATTAGTTCTGATGGAACAGGTAAAATTACCAATCTAACTGAAAACGGATTCAATGATGGGAATCCAAAATGGGCAATGGGCGGAAGGATGTTATTGTATGAAACAGATCGGGATGGACTTCACGCCAAAGCCAATAGTGGCGGCAGTCAGAGCGATATCTATGCACTTTTCATGAATCAGGAGTCATGGGATAAATTTCGTTTAAGTAAAGAAGAATATGCGTTGGTAAAAGAGCAGGATGAAAAAATTGCAAAGGCAGATACGGGAAAAAATAAAATCAAAAAAGATAGCATCATCAATGTAGAATTAGAGGGCATTGTTTATCGCAAACAAAAGCTAACTATTAATTCCTCTGATTTAGCAGATGCTTTAGTGAGTAAAGATGGAGAAACATTATATTATCTTTCAAAATTTGAAAAGGGATTAAATCTTTGGAGTACCAATACACGTACAAAAGAGACAAAGATTTTGGTTCCGCTAAATGCCAATAGTGGTTCCATTGAATGGGATAAAGAGCAGAAAAACATTTTTTTATTAGCTGATGGCAGTATCAGTAAAATAGATGTAACCAGTGGAAAGAAAGATGCTGTTGCCATTAATGGAGAAATGAACTTAGACATTGCAGCTGAGCGAAGATGTATGTTTGAGCATGTTTGGCGTAGAACAAAAACTACTTTTTACACCGCTAGTTTTCATGGAGTGGATTGGGATAGTTATAAGCCCGACTATGAACGGCATTTAGCAGATATCGGCGATAATTATGAGTTTGCAGAATTGCTGAGTGAACTATTGGGAGAATTAAATGTGAGCCATTGCTGGTCAACCTACAATAATCCCAACCCCAACGGAGACGCAACTGCATCGCTCGGAGCTTTTTATAAACAGAGTTATAGTGGAAACGGAATTCAAATTGAAGCGTTAATTAAAGAAGGTCCGTTAGACAAAGCTGGTTTAAATATTAAAGCCGGAATGATCATTGAAAGTATTGATGGAGAAATGATCACACCGAATAAAGACCTTGCGCAATATTTAAATCGCAAAGCGGGTAAAAATATATTGCTTGGGATTGTTGATGGCACTAATAAAAAAGAACTGATTGTTAAACCAATAAGCCTGAATGAAGAGAACAGGCTCTTATACAAACGATTTGTAAGAAAGAATCAGGAAGAAGTAGATCGTTTAAGCGGTGGACAATTGGGCTATGTACATATTCCAGGAATGGATGATGGTTCTTATCGCGTAGTATTCGAAGATATTATGGGTAAATATGCAACACGAAAAGCCATTGTAGTTGATACACGTTTTAATGGTGGCGGAGATCTGGTAAGTGATTTAGCAGCTTTCTTAACGGGTAAGATTTTTATGGTCAATGCAACTGACAACCATACTTTTAGTTTTGAGCCTACTTTCAGGTGGACCAAACCTTCTATTGCACTTGTTAACGAAGCGAACTATAGTGATGGTCATTGTTTTGCTTATGGGTATCAAAATTTACAAATTGGAAAACTGGTTGGAATGCCTGTTCCGGGTACCTGTACTTGGGCAGGTTGGGAAGTATTGCAGGAGGGAAATATCCGTTGGGGTGTACCACCTATTGGTGTGAAAAATATGAAGGGTCGTTATTTAGAAAACTCCCCTACAGAACCGGACATTAAAGTAATGAATGAGTATGATATCATGAGCAAGGGAAAAGACCAGCAATTGGAAGCGGCCATCAATGCCTTGCTGAAAGAATTGAAATAATAGACGAGTAGTTGTGACGAGGTGGCATTGCTATTAATAATCATTCTAAATTTTGTTTTAAATCATAAAACCATACAATGACTATTTGAAGCGAAGGTTTTAAGTAGTCATTTTTTTTTATTTTGCAGCCTCTAAAAATAATAAAATGGACAAACTAAATTTCTTCACAACATTTTTGCAAAACTGGGTACTTGGCTTCGGACTAAAATTGATCTCCGCTTTATTGATATTCATTATAGGATTAACCATTATAAATTGGACTTCAAAACTGGCAAAAAAAACGATGAATCAAAGAAAAGTGGATGCTTCATTGCAATCATTTTTAACTAGTATGGTTTCTGTTGGTTTAAAAGTTTTGTTATTGATCACAGTTGCTGGCAGACTGGGCATTGAAACCACTTCATTTGTAGCCATTATCGGCGCAATGGGTCTGGCTGTTGGTCTTGCGCTTCAGGGATCGCTGGCAAATTTTGCTGGAGGAGTTTTGATCTTGGTATTCAAACCTTTTAAGACGGGCGACTTAATTGAAACGGGCGGACAAAAAGGTGTGGTTCTTGAAATTCAGATCTTCAACACCATCTTACTTACTGGAGAAAATAAAACAATCATTCTGGCTAATGGTGCAGTAAGTAACGGCACCATCATCAATTATACAAAACATGGAAGCCTTCGGGTTGATATAAATGTTTTGCTTGCAGGTGATACCAATATTGATAAGGCGAAGGAGATTGCACTTGATATTATGAATACCAATCCATTGGTATTGAAAGATCCAGCTGCAACTGTTAGTGTGATTAGTATTGCAGGGGGTATTACGCTTGGCTTACGACCTTTTACACTGGAAGCAAATTTTGGAGATGTATTTTCACAAATTCAAGAATCTCTTAAACTTGCCAATGATGCAGCTGGTATTGTTGGACCAACCCCAACCAGCATTGTAATCAGTAAATAAAAACTTGTAGGCATGCTTGCCTATCTTTGACTGATGGGGTGTACCACCTATTGGTGTGAAAAATATGAAGGGTCGTTATTTAGAAAACTCCCCTACAGAACCGGACATTAAAGTAATGAATGAGTATGATATCATGAGCAAGGGAAAAGACCAGCAATTGGAAGCTGCCATCAATACCTTGCTGAAAGAATTGAAATAATAATAATCAGCTTTTATTATTATAAATAAGGGGCAGTGAAACCTAAGCGTTTCATGCCTCTTTTTATTTCAGGCACGCTGGTTAATAAATTCCAAATCAACTGCGTTCTATAATTTTCGATCATAATTATTTCAGGGCCTTGATCAATTGCAAGTGCAGAAGGTGCATACCATAAATTTTGTAAACTAAACGCATCAACAAATCCATAGTCTTTAAATATTTTATCACCTAGTTTATAATAGAAGAACTTCAAAGCATTCATACTTTCTACTGGAGTATATGGTAAAGAAGAAATGGCTGCAGTTGGTGCAATCACACTTACATCATTATTTGGTTCACTAGCTGTATATCCATTCGGAATGTCACTTGCTGTTAGGCCCCAGCACTGATTACTATACCCATAATTTCCATGGGGGTTTGCTACACAGTAACTATAGTTGATTTTGCTGTGGTTCACAACCTGTGTTTGATAATTGGCGTAGGTGTCACTCAATCCGTTTGGATTAATTCCAAGAAAAGAATAGTGTGAAAAAAATAAGGGGCCACCCTGTGCAGAACCAAGTGGCAAAGGATAACCATAATAGTTATTGCCATTTGTCATAGCACCATTTCTTGTAAAACCATTTTGGTACACGATTGATGGGATGGAATCTTTATTACCAGATGCAGCTAGGATATAAGTAATTAAACATTCGTTCCAACCTTCGATCTTATGATTCATGTCCCAATTATATTTCGGACTCCAATGCCAATACAGCACATTTTGATTGGCTTGTCTAAACCAACTCCATTCAACCGCATCCCAGAGGGTATTAATGTCGGTACGCAAATTGGTTTCAGCATTATCGGTACCATTAAAGTATTGGCGTGCGGTAAGTAACCCTGCCATGAGGTAGGATGTTTCAACCAGGTCTGCACCATCATCTTTGGTACTAAAAGGAATTACAGAACCATCTGTGCCATTGATCCAATGAGGAAATGCGCCGTGGAATTTTGCGGCTTTATCTTTTAAAAATGCTACAATCGTTTGCATTCTAACAAGTCCTTGAGCACGAGTAATAAAATTTCTATTAATGGCAATTGGTATTGACATGATTCCAAATCCAGATCCTCCTGTTGTTACTACTTCATTATTGCCATTGTTACGCTCTCTTGCCAATCCACTAACTGGATGTGCGAAGTCCCAGAAATATTTAAAAGTTTGTTTCTGTATTAAATCGAGTAGTTCACTATCCAATATCTGTGTAAACTTATCTGTTGAATCAATTTGAGTAATAAAGGGAGAATTAACTACAGTGGTTAGTTTAGATTTTTGTACTGACTGTATACTATTATCAACGGTTATAAAATAGCGGGTAAGTCCCTTTAGAGAAGTGGTTGCTGCAATTACAATTACGCTATCATTTTTTTCGTAGGTCAAGTTTGCAGCAACACTTGTAATGCCATTTTCAGTAATCAAAACATTGGCACTTGTCACAGAGTTTTTATCAACTGCAGCATTAAAAAATAATTTTACAATTGTATTTCTTGGAATACTATAACTGGTTGAACCAAAAGGAATACTACTATTATTTATTTCCAGACTATTCAAAACAAATACAGGAGGTGGAACAACTGGGGGGGAAGTTGCGCCTTGCGACTGTTTGCCACATCCTATTGCAGTAATATTGATTATGAAACAAAAAATAAAATATTTGATTTTAATCAGTCTCATTATTTTGTTTTAATTAATGATTTATTTTCCTTTTTGTAAGAATAAAAGTCCCGCATTATTTCTTGCAATTACCAACACTTGTTTACCACCAGCATATCTAATCCATTTGGCATCTCTTACTTCTCCATCAACATTAGGCATGCGTGATCCAGTTAGAAATTGATTTTGATTAAAAGAAAAATTGGTAGGCAAGAGTGCATCGTATCTACCTTCATATGGTATTACTCCATAAAAATTTCCTGCAGCTAAATAACTACCTCCTGCATTTGAAGTTGAATTTGTAAAAGAGAAAATAGGTGATAGTTGAAGCATTTGGGGTAAATCAATTTTTGAATAGTTCCCTTTCCCGTCATTCATAAAGCAAGCGGAATTTAGGCTTTCGGCTTTCAATTCTAGATAATCTGTGAATAGATCATAGAACATATACTGAACTGTTTTCCCAGCCACTTCACTATATTTTAAGTACGCTTTTTTTAAAACGGGCAATGCCTTTTCTAATTCGTCTTTTGCTAAAAAAGTATATTCTTTTCCATCAATTGTATAACACATGATTTGCTCGAGGGAACCATTCTTGTCAAAGTCTTTTACGTAGAGCTTCAGTGGTCCGTTTTTACCGGCGAACAATTTTGAGTTTTGTCCCCAGTTACCTGCCAATAAATCAGGAAATCCATCTCCATTTACATCTGTCGAGTATATTGTTTGCCAAAGGCCTGTTGATTTTGGAATTTCTGTTTCTGTAAATTTTCCCTGGTGATTCATAAATATTTTCATTGGCATCCATTCACCTGAAACAACCAAATCTGGCCAGCCATCTTTATTAAGATCGGTAAATGTGGCAGTAGTAACAATACCCAAACTATCTAATTGAATTGTGGATAGATCAGCTTTTGTAAAATTACCTTTCCCATTGTTTACCAACAAATAGGAGTTTTGTGGAATTCCAAATTTTTTGGCATCTGCTAAGCCACCAACAAACAAATCCATATCTCCATCTTTATCAAAATCTGCTACAGCTACACAGGATTTATTTGTATAGATTTTAGGAATTGTATTAAGAGATTGTGAAAAATTACCTTTCCCATCATTCAAATACAATTGGTCCAATAGTGCAGGGTTACCATCTCCATATTCATTTCCACCGCTAACAACATAAAGATCTAGAAACCCATCATTGTTTGCATCTAAGAAAACAGCATCTACTTCTTCTGTCATTTTGATCCTATCAAAAACCTTCAGCGGTGTAGGAATAAATTTTCCGTCTTTTGTTTGAATCATTAAAGTACCTAAAGAACCAGAAGCACCACATACATAAAAATCGTCTAACCCATCTCCATTTACATCGGCTACTGCTAATTTTGGCCCGCGTGTTGATTCCGCATGTGGGATCAAGTATTGTACATTATAATCAAAAAAGGGATTTTCATGGTGTTGCCAATTTATTTTGACCTTATTACTTATATCAGTATATAATTCAGCAGCTGGTTTAAAATAGGCATCATGATTAAATATTCCTGATGCATCTTTTTGAGCAACCTTTAATTGTTGGTTAGTTGAAATATTTTTAATGGTTTGATATTTCTGATTTGGCCAAACAATTAAGATACTGTCAATTATTTTTGTGGAATCTAAACCAAAATGCAAGCGTGGTTCTGAAGAGGATTGGAAACCTCTCGTAAGCATGAGTTCTTGATATTGCATTCTTCCCTTATCAAAAATATATGCTTTTGTACTGATACCAAAGCTGTTCATACTATCGCCAGTAAAAGAAATGGTTATATAATTTTTCTTTGGCGAATTATTCTTTAAAATCACTGCGGGAGAATTGATGGCATTGATAACCATATCCAAATTGCCATCATTATCAAGGTCTGCATAGGCAGCACCTGTATAATACCCTTTCATTTTGCCGATTCCCCATTCTATGCTTTTATCCTTAAAATTAAGGCCCCCATCACCCATAAATAAATAAGGATGAGAACTACCATCAGGCATTGCTTCTATTGCTTGTTTGTCGTATTTATTGGTTGTATTTAGTCCTTTAGTTCGTTGCATATCAGAGATATAGTTCACGTAGTCAAGATCAACAGGGCGTTTCAAGATTCCGCTAGTAATAAAAAGATCTTTTTTGCCATCGTTATCAAAGTCAGCAAAAAGCGGACTCCAACTCCAATCCGTAGCACTCACTCCACTCATTAAACCAGTTTCGCTAAAACTATTTCCATTGCCATTATTCATTTGCAGCATATTTCTGGAATACTGTTTTTGAAAACCATTCATCTCCAGTTTTATTTTATAGATATCTGCGTTTTCATCGCTACCATAAGTTTTTAAAAATTTTTCATCAGAGGGTAGCATGTCAGCTGTTACTAGATCTAACTGACCATCATTATTAAAATCTGCTATATCGTTACCCATACTAGCACGACTATAATATTTAAAGTGCTTAGATCCTTCTTCTTTAAAGCTTCCGTTTTTTTGGTTGATATAGTAATAATCGTTTTCGTGAAAATCGTTTCCCACATAAATATCATCCCAACCATCGTTATTCAAATCTGCTACTGAAATACCAAGTCCATACCCCAGACTACTCTGAGAAATTCCAGCTTGTGCAGATACGTCTGTAAACTTTCCCGTTGTTTTTAGATCGTTTCTATACAATCGATCGCCAGAGAGACTATCGTATTTTCTTCTTGCACTTGTATCAACAATATTGCTATGCGGACTATGAGATTGATTGAGTATGTAACAATCTAAATCTCCATCATGATCATAATCAAAAAATACAGTTTGTGTTGTAAAACATTTTGTATTTAAACCATCCTGTTCAGATTTTT
>CAIJLK010000164.1 GCA_903821465.1 uncultured Bacteroidota bacterium | reverse complement strand
CATCCATTGGATTGTCCGATTTGTGATCAAGCAGGTGAATGTCATTTGCAAGATCTAAGCTACGAACATGGTAAAGATGGTACACGATATGAGTTTCAGCGCAGAACTTTTAAAAAACACGACCTAGGAAAATATATCCAGTTACACATGACGCGTTGCATTCTTTGCTATCGTTGTGTATTTGCTGCAGATCAACTCTCCAATAAACGTGTTCATGGTATTTTAGATCGCGGAGATCATTCAGAGATCGCAACTTTTATTGAGAAAAATTTGGACAATGATTTTATTGGAAATGTAATTGATGTTTGTCCCGTTGGAGCACTCACCGATAAAACTTTCCGATTCAAGAATCGGGTTTGGTTCTTAAAACCAATGGATGCACATCGCGACTGTCCAACTTGCAGCGGTAAAGTAACTTTATGGAATAGAGGAGATGAAGTATACCGTGTTACTGCCCGTAAAGATGAGTGGGGTGAAGTGGAAGAGTGGATCTGTAACGACTGCAGATTTGAGAAAAAGAATACTAGCGATTGGGTAATCGAAGGACCAAGATTGATCGACCGCCATTCTGTAATTGCACAAGGGCACTATGCTGGAAACGTGGGACAAACAATACCGAATGAAACGATCAATAAGGTACTTCATGGAAGATCGCCAAGACTATTGATGGATATTCATTCTGTGAGTGAAGTGAATCAGCCTAATAATAATTTGAGTTCTATTATGGGGCCTTCACATTCCAACAATTTTAATTCTAACAAAGACTAATTGATAATAGATCATGACACTACTTTCTTTAGATATGTTATTGGTACTCGAAAAACTGGTGTTGATTGTCATCATCGTTTTTGCGAGTCTGGGTATTGCACTCTACACCACATTTGCAGAACGTAAAGTGGCTGCTATATTGCAAGACCGTCCAGGTCCAGAAAGAGCTGGTCCCTTTGGTCTATTTCAACCTCTGGCTGATGGATTAAAGTTGATTATGAAAGAAGAGATCATTCCTAGCTCTTCCAATAAGGCCTTATTTATATTGGGTCCGGGTTTAGCAATGACCGCTGCTTTAATGACTTGTGCGGTAATCCCTTGGGGAAGCAGTGTGCATTTATTTGGCAGAGAAATTGATTTGCAAATTGCAGATATCAATATTGGTATCTTATATGTGTTTGGAGTTGTGAGTTTGGGTGTGTATGGGATCATGATTGGCGGATGGGCTTCGAATAATAAATTCTCTTTGATGGCTGCATTGCGCGGAGCATCACAAGCAATTAGTTATGAGTTGGCCATGGGTATTGCGTTAATCGCATTATTGATGACTACCAATACTTTAAGCCTAAGAGAAATCGTGAACCAACAAATGGCGCCTGGTCATTTGTGGAATATTGCTTATCAACCTTTGGGATTTTTGTTGTTCTTTATTTGTGCAATGGCCGAGTGTAATAGAACACCTTTCGATTTACCAGAAGCAGAGAACGAATTAAACTTTGGATACCACCAAGAGTATTCATCCATGAAATTAGGATTTTATTTATTTTCTGAATATATCAATATGATCATGAGCAGTGCCATTATGGCTTCGCTTTATTTCGGTGGATTTGATATTCCTTTCTTCGATGAAAAAATATTACCACAAAATATGGCAGCCCTGGTAGGTGTTGGTGCATTGCTGATTAAAATTGTGATTTTCATTTTCATATTCATGTGGATTCGTTGGACCATCCCGCGCTTCCGTTATGATCAGTTGATGAATTTAGGTTGGAAAAGTTTAATACCATTGGCACTAGCAAATATGCTGGCTACTGGTGCATGGATTTTATATTTCGGATAGGATTAAAAATATTTTTGCAAGAAAAGAGATTTATTACATGGAGGCACTAACTAATAGAGCACAAGAAGTAAGCCGCAAGCCGATGACATTCATCGAAAGCCTATATATACCCAGTATCTTAAAGGGTATGGCCATTACTTTTAGTCATATGTTCAAGAAACAACCCACTATTCGTTACCCGGAAAAAACGCGTGAGTTTAGTCCCGTGTTTCGTGGCGTACACGTTTTGAATCGCGATGAAGAGGGTCGAGAGCGTTGCACTGCTTGTGGATTGTGTGCTGTAGCTTGTCCTGCCGAAGCCATTACAATGGAAGGAGCAGAACGCTTGCCGGGTGAAGAACATTTGTATCGCGAAGAGAAATATGCAGCGAAGTATGAGATCAATATGCTGCGTTGTATTTTCTGCGGACTTTGTGAGGAAGCTTGTCCGAAAGAAGCCATTTTCTTAAGTGAAACTTTTGCACCAGCAAACTATAATCGTTCAGGATTTATTTATGGTAAGGATGACCTTGTTATTCCAAATCCTTTGACAGATCCAGAAGGATTTGCAAAAGCGAAGGGACCTTCAAGGAGCAATTAATAATTACAATTACTGGTTGATACAACAGATCAACTACTAATTAAAGCAACAATGAGTACTACAGAAATATTATTCTTTTTTTTAAGTGCGGTGGCCATTTTTAGTGCCATCATGGTTTTGATCAGTAAGAACCCCATATATAGCGTGCTGTGGTTGGTGGTTACTTTCTTTGCCATCTCGGCGCACTACATTTTACTCAATGCGCAATTCTTAGCCATTGTAAATATCATCGTATATGCAGGGGCTATTATGGTATTGTTCTTATTTGTGATCATGTTGATGAACTTAAATCAACAGAACGAACCGCAAAAAGGATTGTGGATGAAACTAGCCGGTGTAATTTCTGGCGGATGTTTCTTGATGGTATTGGTTTCGTTGGTAAGACAAGCAACTGATATGAAAACAAAAGTTGCAATGACCACTGGTGGCGATATTGGGTTGATCAAGAATTTAGGAAGGGTATTGTTTAGCGATTATGTAGTACCATTTGAAATTACCAGTGTATTATTTTTAAGTGCCATGGTTGGTGCAATAGTTTTGGGTAAAAAAGATTAATAAAGATCAAATTAGGTTATGCCAATACAATATTATATCTACCTCTGTTTAGCTTTATTTAGCATCGGCATTATTGGTGCGTTAACACGCCGTAATGTGATTGTCGTATTCATGTGTATCGAGTTAATGTTTAATGCAGTGAACTTACTGCTGGTAGCATTTTCGAAAATGCATTTAGCTGCGGCAACTATTTCTGATAAGGCTTCAACAGTAGGTACAGACGGACAATTATTTGTATTCTTCATTATGGTGGTGGCTGCTGCAGAAGTAAGTGTGGGACTCGCCATTATTGTAATGTTGTTTAGAAATACGCATTCGGTTGATATTAACTTTTTGAACAGATTGAAAAATTAAAATACTGTTTCCTCTTCATGCTTGCATGTAAGGGTTTCAGGCTTTCCTTATTATGAGTAAACTTGTTTATTTAATTCCGCTATTTCCCCTGCTGGGTTTTCTGATCAATGGATTGGGAAGGAAATCATTGTCGAAATCTTTGATCGGCATTATTGGCAGCGGCGCAATACTTGCTTCATTTGTAGTAAGCGTATTGGTATTCTTTGATGTAAAAGCAAATGGTGCTTCGGTAATTACACTCTTCAATTTTATTTCCGTGAAGAGTTTGGTAATTCCTTTTGCATTTCAGGTGGACCAACTTTCTGCACTATTCCTGTTGATCATTACGGGTGTAGCATTCTTAATTCACCTTTATTCAACTGCCTATATGCATGAGGAAGAGCCTCAGCATTTTGGCCGGTATTTCGCTTACTTGAATCTGTTCGTTTTCTCGATGTTATTATTGGTATTAGGTGCCAACTATGTGATCATGTTTATTGGATGGGAAGGCGTTGGTTTGTGTTCTTATTTATTGATCGGATTTTGGTTCAAGAATAATAATTTCAACTATGCTGCTAAAAAAGCATTTGTAATGAACAGGATCGGTGATCTTGGATTTTTATTAGCTGTGTTCTGGTTGATTTTTAAATTAGGAACTACCACTTTTACAGATGTATTTGCCCAAGTTGGAAATTTATCTTCTTTCGATATTACAGCGATCACAGTTTTATTATTCGTAGGTGCTATGGGTAAGAGTGCGCAGATCCCATTGTATACTTGGTTACCAGATGCGATGGCGGGTCCAACCCCTGTATCTGCATTGATCCACGCTGCTACCATGGTTACAGCTGGTATCTATATGATCGCTAGAAGTAATATCCTCTACACAATGGCGCCAGCAACCCAAACATTAGTTGCGGTTGTAGGTTTAACAACGGCCATTTTTGCAGCAACCATTGCGATCAAGCAAAACGATATTAAAAAAGTATTGGCTTACTCAACAGTTAGTCAGTTAGGATATATGTTCTTAGGTCTTGGTGTTGGCGCTTATACTGGAGCGGTGTTCCACGTAATGACCCATGCATTCTTCAAAGCATTATTATTCTTAGGAGCTGGTTCTGTAATTCATGCCATGCACCACGAACAGGATATTCGACAAATGGGTGGATTAAAAAAATACATGCCAATTACGCATATCACTTTCTTATTAGCCTGCTTAGCCATTGCAGGAATTCCTCCATTCTCAGGTTTCTTTTCGAAAGATGAAATTTTAATGGCAGCATTAGCAAAAAATCCGATCTACTATTATGTAGGATTAGGTGGCGCTTTAATGACCGCTTTTTATATGTTCCGTTTGTATACTTTAACCTTCTTAGGAGGATTTAGAGGTACACATGATCAAGAACATCATGTGCATGAGAGTCCATCTGCAATGACCATTCCTTTAATCATATTGGCAATCTTATCGGTTGTTGCTGGTTTTGTAGGAATTCCAGAATTGTTTGCAAAAGATGCACATAGCTTGGAACATTTCTTAGCCCCAATTTTTGCAGGTTCTACCGCAATTGCAGCGCAACATCATTTAGAAGCATCTGTAGAGTGGACTTATCTAATTGTTTCAACAGTATTGATCATTGCAGTGATTTTATATGCAGTGAATAGCTATAAAAAATATCAAGCAACCACAGAAGAGAATACCGGTATTGCAAAAGTTTTAGAGAACAAATGGTATGTCGATGAATTGTACGATGCGGTAATTGTAAATCCATTCAGTGCAATAGGCGGATTTTGTAAGAATTTTGTAGAGAAGAATGTGATAGATGGTGCTGTGAATGGCGTGGGTAAATTAGTGGGCTACGGTTCAAGACAATTACGTTTGATGCAGAGCGGACAGGTAGGTAACTATTTACTAATTATGGTATTGGCAATCGTTGTATTTGTATTGGTTTGGTTTAATGATATCACCATCGTGTATTATTTAAACCGTTTATTTAAAATGGCCTAGGCGTTAAAGAAAATATATGATTCCTCTTTTACTGATATTGATTCCATTGTTGAGCGGACTAGCAGTATTTCTGCTAAAAGATTCGCCTTCATCTAAGGCTCTTGCCCTTGTGTCTGCATTGGCTACATTGGTATTGTCGTTAATGGCTGTCTTTACTAAAGGCGCATTGACCTATGATGCTGCCTGGTTACCAGGATTGGGAAGCCGTTTTAGTTTATTACAAGATGGGATGAGCAAAATGCTTTGCCTGTTAACTGCCATTTCTTTTCCGGTAGTTTTTGCAGCAACCTATAAAAATGTATATCAACGTTCTTCTGCATTTTACGGGTTGATGCTATTAACGCAGGCAGGATTGCTTGGGGTTTTCTTGGCATCAGATGCATTGTTATTTTATTTTTTCTGGGAATTAGCATTGATCCCAGTTTATTTTCTTTGTTCTATCTGGGGAGGTGAAAAAAGAATTGCTGTTACTTTTAAATTCTTCGTTTATACATTCATTGGTTCTTTATTAATGTTGGTTGGCTTATTATATGTGTATGCACAAACTCCTGACCATTCTTTTGCAATGCAGAGTTTTTATCATGCTAATTTATCGGCTCATCAACAGAATGGTGTATTTGCTTTATTCTTTATTGCATTCGCCATTAAGATGCCAATCTTTCCATTTCATACCTGGCAGCCTGATGCATATGAGCAATCTCCTACTGCAACTACCATGATCTTAAGTGGCGTGATGGTGAAGATGGGGCTCTTTGCCGTGATCCGTTGGTTGGTTCCAATGCTGCCATTGGGTGTTCAGTCGCACAGTATGTTTGTGATTGTTCTCTCAGTAATAGGAATGATTTATGCATCGCTCATTGCGATTCGTCAGGATGATATTAAACGTTTGATCGCCTATTCATCTATTGCGCATATCGGTTTAATGTGTGCTGCAATTTTTGTACAGAATCAAATTGGTTTGGAAGGAGTAATGATCCAGATGTTCAATCACGGGATCAATGTTATTGGATTATGGATTGTGGCAGATGTGATTGAGCAACAATTGGGAACCCGCAAATTCAGTGAGTTAGGCGGACTTGCTCAGAAAGCTCCCGTATTGGCTATTTTGTTTGTGGTGATGGCATTGGCAAATGTAGCACTGCCATTAACAAATGCATTTGTGGGTGAGTTCTTAATGTTTAATGGATTGTTCCAATATAATGTTTGGATCGCTGCGATTGCAGGTATTAGCATTATTCTGGCAGCTGTATATACACTGAATACCATTCAAAAAATATTCTATGGCAACACAGTTGAAAAGACTTTGCAAGCTGAGGAAGTAAGTGGCAATGTACAATGGGTATTGAGCATATTGGTGATTATTGTTTTGGTAATGGGTGTATATCCACAACCAATGATCGATCTAACAAAAGATACCGTGAGTGCCATATTCGCTAACCGTTAATTGAACACAGACTTCGAAAGAGGTTTTTAAGATAAGTAATTATGAACGCAATTATAGTTTCGACTTTATTAGGTGTAGTAATGATGTTTAGCGGCATCTTACTCAAGAATAAATCAACATTAAAGTATATAGCCATTGCTGGCTTAGTGTTGCTATTGTTAGCAAACCTGTTTCAAACTTATGGTGTATACACTGTGGTAGTAAACAGTCACGAATTATTACGTTTTCAAAAATTCGGATTATTCTTTAATAGCATTGCAATTGCAGCAACACTGATCTATGTAATACTCAGTGGAAAAGATATTGAGACCGCAGGTAATTATCCGGCCGAATATTTTGCGCTGATATTTTTTGTTTTATGTGGTGTGAGTATTCTATGTGGTTTCAATAGTTTATTGATGTTGTTCTTAGGGATTGAAATATTGTCGATCCCATTATATATTTTAACTGGTTCAGATAAGCGCAATTTGAAAAGTAATGAAGCCTCACTGAAATATTTTTTAATGGGTGCATTCACTGCAGGAATCATGTTAATGGGTATTGCGTTGGTATATGGTGCAACTGGTTCTTTTGGAATCGTTTCTCCATCTATCATTACTACTCCAAATGGAACCACTGCAGTTCCAAAAGCTTCTTACTTAGAAATTGCAGGGATCTTATTGTTATTCGTTTCGATGTGTTTTAAAGTTTCTGCTGCCCCCTTCCATTTCTGGACGCCAGACGTGTATGATGGAGCGCCTAGTGTGTTTACTTCATTCATGGCAACAATTGTAAAAGCTGCAGGTTTCTTTGCTTTTATCCGTTTACTAGAAGGGCAGTCGGCCATACTCGGACCCACTTGGAAGATCTTATTGTCGTTCGTGATCATTGCTACTTTATTGATTGGAAATATTACAGCAGTATTTCAACAGAGCGTCAAGCGCATGTTGGCTTATTCAAGTATTGCACAGGCAGGATTTATGCTGTTTGCTTTGTATGCTGCAAACGATGTGGCAAAAGAGGGCATCCTTTTATATGCTGCAGCCTATAGCCTTGCGACCATTGGCATTTTTGCGGTATTGATCAAAATGAAAGACTATACTTTGGATGGTTTTAATGGATTAGCTAAAACGGAACCCGTTCTTGCCCTCACAACTACCATCTGTTTATTATCATTATCGGGGATTCCATTAACTGCTGGTTTCTTTGCGAAATACTATATGTTGGCAAGTGTTATCAAAACCGGAAGCGGACTTTGGTTGGTTATCGTAGCGGTACTTTTTGCGGCTGTGAGTGTCTATTATTATTTCAGGGTGATACAATCCATGTACTTCAAAGAAGGCGTGGCAGAAACGGCAGAAATCACTGTTGGATTTAAGGCAGGATTGATTTTTGTAGCGGCTTTAATCGTTTTAATTGGTGTGCTACCCTCTGTATTGCTCAATTATTTCTATTTTTAACCGCTCCTCACATTTATAAGCGCAGTTTCTTTCAAAAGCAGAATCTCGATTACCTTTAATCCATTGAAGGAATAATCTAATACTGCATGACCACTCTCGATTCTTTAAGTTTAGCCTGGCGTAACGTTCGAAGCAATTTGCTTAGAACAAGCATTACTGTAGCCATCATTGCCTTTGGAATTATGGCATTGATCGGTATCATTACTGCTATTCAAGCAATGAATCAGAGCCTGAAAGAAAGCTTTTCGTTCATGGGTGCCAATTCATTTAGTATCCGATTCAAAGAATCTAACTTCCGCATGGGCGGAGGTGGCAATAGAGATGAGTTTTCGAAAGCAAAGAAAGGCGCAAAAAAAGAAAAGAAATCGAATTTAGGTAAGCCAATTCGTATGGAAGAGGCAACGGCTTTTAAAGCTGCTTTTAGTTTTCCTGGGGCTGTATCTACCGTATATCGCCGTGGACCCGGGGGGCAAGAAATACATTATTTAGAAAAGAAAACGAACCCCAATATTGTGATTATGGGGGGCGATGAGAATTATCTGGATGTAAATGGCTATACCCTTATTCAAGGTAGAAATGTAAATGGACTCGACTTGCAGAGCGGAAGAAATGTGTGTATACTCGGTTCTAGTGTGGCCAATAAATTGTTCGGCGATAAGCCCGAAAAATGCATTGAAAAAATAATTCGAATTGGAAGTGTTCCTTATCGGGTAATTGGATTGTTAAAAGAAAAAGGTTCGAGTGCCATGTTGCGTCAGGACGATGTGGTTATCACATCATTCACAAACCTCAGAAGGTTTACCAATGGAAGTCCATCTTACATGATCGGCGTAATGGTACAGAATGTGAATGAGTTGAATGTAGCTGATGGAGAAGCTACATCTGTGTTTAGAAGTGTAAGAAAATTGCAACCTGTTGATGAAGACAATTTTGCATTAGAGAAGAGCGATAAGTTTGCAGAAATGTTCATTGGATTCTTGAGTAGCATTACCGGATCTGCTGGTGCGATTGGTTTGATTACTTTGATCGGTGCCGCTATTGGTTTGATGAATATTATGTTGGTGGCAGTAAACGAAAGAACCAAAGAAGTTGGATTGATCAAAGCAATAGGAGGAAAGAGTAAGAATGTTCGTCAGCAGTTTCTTTTTGAAAGTATTATCATTAGCATGTTAGGTGCCTTTTTCGGAATTATTTTAGGGGTACTAGTGGGCAATATATTTTCGATGGTCTTAAAAACAGGGTTTGTAATACCTTGGTTCTGGGTGGTTTTAGGAATTGTAATTTGTTCTATTGTAGGATTAGCCGCAGGTATTTACCCCGCAATGAAAGCCGCCAAATTAAATCCTATCGTAGCATTACGTTACGAATAATTATTTACCAGAAAATTTCTTCAGTTGATCGTTGATATAATAGAGGATATCTTCTGAACTTGTATTGGCACGCAGCCAATCATAGCTTGGTCTACTCTGTTGTATAAAATTGCGTAATATTTCGTCTTTAAATCCGGTGCTCTCTTCCACCAATTTTGTGGAGTAACGATAGTTGATATATTCTTCTTTTTCCTGTGCTTCAAAAAAATCGAGCGCTTTACGTTTGCTTTTTTCGTGTTTAGAAAAACGATCAATACTAATCCCTAAACCAGCACCCGAATTAGATAAAGCAAATGTTGGCTTTTTATAAGAAACCATATCGTGCAAAAGATCGTTTCTTCTTTCCATACTATCCATCTGATAGGCAGACATGCCTTTTGAGCTTACGGTAACATTACCAAGGTCATGTAAAAGGGGAGACGCAAAAATGTCAATACTATCTTGCATTGCTAGTTTATGAACAAACTGCACTGTGTCGAAATGATAACCAACAGCTGCATACGAGAGTACTTCGTTCTCTTTGATATGGATTTTAAAGCGACCGCTATTGCCGCTCATCACCGTTTCGTGTGTATTGTTATTGGTAACACTCCCTAATACAATTGGGGCATGTGTAACACTATCTCTCAGATAGCCTATAACAGTCTTATTTTTTTGCGCAGAAAGCTGAAAACAAAAAAGAAAACTTAACGATACAAATAGCCATTTCATGCAATTAATTTGAACAAAGGTATTGAAACATAGAGTGCATGCATAAAAAAAGCCGTCCCTCCCGAGTACTCGGGAGCGGGACGGCTTCATTTTTTTAAAAGTTGTATTGATTATTTAGGATCCAGGCCTTTCTTGATTCGGTCAGCCAGATCTTGTAAATGATACTTACTGATCTTATCGGTACTGCTATTTGCAGCAGCGTTGATTTCAGTTTGTAAGGCTTTTAATTCTCCTTTTGCTACAGAGATCACATCGGTATACTTAACGTTAACCGGTGCTGGTCCGCCAAATCCACCCATACTAATGGTGATCATTGGTGTAGGATCAACCATATCAATAAGTTTCTCAACAAAAACTTTTTGGATATTTCTTCTATAGCCATCGATTGGTTTATTGCCGCTCAATTCGCTAAAGATCCCCTTATGTAAATCACCCAACATTTCAATAATATTATAAGTAGTATTTCCAAAGCGATTATTTGCTTCAACGAGTCTGAACAAACGTTGTCCATCCAACAAACTATTTACTGCACTAGCTTGTATAGATTGAATAGTTTCTAAAGAAATTGGATTTGCAATTTTATTTAGAATGTTTTTATCTAATAACCAATTAGGTGTCTCAAACAATTGTTTGTTCAGAAAAGCGATGGCTTCTTTTTGCATTGCTTTAGAAGTAGGCTCATAAATATCGCCAGCTTCTTCGATTGTTTTGAAAGTCTCATTAACACCAGCAACATTTCTTAAAACGTGACCAACGTAGCGTGAATACTGACCAATCAATTGGGTATAGATATCAGAGAGGTTCTCGTAAGGATTTGCTTCTTCTTTGGTCCACTCAGGAATTGCCACAATGATTCTTTTCAGATTCTTAATGCCATATTCGCTGGCCTTCATACTATTGTCGCCAAGGTCTTCCGTTTGCGCGCGAGGATCGGCACTGCGGCCTTCTCCACCAAACCATAATCTTGGATTTTTAGAAAGATTATCGATCACCCATTTGTTAGTGACTTTTAATTCCTGCTCAGGATCAGTAATACCAGTATACTTATAACCCCACTCTAGTGCCCATTTATCGTAGTCGCCAATGCGAGGGAATAATCCAATTTCGCTGATATTATCTTCAGGCTGTGCCACGTAGTTAAATCGCGCATAGTCCATTATAGAAGCTGTATGTCCATTCGCTTCAACCCATGCTTTATCTCTTAATTTTTCAACGGGTGTTTTACTACTACTACCCATATTATGGCGAAGGCCTAGTGTATGTCCCACTTCATGAGAAGAAACGAAACGAATTAATTGTCCCATTAGATCATCATCGAATTTCATTTTTCTTGCTCTTACATCTACAGCTGCGGTTTGGATCAGGTACCAATCATGTACGAGTTTCATCACATTGTGATACCAGTTGATATGGCTTTCAAGAATTTCTCCGCTGCGTGGGTCGTGTACTTGCGGACCCGAAGCGTTTTCAATATCAGAAGCTAGGTAGCGGATCACAGAAAAACGTGCATCTTCCAAGCTCATCGTGCTATCGTCTGCTGGCCATTCCTTTCCAACTATCGCATTTTTAAATCCAGCTTTCTCAAAAGCTTTCTGCCAGTCGTTAATGCCATCGATCAATGGTTTATGCCATTGTTTTGGGGTAGCCGGATCGATATAGTAAACGATTTGTTTGATAGGCTCAACCAATTCACCGTTCTTATATTTATCAAGATCTTCTGGTTTCGGCTCTAATTTCCAGCGAACTGCAAATTCTTTTTTATCAACTTTTTGTTGATCATCACTATATAATACATAGCGGTCGGTAAAGTAACCTACTCTGCGATCGTAGAGACGAGGAGTCATAGGTGTCTTAGGCAATAAGAGCATCGAAGTATTTAATTCGATGGTAACGGCACCGGCTCTAGAAGCAGCGGTGAAGCCCTGACCGCCAGGAAAAGGTGATCCTCCCCCCATTCCACCCATTGGTGAAGCGGGGCTGGTAGTATAGGTTTTTACGGTTTTGATCTCTGTATTGATAGGATAAGTGCGGATCGACTGAACATATGAACGATCTGGCGCAATGGCAGCAAGGCTAAACTGGCGTTTATCGCTTTGGTCAAGGCCTACCACCTGATTATCTCCCTTAAAGAAATCGGTTACTTCAATAACGGTACTGGTAGAATCTTTGCCATATGCTTTAACGTCAAATGCAGCTCCGATAGGGTCTAGATAGGAATTAGAAACGGCTTTTGAAATATTGTTGCTAGAGTCGGCCATACTAATCAGGGTAACAACTCTTAGGAATACATTATTGCTTGGTCCCTTTTCGAATTTCAATGTTTGTTTGTTCACTTCACCACCACCATAAACACTGGCACCACCTGGTACTTTAGCAAAACGGGTAATCGCGTAGATCTCTCGTCCCATAATACTATCAGCGATTTCGAAATAGTATTTGTCATCTACTTTATGTACGGTAAAGAGGCCTTTACTACTAACGGCTTTGTCTGTAATGACTTCTTTATAAGGTTTGGGACTGGGTTTTGGGGCATTGGGGCCACCCATTCCAGGCATTCCGCCGTTTGCACGAACATTTTCACCGGATGGACTTCCGGGAGTGGGGTTAGGATTTTGGGGTCTTTGCTGGGCAAAACTGGCGGTTGCCACCAATAAAGCCAACGAAACAAAATAAATTCTCATAAGTAATTCTGTTTAATTATAACTTAAAGATAATCTGCAAACGATTGCAGATTATCTTTTTTAAAACTTCTTATATGGACGGAAGAAAAAAAACAAAATATATCGGTGAAAAGGCTTGTGAACCCTGTGTATGGGTGCGTTATTGTAATGAATTCTTCGAAATATAAAAAAGAAAAAAAAGATTGGCCTGTTCTTGTTTACTGTTTCAATAAAATCCCTAATTTGTAAGCCCTTTAGAAAAAGTAAGGGCTGTTTTGTTTTTTCAAGACATTTTTTATGTAGCATTGCGAATCGTAATTTTTTTATCAACTGTAATTTTAAAAACCAAAAATCAATTGAATCATGGCTGACATCAAACCAACTGCACCAGCGGCTGCTAAAACCGCAACTTCTGCTCAACCTAAAAAGAGCAGTAACTTGGTTGCAACTATCGCACCTATTGCCTGTATTATCCTGGGTTATGTTTTATGGCGCTTCGTAATCGGTGCCGACAGTAATTTCACTTCACCTGATGCTGCT
>CAIJLK010000163.1 GCA_903821465.1 uncultured Bacteroidota bacterium | reverse complement strand
TCTATGGCACTACGCTGGTGTCTAGCCGAACGATTAATGCCAATGTATGGTAAGTCATCAGCCACACAAATTCAAATGATTAACGCTTACGCATCGCAAGCTAAAGCAACTCTTAAACGCACCAATATGAAACCAATGCAAACAGCCAGCTTTAGTGATGCTATGTTAAGTGGCAGACAACGCGATGCAGGTTGGATACTTTCGGGAGGCTTCTTCAGGTAGATTATTTCGCTATTATGTGTTATTATGATATTTCTATTAATTTAAAGGATTTATCATGTACACAAAAGAAGAAGCAATTGCAAGAAAACGTGCTAGAGATAATGCAGCATATGCAAAAAGAATTGGAAGGGATGTAGGAAACGCTGGCAGACCAGCAAATACTCCAGATGTGCTTTGGAGTAAAGTTGATAAGCGTGGCGATAATGAATGTTGGAATTGGTTGGGTTATAAAAACGAACAAGGTTATGGAAGAGTAATGATTAATGATTATTCTTACTATGCTCACAGAGTAATATATAATCTTGTTCATCCAAATGTAATTACATTAAATGCGCCAAAGTCTAGTAGTGACATGGGGTTTTTATTGCATACTTGTGATAACCCAAGCTGTTGTAATCCAAAGCATTTGTTTGTTGGAACGCATTTAGATAATATGCGTGACAAAATGGCAAAAGGCAGAAGCCCAGATTTTGGTGGAGATAAAGGCCCTAGATGCAAATTATCTATGTCACAAGCTAAAGAAATTCGTGAGTTGCGTAAAAGTGGTATTAGTGCAAAAGAATTAGCAGTAAAATTTAATATTAGTTTATCAAGCATAAAAACATTATTGCGTGGTAAATCTTACAAGGAATAAAACATGGCTAGTACGACATTTGTTGACAACAGCAGTATCATTTACGCTTCATGGCTAAATGATGTAAATAGTGCTGTTTATAACGGAACTTTTATATCTTCTACAATTACACCAACAAACATTGTGTGTAATGGTTCAGTATCAGGAACAGGATTTAGTGGTTTAGTTAATAATACTTTAACTGCGCCAGGTGCAATTGGTAACGGAACGCCTAATACTGGTGCGTTTACTACTTTAACACTTACAAACGCTTTAGGCGTTTCTTATGGCGGTACAGGAACGACAACTTCTACTGGGTCAGGTGCAACTGTTCGTGCAACAAGCCCTACTTTAGTTACCCCTGCTTTAGGAACTCCTTCTGCGGTTGTTTTAACCAATGCTACAGGCACTTCAAATAGTTTAAATGCTGGATTGGGTGTAAATCAAACATGGGCGGATGTAAAAACATCTCCTGGAAGAACATTGGGGACTCCATATCAAAATTTAACAGGCAAACCAATTCAAATTTCTGTTACAGCTTCAGATTCAACTGTAAACCAATCAATGACTGTAGTAATTGACTCTGTAACAGTATTTAGTCAGCTTGCAACAAGCGGATATTCTATGGCAGCTTGTAATTTAATTGTTCCTGCTGGATCTACTTATACTGTGTCTTTGTCTAGTGGCACAATTTCAGTTTGGGCAGAACTTCGTTAAGGAAAAATTATGAAAGT
>CAIJLK010000162.1 GCA_903821465.1 uncultured Bacteroidota bacterium | reverse complement strand
TCTGGCTTAAATGCTGGAGACATTGTCCAAGCTATATACAACTTACCTTTAGCTGGTGGCATCATTGATGCTTCTAATGTTATTTATAACGAAGGAAGCACTGGTGCAATAAATAGTACAGTTAAAACTAAACTTCAAGAAATGGTATCTGTTAAAGATTTTGGCGCAATAGGCGATGGCGTGACTGATGATACTGCTGCAATTCAAGCTGCGTTAAATGCTTCAAGCAATGTAATTGTTCCTACTGGTGCTTATGTTATTAGCAGAACTATTGCTATTCCAATTAAAACTAGGCTCTTTTTTCAAGGCGGTAGTTCAAATCAAACTAGTGTAACACCTTCTGCTTATTTTATTAAAAAATCTACAATGACAACTGTAGGTATTACGATTGATGATGAAGCAATTATGGAAGGCGGTGGTTTAGTTTGCCAATCTGGTAATACTGGTGATGGTATTCAAATAATTGGTAATGGTTCTGTTTTAAAATATTCTTTTGTAAATTTTGCTGGTGGTGTTGGTGTAAGAGTTGGGACTGCATCGGGAAATAATTGTAATGTTTTTGAATTAAATCATGTAAATAGTTTTCAAAATGGGAGTCATGGAATATACATTCACGATGGCACTTCAAGCGTAGGCGCAAATGCTAACGCTGGCGCACTTTATTCTTGTATTGCAAGCTCAAACGCTGGTAACGGTATTCATTTGGGTCATGCTTGGTGGGTAACAGTTATTAATGCTTTAACTGAAATTAATACTGGATGGGGGTTATATTTAAGCGGAACTGCTAACAATACTTACCCTGAGTGCCGTTATGCCAATATTATTGGCGGTGATTATAACGAAGGAAATACTGCTGGTGCTGTTTATGATGGTAGTTATTTTTCTAGTTTTGTAAATGCGGATGGAAATGCAACTCCAACAACAACACCTACAGGATTACAAGGTGGTGGATATAGAAATGTAATAAGCCCAAGAGTTAATTTATTGCAAGGGCTTAGTGTTTATACTTCTGCAAGTGGTGTTAATAGCTCTCCTTTTGTTGTAGACAATGGGTATACGGCTGGTTTATATAATCCTTCTGTAATTAAACAAAAAACAACAGCTTCTAATGGGGATGGTGCTGGAATTTTATGGAGCATAAATCCTAATACTTCGTCATATTTAGACGCAGCTTCAATTTCAGTTACACAGAGAAATGTAAATAAATATGGAATGAATTTAAATGTTTACAATTCTGGCGTTGTAACTGCGCTTAATATTAACCCTAACAATAATTCTGTAGCACCAGGAACAGATAATGCTTGGAGTTCAGGATATTCATCGTTAAGATGGTCAGTAATATACGCAGCTTCAGGAACTATTAATACTTCTGACGCAAATCAAAAGCAACAAATTCGTAAATTAAATCAAGCCGAAAAAGAAGCAGCGCAGGGTATTAAATTAGCGTTAAAAGCATTTAAATTTAATGATGCGGTAGAAAAAAAAGGCGATAAAGCCCGTATTCACTTTGGTGTAATTGCTCAAGAAGTAAAAGAAATATTTTCTGTTGTTGGGTTAAATGCAGATGACTACGGTTTATTTTGCTCTGACACATTAGAAGATGGTTCTATTCGTCTTGGTATCCGTTACGATGAACTTTTAGCTTTTGTTATTTCAGCATTGTGATAATTATGAGCGACCCTATACGCTATGGAGAATACAAATGTTTTTAATTACTTGGGTATTTGACAAACTTAATATTGTTATAAAAACGGTTAAATAAAGGTCATTAATGGCAAATATGCTTTTTGCAAACAACTGTAACACCACTTTAAATGGTGGTATTACTGCTATAGCAACTTCAATGGTTGTTACATCTGCAACAGGCTTTCCTTCGCCTACAGGTTCACAATATTTTTATTGCACATTAGCTGATGCTGCAACGCAAACAACTATTGAGATTGTTAAAGTAACTGCAGTATCGGGTACTACTTTTACTATTGTTCGTGGACAAGACGGAACTACAGGAACTGCTTTTTCTTCAGGCGCAGTAATATCTCTTCGTTTAGTTCGTGCAAGTCTTAATGACTTTCCTAAACTAGATGAAGCTAACACATTTACTGGTCTTTTAACAGCTAACAGTTTTGCATCTTCTAGTGCAACTATTACTGGAGGAACTTTAAACGGTGTAGCTATCGGTGGGACAACGGCTGGGGATGGAACTTTTGACATTCTTACAGCAAATGTTACTAATTTAACTAATGTAACTTCTTCTGCTGGTATAGCAATTACTGGAACTTTTACTGGTTCTTCACCCACTGATGGTCTAGTAATGGATTACGCTACTGGATGGGGCAGATTTAGTGACTTTGGTGGCGATGGTTTCCAATGGTTTAACAATGGACTAGCAACCAATAAGTTAATGGAATTATCTAGTGCTGGTGCATTAACTACCACAAGTACAGTAACAGCTAACGGTGTTTTGCTTACAGGCAATTTAGGTACAGTTACTAGCGTTACAGGCACAAGCCCCGTTGTTTCAAGCGGAGGTACGACACCAGTTATTTCAATGCCTGCCGCTACAACAAGCGTAAGTGGCTACCTTACAAACACCGATTGGACGACATTTAACAGTAAAGCCCCAGGCGTAACCTTTACAACTGGCTATGTACCGTTTGGTCAAGGTACTACAACGCTTAATCAATCGGCTAATTTGTTTTGGGATAACACAAATGCTAGATTAGGTGTTAATACAACTTCTCCTGCAAATTCATTAAATATTGTTGCAGATAACACTCCTTATAGAGGACAATTATCTTTACAAACTGTAAGCGCAGCAAATTTTGCACAAATTAGCTTTTATGATAGAACAACACTTTCTGCACAAATTTATCAAGAGTATGGTGGTTCTGTATTAAATATACTTACTTCTGTTTCTTCTCCAATAGCTTTTGGAACAAATGGCACAGAACGGATGCGATTGTTTGCTTCAGGCGGTGTTTCTATTGGTAACACTACAGACCCTGGTGCAACCAATTTAAGTGTTACTGGTAGTTTAAAATTAGGTAGTGGAACGCCTTTAACAACTTACCTTGAAGGTTCATGGACTCCCACTCAAGGGGCTGGTTTAACTGTCATTGGAACTTTTAGCTCAGTAGGAACATATGTAAGAATAGGCAGACAAGTTACCGTATCAGGATATGTTCAAGGTTCAACTTCTATAGCTGCTGCTGCAAATCAAATATTAGTCGGTGGATTGCCATTTACTGCCGACTCCAATGCACCGTGTTTTGGAAATGCCGTAAATTCGTTTAATGTTACTTCAGTTAATTATGTAAGCAGTACAAATGTGTATTTAACGGCAACTGCGCTTGGGCCTACAACGGCTATTTATTTTTCTCTTACTTATTTTGTTTAGGATTTACAATGACTACACTTATTCCAAAGTATGACCAATCATCTACTGGAGCAGTTAATAGACCATTTAATTTAAAATTACAAGAAATTGTATCGGTTAAAGATTTTGGCGCAACTGGGGATGGAACGACTGACGATACTGCTTCAATTCAAGCTGCTATCAATTCTGTATCTGCAAGTGGTGGCGGAACTGTTTATATGCCAGCAGGTGTTTATGTAATTAGTTCTACTATTTATTTATCACAAACCATAAGTGAAAGTTACTTTAATCCTGTTGAATTAATAGGTTCAGGCAGAAACTCAGGAACAGTCCCTACTGGCGGTACAATTTCTGGTGGTACAACCATAAAACATACAGGTTCAGGAATTGCTGTTTGGGTAGGTGACCATACTAATAATATTCCAACTCAGCCATATAATTCATACTATTTTTCTGTAAAAGATTTATCTTTAGTCGGCAACGCTAATACAACAATCGGATTTAGATTTAGACAATGCTACCAATTACGATTAGATAACATTACTTACACAGGCACAAATGGTTCTTCCTGTACTGGTATGGTATTTGAGGCTTGCGTAGAAGGTCTTTACAACTTATTAGATATTCAATTTCAAGGTACATCTGCTGGAACACAATGTTTAACAGTTACCCAAGCCTGTAATTTAGCATTACCTTTAACAGCAAGTGGTCAGCCTTTAGCTTCTACAAGTAGCACTTTTCTTTGTGGTTATTTCCATTACGCTTATCAAGGCGCACAAGTTTATGGAAATAGTATGACATTTCAAAACTCTAAATGGGAAACATTAGTCAATGGTGTAAATGAAGCGTCAGGTGGTTTTCAAAACACCTATATTCAAAACTATTGGGAAAATATTACCAATTATGGTATTTATGTTAACTCAACTGATGCCTTAAATCCTGCTGGAAATGTCAATATTATTGGCGGTTTTGCAAATAGATATGACCAAGCTGGTAGTGATATGACAGGATTTACTCCTGCTAATACCTTTTTACAAGTTTCAAATGCCGGAAATGTAAAAATGTCAGGTGTTCAAATTTTAGGCTCTCCCTCTATTTACGCTTCTGTAGCAGATTTAGGTGGCCCAAATGGTGCATCAAAAAATATTTATGTGGATTCAACGGTTGGTACTGCAGGTGATTTTTATTACAGATACACAACTGCTGGTTATGCAGGAATAACAGGAGCAACGCTTTTTACAACCAATGGTTCAAATAGTGTTTTAGTTACTAAAACTGGTCATGGAATGGTCAAAGGTCAGGTTTTAGATATATCAGGATTTAACTCAACATTGCTTGGATTGACTGTTAATAGACCTTATTGCGTTGTTTCTTCTGTTTCTGATGCGTCAAATTTCTTTATTACTTACCCAACAAATGCTACTGCTACTCAAGGAAGTAATACAGGAAAAATTAGATTTTATAGCGGTCAAAAACAGACTAATAGTGGTTTACCGTCATGCACTATTTTGCAAGACTGTGCATATGAAACTTATAATTTTCAAGCAACTCAATCAGCAGCAGGTACAGGTGTTGTAATGACTTGTAATGGTAGCCCTTTATTAATAATTCCTTATGATTTTTATATTGTTGGATACAAAATGGCAGTTAATAACCCTAATGTAAGTTCTGTTTCTACTTTTGCTTCTATTAATTCTGTAGATACAACTGGTAAATTTGACACCGTTAATGGCATTTTATCTCCTTCTATTGGCACTGCTGGCACTTATTACAACTCTTACTTATCTTCTTTAAGATTGCAAGCTGGACAAGCGTTATCGGCAACTTTATCTGACAATAGTGGGTCAGGCGCAACTTATCCAAGAACATTTAATGTAGAAGTAACTATTGCCAATACATTACAAGTTCCTATTTATGGTGGAGTGGCATAAATGATTAACTACATAATTCTAGCTATCTTCATAGCCCTTCAATGTGGTGATTTCTACACTACCTATACCATTCTTAAAACTGGTAAAGGGCATGAGGCTAATCCTATCCTAGCAACTTTAATGGCTAAATTGGACATGGCAGGAGTGTTGGCGTTCTTTAAACTAGCTTGTATACTGATTGGAGTGGCTTTGCTACAATATTGGTACGCATTAGCCATCCTAGACATTTTGTATGTTTGGGTGATTTACAACAACTTAAAGGTATTAAGGGGATAACATGAAGACATTTACATTAGAAGATAACGAAGCAGCATTTATTGTCCGTGTAGTAGGACAATTACC
>CAIJLK010000161.1 GCA_903821465.1 uncultured Bacteroidota bacterium | reverse complement strand
GCCAATCCGGTTCTGGTCTTGATTTGAAGTTTTTTAAAGAGGTTATCGCGATAAGTATCGATTGTACGGGGACTTAAATTCATCTCATCAGCGATTTCTTTATAGGTCTTATCTGTACAAATCCACTTAAGGAAGGTTAATTCATTATCCGATAATGTTTGAATCGGCATCACTTGTGCTTCGTGAGATTCTTCCTGGTTGATATAGTGCATGAGTTTATTGCTAACTAACTCATTAATAAAATAGCCAGAGTCTCTGATACTATTCAAAGCTTTACGGAAAATTTTGGGATTGCTATCTTTTAAAATATATCCCCTCGCTCCATTTTTCAGCATCCTAATAATGGCCCCATCATTTTCGAGCATACTAAGCACCAGCACTTTGGTATCAGGAAGATTAGTCTTGATCCATGCGGAGGTTTCATAGCCATCCATTACTGGCATAGTGATATCAAGAAGAATAATATCCGGAGCTGGCTTGTTCTTCAGGTTTTGTATAAGTACCTGGCCATTGTCTGCTTCTAACACTACTTTATACCCCTCAAAAGTATTAACAATGGCGGCTAAGCCAGAACGTAAAAGCTCATGATCGTCAACTAATGCAATGGTGGTCATTTCGTATTTTGTTGATTGGTGATATCAAAAATAATTGAAGTTCCTTTTCCGTGAGAACTATTAACTTTTACTTGGGCATTTATTAGCTTAGCCCTAGCAAAAATATTCTGTAATCCAATTCCTGAAATATTATCTTCTAAAGTCTTTGTGTCAAAACCCTTGCCATTATCTGTAATGATAACCGAAAAAGTTTTAACGCTTTTCGGTTTTATATCAATGATAATATGCGATGCAACTGCGTGTTTAATGATATTGTGTAATACTTCCTGAACCATTCTGTATAGGATCAGACAATGGTCGTTATTCATAAACGAAAGTACATTGTCGAAGGGAGTATTGAATTCTGTAGTAAATTTTTCTGTTTTATCAAGCTGTTGAAGGAGCGAATGAAGTCCCTCTTCAATGCCAATTTCCTTTAAACGGTTGCTGTTTAAATTGTGACTCAAATTGCGAAGATCCCGAATGGCTTTTCCGAGTAATTCGTCGGTATTGGCAAAATGAATCTCGGGAGTTTTTTCGGACAACACATTTAGGTTTATCCGAACAAGGCTGAGTATCTGGCCGATATTATCATGTATTTCCTGACTGATGTAGTTAAAGGTATGTTCTTGAATTTCCAGTTGGGTATTTAGAAGGGTTTGCTCAAATCTGTTGCGCATGTCCTCTTTCTCCATTTTGTTCTTACGCTGTCTGCGCAAAAAGAAGAACACTAGAATCATTAAAAATATCCCTATCAGTACAAAAAATACTGAAGCTACTACAATAGTGATGAGGAATTCGTCCTGTTGCTGCGGCATAATATAAATGAAATACTAAAAGAAGTATACAATACTATATTTAAACTCTGATTGATAAAACGGTAAATTCTTATTCCTTGTTCAAGCATATCAGTACTCCTAAGGTATTCAAATAATGCGTTAATTATTACAGATCCTAAATAAAACAAAAGGAGCCCCACGCAAATCCAGAAGAAAGGTTGTTTCAAAAGGTTTTGTGTGATCTGCTCTGGCAATACCCATTCGTAAAAATAGCAGCAGCAAAAAAACACCATAAAGAAAGAGCCAAACAATAGGGTATAAGTGTGAAAACGATCAATTCCTTGAAAAAATATATAATTAGTAATTGAAAAAATTACTAGTAGTGGAATAAAGTAGAGAACTATTTTTTTTAAAGCTGGTGCATTGAAATT
>CAIJLK010000160.1 GCA_903821465.1 uncultured Bacteroidota bacterium | reverse complement strand
GGTTTTTTTCTTGCGCCTGTTGCAGCAAGTTGGGTTTCTCCGCCAGCAAATGGTGGATCAAAAACTTTAATATAAGCAATGCTGCCTACATCAATACTGGGAAGATCAGAAGTTGGAATTAAAACTTCGTTTAAATAAAAAGATACTTCCCCGCCTCTAAAATTTACCACATTTTCTGTAGCAATACCGCCTATTGAGTTTCCAATAGTCAGGCCAGGAACTTTCCCCGTAAGAAAATCAAAAATCGATTGCGTATGACTTGCATTTTGCAGGGTACTCATATCAAAGGCGTTTTTTGTTTCAGTGGAAAATAGCCCTTGCGTGTATTTTACATCCAATTGTTTGATCTTGGTTTTCTCTTTGGCATATACTGTTACTTCTTTTAGTGTTGTTTTTTGTTTTAAAAGTGCTACCCTTTTTTGTTCTTCGATTAGATTCAGATATTTAGTCAGGCCTAGGGTATCGATATTGGTTTCAACAGGTTGGAATAATATTGTATGATCCACTTTGTAAAAATCATTGTCAATTCTAACTTTCGTTTTGGAAGTAAGGGTTTTATCATTTAAAGTGTAAAAAATCTTGGATGTATCATAAAGCACCACATTTTTAGCGGAGAAACTGCCATCAGATTGAATTGAAACAGTCAACATAAACTCGCTAGAATCCTTTGCAGATAAGATTAAATTGATGGAAGGAGTTTTACTGATTTTCTTGTTCGAAAAGCCATCAATTTTCCCAATCAGCGTTTGATAGGCCGAATCTTTTGTAAATGGCAAATTGAGTGATGGATTATTCAAGATGGTATTCCATTTAAATCTTCTCCATCCGTTTGTTAACATTACAAGGTCTAATTGATTGGAAATACTGTCTGCATTGGAACTGAAATAGTAAGCGGGTTGATAAATATTGCCAGTTAAATCTCCTTGAAGCAGTAGTTGCGATGCGATACTGTTCTCTGGAGCCCTATTCAAATCAGCATCGGTAATTGCAAGTGATAAGTTGGCGTAGCTGGAATCCTTTAATTCAATTTCAACAACATTCTTACCTCTTTTCAGCGTGTTTAAAGTTTCTGATTTCAGCGATGCATTGAAAGCCCAATCATTGTTTTTTACAAAAATCAGTCGCTCGCAAATAGCTTGTTTATTATTATCGAAAAGGGTTAATTGTAAAATGCCAGAAGTGATTTTACTGATCGGTAATGTGCTTGAGATAGATTCTTTTTCAGACAAATTGATATTAGCTTTAAATAGAACTTTCCCATTCATCTGACCCACCAATAAAATATTTTTCATCGACTCAGGTGCCTTGCTGGTTCTTTGGATGTGGAATGCCCTGTTTGTGCTACCTGATTCAATTACTAAATTAACACCCTCTGAAGCTTCAGGTAATTTGGTTTGATGGATATTGCCAATGATGTCTTTCCATTCAGCAATATAAGTTTCAGATGATATAGGCAAGAATAGAAACTTCCCCATTCCGTCGTGAATAGATTTAAAGCTGGTGATTGAATCGCCAGCTTTGTTTTTAATAATTCCATTTACTGGTTGAGGAAGTCCCGACTGATTAACTGCTTTAAATGCAATGACGTTTTGCTTGTTTAATAGGAGATTGCCAGATTCGGGTAGGAACTGCACAATGGTTTCAGGGTATGACGTAACTAGTTTCTCTTGTTTAGAAGCAGCTGTTATGATTGGAAACTTTTGTTTGAAAAAATAAGCCGAATCAAAATTGCGCATCCACTTGGTATAGGCAATTGCTTGAATAAATTTGCCTTGGTATTTCTCAGGCAATTGAAAGTTGCCAGACGAATAAGCATAATTAATAGGTGATATGGTAGAACTAATCAGTTTTCCCTGATCATCGTACCAATCGATATAAAAGTTTTTGGAGATCAACGAAGGTTCAAAGCCGGATAGGAGGTAAGCTTTATACCAGATGGTTTGTCCCGCTGCATACCTGTTATTATCAAAATGCACATAAGCCTTTTCGAAAGATGCTTGTTGGTAATAGTTCGTAAGCGTGCTATCAAGATTTTGCGCTTTTACGGAGGATATAATCAGACAGGTCGAAAAAAATGTTATTAATATTTTAATCTTTCTCATTAAGTGTGGGTTAGTTCTATTTTTAAAAGGAAAGTAATAACATATTACAATAATCTTGCCAATATATGTTCAGAAATGAAATAGAATCAGCAAATAATAACATTATTATAATTGTTTCAGGAAAGTGTAAAAGTCAAAACCAATATCCTTTATTTGATTGTTTTCAACCAGTATGGAGTGGGGGATTGGAGGAATTGCAAAATAATCTTTTATTTTCTCAGAATTATAGGGCGATAGTAGATAGGACACTAAATTTAATTTGCTGGATGCGTCCTGGTGATTTTTCATTTCATCATCAATGGAGATAAAAATAATATTATATCGGTCCGATATTTTATCCTTGACTGTATTATACTCCTTAATTTGTTTTACACAGGGACTGCACCAGGATGCCCAAAAATCAATAATATTTTTGCTACCCTGTTTAAGCAAACTGTGTAATGCAATAGAATCCCCATTTTTATTATACAGTTGTGCATTTAAAATAAAATCAGGTATGACTTTATTTGCCTTGTTGTAAAATTCATACCAATTTGAAATAGCGGTATTGTATTCAGTTGATTTTACGGTTGTATTGAATTCTGAAAATAAGGAATCTAGTCTTTCATGATATTCAGGAAGTTGTTTTCTGGCATATAGCCTGAATACATAACACAGCAAGTACTCCTTTTGAAGTCCACTAAAATTTAATTTGATTGCAGCAATTGATCTATTTAAGTGATCTGATGAATATTCATTTAAATTTCTTTTAACTAATATATTTATACAATATTCACTAATTGCAAATCCATAAAATTTAGAAAGTAAGTTTGACGAATCGTTAAATTTCGACATCTTGAAATCTTCTAAAAGAATGTTTCTCGTTACTGAATCAGTAGGAGACACTGTCTTACTTATGGCAAGCAGACTACTTAAAAATGAATAGTAAATTTCATTATGCATGTATTTATAACAAGCTGATGACATGATTTTCAATCGAAATATACTGTCAACGATGGCCAGCTTTGATGAACAATTTTTATACAATAGCTCCTTTAATTGAATTTCCTTTCCAGTATAGGCAGGCAGCTGGTATTCGGGATATTTTCTATTCTCAAGTATCTCAGAATAAATGGCATTGCCATAATATTTGCCCGAAACTTCTGTCGAATCTTTTCCCAGAAAATACTTTACTTGGTAGGTCTGCCCGGGCTCAACAAAGATCTTCTGATTGAAAATTGTTAATTCTACAGGGCTTTTAATATCAAAGGACAGTCTTTCCTGCTTTGCATCAATCTTTACAACTTTACATTCATAGAAAACAAATTTATTGTTGATATAATCATACGATACAGCCTCTACCTTTTTATGAATGGGGCCTGTGAATTTTACATTAAAAATAACTGTATTCTGGGAGTAGGTTTTTAAAATGAATAAAGCGGAAAATAGTATCGTACAATATATTCTCATAGTTGATAATTTTAATTAAATCACATGAATTTGTTTTATATCCTTAATTAGCTTCAAATATCATTGCGTCAATTTCTTTTTTTAATAAATCGGCGCCTTTAAAACCAATTGATTTAAATTTTAATCTTCCATCTTTTCCTATTACCATCTTTACAGGGATATTACTGACTTCATATAGTTGCGCCACTTTGTTATCTGCATCTACAAGAACCTTAAAATTGTATTTATTCTTATTCACAAATTCTTTAGCAACTCTTTCCTTCCCTTCCTCGTTTTGCAAAGTGTTAATGAAAAGAAAGGAAACAGTTGAATCATTTTTGTATTGCTGAACCAATTCATTCATTGCTGGAAAAGAAGCCACACAAGGAGTACACCAAGTTGCCCAAAAATCCAGTATCACTGTTTTGCCATTGTAGTCACTTAAACGCACCATATTTCCATCTGTATCTTTCAATTCAAAAGGCAGATTCAGCAAGTTCATTTTCTGTTTGATTAATTGATTGACTAATTGATTCTTCGCACTTTCCTTTAATTTTTTCAAGTAGAAATCGAATGTCATCGCAGCTTTTTGATGTAACTGATAAGCATCTTTTAGTATGGATACAATAATATCATCCTCTTTACCATCCCTAACCATTTTTTCTAATTGTGGCAGATATTTCTCTGCAGGTTGGGATTTTGAAGCTATGATGGCATAATGGCTATTATAGGCAACATTATTTCCTTCTTCCATCACTAGTGCCGCTTCCTGAGCAAAAGGCAACGCCTCTTGATACATTTTTGAGAGTATTAAAATAGAACAATAATTATCTAGGTAAGCGGCATAGGTCTTCCGATTTTCTTTAATCAACTCATCATAGGTCAGATAATTTGGCAGAGTCCCTGGAGATTCATAGTTTTTTTTAGAACTTTTAACTGCTTTTAGAGCAAAGTAACGGGCATCGATTAAGGTATTGCTATCCAACATTGCTTTTTGAGAAGCTCTCCAGTTTAAAATCTCAGAACTGGAAATACTATCTACTAGGTTTCTTAATGCCGCCCAGTTTTTGTTTTCTAAATAATCGTTAGCTAAACTATACGATACCGTTTCAATTTGTTTTAACAGGTCTTTCTGATGGGTTAATGACCTATTTTCTGCCTTGAATTCAGCTAATATCTGTTCTTTATTTTCTACATTTTTCTGTTGTTGAAGCATTTTTCTGAGATCCTCGATGATGTATTTGTCATAAGGAATCTTTTCTAATCTCATTTTTTTATAGAACTCCATTTTTTCAGGTTGTTCAAGCAAACTATATAGATCCTGTACTTTATCATAATCACCTCTGCTTTCTAATCCCTTTTGTAACAATCTTTCAATTTCAATTTTAGCTAGATGTTCCGATTTAGCCTGATCTATCTTTTTTTCTATT
>CAIJLK010000159.1 GCA_903821465.1 uncultured Bacteroidota bacterium | reverse complement strand
GATCTAAGCTCAAAACTCTCTTTGGCTGAAAGTAGTTTGTGGCGCTATCACCGGGCCGGAAAGTATTATCAAACTTTGCGTGAAGATTTGACCAAAAAAGGCGTGAACACACCTCCGTTTGAGCTTCTTGGAAAAAAAGTAAGCTCAGAAAATCTGGAAACTTTAGAGAAGATCGAAAGAGTTGCTCCCGAAAAAGTATTTATAGATTTAGCCACTAGGGTGATCAAATGCACCATCAAGCGCAATGAATTAAGGGCTGCGTGGGTAGCCTATAGAAATGTATTGGATGGTAAAACTGCAAGAGGAGTGGGAGTAAGTACCCCAAGAGTTGATCTTACTAACCGACTTCAGGCATTAAAAGTAAATGCAGCACAAGTTCTCAATGCATTTAATAGCGCAAGTAAGGGTTGGACATCTTTTAGTGAGCCTCAAATTTTCAAGATGGTGCCAGAAGTTCGGATAAAAGCAGATGAAGCGACTGGCGGTGGTTTTGTGATGGATGCGGTAATCCTCTTTCAGGCTGATTCACGCTCCGAAATTGAATTATTTGGCATTGATATCAAGTCTCACAATAGTTTGACTACAAAATACGACTCTTTAGTAAGGCTGAGACCTTATTTTGATCGCGTATGGGTAGCTTTTCATCAATTTAATGAGACTTTTGGGATAAGAAATATTCCTGAGCATATTGGGGTCCTCGTTTTGGATGAGGATGGATTTAGATTGGTGCGCAGTGCGCAACATAGTTCGCAGATGGGAAGTAAGTCGATAGAGGTTGCAAAAATCCTATTGTCAAAAATGGCTAAGAGTTAAATTTTTTGAACAATTAAGTCCCGCTAGCTAAATTAAAAATAGAAAAGAAAATATGAAAATCAAAAAAATATGTTTTCCAGAGGATGGTGAGGAAAGAATGGGCAAGATTGTTAATAGATCAAACTCTCGACCCACTGGGAAGTATCCAAGCTGGAAGATGAATCGAATGATGCAATGGCAAACCGTAGCCCATTTAAACGCCTTTAGATTGTTGGATGCTGAATCAAGCGTTTTATCGTTCCAAGAAAAGCCAATGGCAATTGAATACGAGGACCATGGCGTCCTACACACTGAACGCCCAGATATTTTGGTAGTGATTGCAGGCCAAAAGGAACTTTGGACTATTAAAAAGTTGGCTGAAGTTGCCGATGAACGTGAAACAACAAACTCTAAAAACCTGGGATTACAACTTCGCTCACATGGGTATCAACAAAAGTCAGTCATCGCTGAGGTGCTAAAACAAGAACCAAGATTAAGAAATGCAATAACTCTACTGAGACTCGGAAGAAAAGAAGTTAGCCCTCTAGCAAGGGAGGCGTTCCGCATCTTGTTCGCAAAAAGAGTGGGGAGCATTCACTGGGGCGAATTTAGGAAAGGGGTAGCGGGTCACCTTGGAAAAAATATCTTATGTCGCTTAGTGCTTGAAGGGGTAATCCACTTTGACCCAACCTTGACATGGACAGACTTGACGCCATTTAATTGGGGCGGTAGTGAGTTAGGTTATTTAGGGAGGGGTTCGTAATGGGCTGCTCATCATTTAAATCAGAAACAAAAATCTTGATAAATGGAAGGGCTTACATTTTAAAAAACAAGATCAATGATGACCAATGGCATGCTCAGGATTGTAAAAATCTCAATTTAAAAGAGTTTTCGGAGACTCAATTGCAGGAGATGTATGTCGGGGGAGAGCTCTTATTTGAAGATGGATTGGTCTCCAATGTCGATGTCGCCGCAACTAACGAAATATCAGCACATGAATTCAGCGAGGTCCAATGGGAGTTGCTCAGGATAAAACGGGCATATGTAATCAAAGTGCTATACCTCCCGACTACTGAGTTAGTCATGAAACAAGCAATTCAGGAGGTTTGGGAAACGATGCGGCAACCTGTAAATGTGCCTCATTGGTCAAATGTAAGCAGATGGAAGGTGAAATATATTGCTTCAGGGGGTGATAT
>CAIJLK010000158.1 GCA_903821465.1 uncultured Bacteroidota bacterium | reverse complement strand
CCTGCAGTAGAAACGAATACCGATTCGGTTTTGTTTTCAAAAGTTAAATACCGTTTAGTGGGTCCGTTTAGAGGCGGACGTAGCGGTGCGGTTACAGGTAGTTATAAAAACAAAATGAACTTCTACTTCGGTAGCACTGGTGGCGGTGTTTGGAAAACAACCGATGGCGGAAGTAACTGGAAAAACATTACAGACAAATTCTTTGGCGGAACTATTGGTTCTGTTGCTGTTGCTCCAAGTGATGAATCTATTATTTATGTGGGCGAAGGTGAGAATACGATGCGAGGCAATGTGGCCGAGGGTTTAGGCGGCATCTGGCGCTCTACTGATGGTGGAAGAACATGGAATAATTTAGGTTTAAAAGAGGGCCGACATATTACACGCATCATCATTGACCCAAAAGATCCTAATACTGTTGTAGTGGGTGTGATGGGACATTTATTCGGACCAAATGAGGAACGTGGTGTTTATAAAACAACAGATGGCGGTAAAACCTGGAAGCGCACTTTGTTTGCGAATAATCAGACTGGTTGTTCTGATCTTGTGAGTGAGCCTGGTAATCCTTCTGTTTTATATGCAGGTATGTGGCATGTGATCAGAACACCTTATAGTATGGAAAGTGGTGGAGAAGGATCTGGCATTTATAAATCGATTGATGGCGGAGAAACCTGGAAAAATCTTTCAACCAATAAAGGATTTCCAAAAGGGATCTGGGGAATAGTAGGTGTAGCAGTAACTCCATCTAATACAGATAAAATTTTTGCCTTAGTTGAAAATGAAAAAGGTGGATTATTTGTAAGTAATGATGCTGGTGAAACATGGACGCTGCAGTGCAGTGATAATAATATTCGTCAGCGTGCTTGGTATTATTCAAAAGTATATGTAGATCCTAAGAATGAGAATATAGTGTATTGTCCGAATGTAGAATTCATGCGCAGTAAAGATGGAGGTAAAACATTTGCAGCAATGAATACGCCGCATGGAGATCACCATGATCTATGGATCGATCCGGAAGATGGAAACAGAATGATTGTTGCAGATGATGGTGGTGCCCAAATTAGTTATGATGCAGCCAATAACTGGAGCAGTTTAATGAATCAGCCTACTGCGCAGATTTATCGTGTAACAACTGATAATGCATTCCCTTATCATATTTTAGGTGCACAACAAGATAATAGTACTATTCGTATCAAGAGCAGAACAAGTGGTGCTGGCATTTCAGAAAGGGATTGGGAAAGCACTGCAGGTGCTGAGAGTGGTTATGTAGTAGCTGATCCTTTAAATCCAGATGTGGTGTATGGTGGAAACTATGGTGGTTACCTTTCTCGGTTAGACCATAAAACAGGAGAGAACAGAGCTATCAATGTATGGCCCGATAATCCAATGGGTGCCGGTGCAGATGTTCAGAAATATCGGTTCCAATGGAATTTTCCTTTCTTCTTTTCTCCCCATAATCCAAAGCGTTTGTATGCAGGGGGCAACCATTTATTCGTAACTGAAAATGAGGGACAAAGTTGGGAAACGATTAGTCCGGATTTAACCACGAATGATAAAGCAAAACAAATTTCCAGTGGTGGTCCGATTACAAAAGACAACACTTCTGTAGAATATTATTGTACCATTTTCACAGGTACAGAATCTGGATTAGAAAAAGATTTATTGTGGATCGGTAGCGACGATGGCGTGTTGAGTGTGAGTAAAGATGCTGGTAAGAATTGGGAAAATGTTACACCAGCAGCAGCAGGTAAATGGATGATGTGGAATTGTATTGAAACGGATCCATTTAAAAAAGGGACTGCATATGTGGTGGGAACAAAGTATAAGTCCGACGACTTTACACCTTATATGTATAAGACCGAAGACTACGGAAAAACTTGGGTTGCCATTACCAATGGGATCAATAAAATGCATTTCACCCGTGCATTAAGAGCCGATCATAAACGCGCTGGTTTATTGTACGCAGGTACAGAATATGGTATGTATATCAGTTATGATTATGGTGATAACTGGAAGAAGTTTCAGTTGAATTTACCGGTGGTGCCGATCACGGATATGACTATTAAAGACAATGATTTAATTGTTGCGACACAGGGCCGTGCTTTTTGGGCGATCGATGATTTGAGTTTATTGCAGCAGAAGGCAGATGATGTAACCAATAAAAACTTGCATGTATTTTCTGTGAATGATGCCTATAGAACTGAAGGTGGTGGAAGAAGACAACGTGGTGCTGCCTCAGCAATGCCGAATATGGGCGAGAACCCAGCAGCCGGTTCGGTTTTCAATTATTTCTTGAAGGATGCAAATGATTCATCAAAAGTATCGATCAGCATTTTTGATAAACAAAATAAAACAATTAAAACCTATAGCAAGAAAGCTAAGGAGGCAGGTGATAAACTTGATTTTTCTGCAGGCATGAATCAGTTTGTATGGGATATGAGTTATCCGCCTGCAGAAAAAGCTGACGGTATGATTTTGTGGAATGGTAGCATTGGATCTGTGAAAGCAGCGCCAGGAAAATATAGCGCAAGATTCCGTTATGGTAAAGATTCTGTTGATGTTCCTTTTGTAATTAAAGCAGATCCGAATTATAAAATGACAGAAGCAGATTATGATGCACAGGTTGGATTCTTATTGCAGATCCGTGATAAGTTTAGTGAAGTGCAAAATGGTATCAAGAATATTCGCGCAGTAAGAACCCAGATTACAGACTTCACTGCTAAGCTAGATACTGCTGGCACAAAAGAATTAAAAGCTCAAGGAGATAGCATTAATAAACAATTAACTGCTATTGAAGAAGCTTTATATCAAACCAAGTCGAAGAGTTTCCAAGACGTGTTGAATTTCCCAATTCGCATCAATGATAAACTAGCTGGATTATATGGTGTAGCTGCAAGCGGACAAAACCCGCCTAGCAAGCAGGCTCGTGAAACCCTTGCTGACCTTGGATCACAAGCAGATGTTCAATTGGCGAAATTGAAAAAGATCTTAGACACAGACCTCAAATCTTTTAACAAACTCATCAACGAGAAACAGATCCCCGTTATAGGAATTAAGGAAAAGTGAATAGATAAGAGATAAAAGTGAAGAGAGGAGGAAGAAGAAGTGAAGAGATAAAAGATAAAAGTGAAAAGAGGAGAAAAAGCTGGTAAGTTAAGGGTTAACTCTTAACTCAAAATCTTACTAACCTCTTTTCACTTTTATCTTTTCACTTTTATCTTTTCACTTTTATCTTTTATCTCTTATCTACAAATTAAGCCAGTAATTCAATTTGAATACAATCGCTCTGTTTTTATTCCTAAATAAAGGGTCAGTATAATAGTTATCGGTGTATACTAAGAACAAGTCGCTCATTGGTTTGTAGCGGTATTGAAGGCGGCTATTGATATTGAAATTATTGGCTTGCGTATTGTACTGCATGAATGTGGTCCAGAATAAACTGGTACTGAAATTGATTTCAACTTTAGGAGCAATTAAGAAAAGTTCAGTACTGCCATAAGCACCTGGAAAATTCAATTTATTATATTCCAATTGTAAGCCAAGGTTTACATGCGGTTGATTGCGATAGGTTAAAACTGCTCTGATACCTTCATAATCTCCGTTATACAATCCACCACCTGCAACTCTTAAAAATAAACTGATCGGCTTTCTAAAATCCGTTTGATAGCCAATTCCTGCTTGGTGAAAAATATAGTTGCATGCCGGTAGAGGCTTGTAACCAGTGAAAGATGTTGGGAAAAGCAGATTGCTTTCATCACGATTTACAAAGGCCATAAAGAAACCAGTATTACGCATCATCATATTGTAACTGAATTCTTGTGAACTTTCGTTCATAGAATTATTAGGGTTGAATACTGTATAATTATTTAGCGAAAATTGGTGACTATTGATAGCTCCTTTGGTTGGAAATATTTTGTATTGAATCTCATTGAATATGTGTTTGAATCCAACTCGAATCGTTGTGTCGCGGGCTGCATCGTAATTATTCATCCTTTGCACATAGCCCATGTCGGTATAATAATTTGTTCCCACATTACTCAAATCAACTGTAACACTTAAATGTCTTCCATTATAATTTCCACCAATATCAATATAATTGTCATCTGTAGAAATGCCTTCTTTAAATGAGTGATGATAAGAAGTCCATCCACCCCAGGTCCCTTTCTGATTACTGTAATCAAATTCTAATCCCGCATTTCTTCCATAAGCATCCATGGGATGCAATTTTTTTTCTGCATCAGAAATAAAATTCTGACGATTTAAAAAATATGCCTTGATCACAGAGCGCTTGAAAACTGTTTGATTAATACTTGCTGCAGTAAAATTTTCTGGTGAATAAGATCCTTTGCCACCAGTTTCCATATTCATAAAACCGATACGTGTGCTCTTGGTAATATTACCCGAAAGCCTTGCGCCAAATAGGATCGGAATTTTATTGCCGTCCTTATCTAAACCAATTGTTCTTGAATAAAAAGGTCGAATAGGGGGAATGCCATAAGCAGAAAACAGATCTGAGTTTTCTAAGAAGAATGTTCGACGTTCAGGAAAAAATATATTGAATCGGGTAAGGTTAGTTACCTGCTGATCTACTTCAATTTGAGAGAAATCAGGATTCGCCGTCAGGTCTAAGTTCAAGGAAGAATTTAATGCAATCTTAGCGTCGAAACCCGCATTGCCAGTAGCTTTGGTGGCAACGCCATTTTCTTGGTCGCTCGATACATCACCTGTTACATACGGAATAAAAACCATATTGCTACCTGCGGCTGGTGGTGGTTGTTTCCAAATCAATGCGCCGGTATATCCTAAGTCCATTGACCTAAAGTTGAGTGGCATATGCGTCCAGGTAGAATATTCATTTGCTTTTGTGTCAATCCGAACAAAGTTCAATCCCCATAATAATTTTTCTGCTGTATAGCGAATGCTTTTGAATGGAATGGCAATTTCAGCTTGCCATCTGTCTGCAAATACTTTTGTAGCTGAAAACCATTTATTGTCCCAGCTCCAAGATGGACCATTGTTGCCATCTGCAAAAGGAAGTTGGTCCTCACTCTGCGCGTTCAGTGCATTTACCACAAAGAAAAATCCATTCGTACGTTGATTAGTAGGATCCAAAATAATACCAATGCCATCGCTTCCATCGTGTCCAATATCTCTTTTTAAACTACTGATATAAGGTTTGGTAGAATCATAACAAGTAAATCCGAAATAAATAAACTTATCATCGTAGGTAACTTTCACCGAAGTCCTTCTTTCTGGTCTTCCAATGTCAGTAGGAAATTTTCTCCAAAATGGAGAAGTGTTATCCAAATTCGCCCAAGCAGCTTCACTAAATTCACCGTCTACTTTAATTGGCTCGGTAATTTTAGTGATATGTATTTGGTAATCTTTTTGGAAACTCTCCACACTTGCTGTGGAAGCTTGTGCACCAGCAGTTACACAATAAAGGAAGGGAGAAAATAAAATCAAATATTTTAAAAATCGCATATAAGTTGTGGGCATTTCAGTATTAGCTGCAAAAAAAGCGGAATAGTTGGTTAATGAACGTTAAAGCATTGAAAACGTTACAATTCAATGATAAGTGGTTAACCACTTCTTTGAAAGAGTATAATTATTGAGAAAAGTTGGAAAAAATTATTCATCCAAAAGATCAGGTCTTCTTTCCTTGGTACGTTGAAGCGATTGTTCATAACGCCAAGCTTCCACTTTTTTAGGATCCCCCTGCGTTAAAATTTCTGGTACTTTGCTGCCTCTAAAATCTGCAGGCCTAGTATAAACGGGTGGTGCTAATAAATTGTCCTGAAAAGAATCAAAGAGTGCAGATGTTTCATCATTCAATACACCAGGTATTAAACGTCCTACTGCGTCAACAACAATGGCAGCTGCTAATTCGCCACCACTTAATACATAATCACCTACAGAAATTTCCATCGTGATATACTGTTGTCGTATGCGTTCATCGATGCCTTTATAGTGACCACATATAATCAATAAATTATCTTTCAATGAAAGTTGATTGGCAGCTTGCTGATTAAACCTTGGTCCATCAGGCGTCATATAAATAATCTCGTCGTAGGTTCTTTCTTTTTTTAATTCATCGATCGCATTTGCTAAAGGCTCGGGCATCAACACCATTCCCGCTCCGCCGCCGAATTGATAATCGTCGACCTGCATATGTTTATTGATGGCCCACTTGCGTAGGTTATGAGATTGTACCGTGAGTATACCTTTCTCCTGCGCACGTTTCATAATGCTATGAGAGAAGGGACTCTCTAATAATTCTGGTACAACTGTGATAATATCAATATGCATTTGTAAATTTTATTAAAACTTTATTCCTCTCCCGTAAATCCTTCAAGATCTCGGCGATCTCTTTTAGTAGGGCGGCCTACCTTGCTCAAACGCTTACCTGTATTAAATGAGGGAGCTACAAACTTCACCAGGTCTAAATCTTCGGGAGGCGTTATGTCCTCATAGTTTTTGATCGCTTCTGGATAAGCTGCTCGCTTCTCTAATAAGCCCGTTACTTTGATTACCCATTTGCGGCCTTCGGCTTTTACATCGAAAACATCTCCAAGATTTACAGGTTTCGATGCTTTAACATTCGTACCTAATAATTTCACTTTCCCATTATCACATGCGTCAGCTGCCTGACTACGCGTTTTAAATAAACGAATCGCCCAGAGATATTTATCGATGCGCAATTTTTCTTTTACTTCACTCATTTTCCTTCAGCATAATACTGGTGGAAATAAGGGATGGTCTCGATGCCCTTATAAAAATTAACGATATCAAATTTTTCATTCGGACTATGCAGGTTATCGCTATCTAAGCCAAAGCCCAAGAAAACTATTTTCAATCCCAATTCTTTTTCAAACAATGCACAAATAGGAATACTACCACCACCACGAACAGGGATTGGATCTTTGCCGAATGTGGTATTGATTGCTTTTGCAGCAGCTCTATAGGCATCAGAATCGATCGGAGTGATATAAGGCTCACCACCATGGTGTTCAGATGCGGTAACTGTAACACCAACTGGCGCGATAGATCTGAAATAATTAATTATTTTCTCTGTAATAATAGTTGAAGATTGATTCGGAACTAAGCGACATGAAATTTTTGCGAATGCTTTTGAAGGCAAAACTGTTTTCGCTCCTTCGCCAGTATATCCACCCCAGATTCCGTTCACCTCTAATGTTGGACGGATTCCTGTTCTTTCATTTGTTGTATATCCTTTCTCGCCCCAAAGATTTTGCACTCCTAAATCTGTTTTGAATTCAGCTTCAACAAATGGAGCTTTCGCCATTTTTGCTCTTTCTTCAGTAGTTGATGCAACTACATCATCATAGAAGCCAGGAATCGTGATATGGTTGTTTTCATCGTGACAAGATGCGATCATTTTTGCGAGCATGGTTATAGGGTTAGCCACTGCGCCGCCATACACACCGCTATGTAGATCACGATTGGGTCCGGTTACCTCTACTTCAATATAACTTAGTCCACGTACACCAATATCGATTGATGGGTTTTCCATGCTCAACATAGAAGTATCGCTGATTAAGATCACATCAGCTTTTAGTAATGCTTTATTTGCTTTTACAAATGTTGCCAAATTCGGACTACCCACTTCTTCTTCGCCCTCAATCAAAAATTTGATATTGGCTTTTAAGCTATTGGTTTGGGTCATTATTTCCAAAGCCTTCACATGCATATAGAATTGTCCTTTATCATCGGCAGATCCGCGGGCAAATATTTTGCCATCAATAATGGTTGGATCGAATGGTCCGCTTTTCCAAAGGTTCAAAGGATCGGCAGGTTGCACATCGTAATGTCCGTATACTAAAATGGTTGGTTTTGAAGGATCGATATTTTTTTCGGCATATACAATCGGGTGGCCTTCAGTTGGGTAGATCACAGCAGAATCAGCACCCGAATCGAGAAAACTTTTCTTTACGGCTTCTGCACAAGTTATCATGTCTGCATTATTTTCTTTACGAGCGCTTACACTAGGTATGCGTAACAAATCAAGTAATTCTTTTAAAAAACGCTCTTTGTGTTTTTCCTGATAGTCTTTCCAAGCTTGCATATAAATAAGTGTTTTAGAAATGTTTAAAATGTAAAATTAAGCAGTTGTGGGAGAATTCAACTGATGCTTTTTATTAGATATGATATTTGCGAGTGTCCATTCAATTTTCTGCTCAAAAATAGCCTGCCTTTCTCCACATCCTTTTTTGGAACAAATGCTACAACTAAAAGGTAAGCAGCCATCGGTATGCACAAATAGTTCAATGGCATCGCCAAACTCTTCTTTGATCAGTAATGCGAGTGCCTCAATTTGGTCGTGTGCCTGATGTACATGAAAGAACCAAGGCACGGTTAAATGACAATCGATATGTAATAAACTGCCGTATTTGATCACCCGAAGATTATGTAAGTCGATCCAATTCTCCTGTCGTTTCTGATTCAAAACCACGATCACTTTATTCAGCAACTCCACATCGGCCTCATCCATGATACCTGCTAGTGAGGTTCGAAGTATTTTATAACCATTAAAAACGATAACCACTCCCATCACTAATGCGATTACTTTATCTAGCCAAAATAATTTGGTAATGATCATGAGTACTAATCCAGCAATGATTGCAAGTGTAGAATAGGTGTCGATATGTAAATGTTTACCACTAGCTATCAACGCCAATGAATTATTCTTCTTTCCTAATTTGATACAATAGGAACCAGCGATATAATTAATTAGTCCCGTTATACCCACTAAAGCCAAACCATAATCCAAACTATGGATGCTAGCATTTTCAATCAAGTTCTGAACAGTTTCATACAAGATCATTAGCCCTGCAGCAACTATTAAACTGCCTTCTGCTGCAGCTGAAACAAACTCTGCTTTTCCATGTCCATATGGATGTTCAAAATCCCGTGGCTTCGCAGCAACATACAAACTATATAATCCAATAAATCCGGCAATCACATTTACGATTCCTTCTAAAGCATCTGTTAAAATAGCCAAGGAATGTGTAAGGTAATATGCAATGATCTTTGCAATAAAAAGCACAACGCTTAGTATTGAAATCCATCTTTGCAATTTGAAATTTTCCTGTGCGGTTTTCAATGCCTAAATATTGAAGGTGAAATAAGAAATAAAATTTAGATCAGTTCAATTGTATAAGTAATGGTGCAATGCTTTTCCAACATCGCTGATACGCCGCAGTATTTTTCTTGCGAAAGCGCCACAGCCCTTGTTAATTTATCGAGGTCTTCCACTGCAACATCTGCGCGATACAACATCTGAATACTCTTGAAAACTTTAGGATGTTCGTCTGTCTGTTCTGCTTCTGCCGATACATCAACTTTAGTGAATGCAACTTTCATCTTTTTCAGAATATCTACCACGTCCATGCCGCTGCAACCGCAGAGGCCCGCTAGAATTGCTTTCTTCGGACTCATGCCAGAGTCCAAACCTCCTCCATCCACGGTGGTATCCAAGCGAATAGTATGTCCATTGTCGGACAAAACATCAAAAGCTAAAGCCTCTTTCCAATTTGCTGTTACTTGCATAAAACAGTATTTAAAAATAAATGCGTTAGAAAGAAGTACCCTTTCTAACGCATTATAATATAAAAATTAATTAAGCACCTTCGAAACGTTTCTCTACAAAACGCCAGTTCACTACATTCCACCAAGCATTAATATAATCTGGACGTTTGTTTTGATATTTTAAATAATAAGCGTGTTCCCAAACATCTAATCCTAAAATCGGACTTCCCTTTAAATCACTAAGATCCATTAAAGGATTGTCTTGGTTAGGTGTTGAGCCAATCACTAATTTTTTATCAGCATTAAGTACTAACCAGGCCCATCCACTACCAAAACGATTTTTACCCGCGTCTGTGAATTGTGTTTTAAAAGCATCGAATGAACCAAAACTTTGATCAATGGCTGCTGCTAATTTGCCTTCAGGTTTAGCACCTGCGGCCGGACCCATACATTGCCAGAATAATTCATGATTATAATGTCCGCCACAGTTATTACGCATTTTAGGAGAATATTTTGAAATATTGCGCAATACATCTTCGGGTTTACTATTATTGATATCAACTTTTTCAGCAGTACAGGCATCGGCTAAATTCTTAGCATAAGTTGCTGCATGTTTGCTGAAGTGGATTTCCATTGTTAGCGTGTCTATAATAGGCTCCAATGCATTGTACGCGTATGGTAATGCTTGTTGTGAAAAAGGGTTAGGCGCAAATCCAACAAATGAAGATGCCATCGATGGCAAAATGGTTAATGAAATACCAGTAGCTAGTGCAGCTTTGCCAGTATTGGCAATGAATGCACGGCGATTTTGTTTGTTTTGCATAAAGTAATTATTAAGTGGGTTGATTTGAGCTTTTAAATTTAGCGATAAAAACACGAAACTGCTTAAAGGATCTATAATAGAACTCCTGATTAAATAACTGCGAATCGCCCATGGCTTTATAAGTAAGGAAAATTCCAATTGGGATTAATATAAATGTCGATAACCACATGCCTAGTATGGGGCTTGTAGAATTTGATTTTACGAATTTTTCTCCGAACGTATTAAATAGGTGGAAGATCACGAAGAAGATGATTGCGAAAACTAGGGGTGTTCCCAGTCCACCTTTACGAATAATAGAACCCAGTGGTGCACCAATTAAAAACAATACCAAGCAGGCAACTGATAAAGTAAACTTTCTATGCCATTCTATTTCGTGTAATCTTAAAGAGTTAGTTTTAGAAATATAATCTTCAGATAATAAACCAATATTTCCTTTTACTGTCATAGCCTGATTAATGGCCCTTGCCTGAATAATTATTTTAATAGAATCTGGAATGAGGCTAGCAAATTTGATTGAACCTTTTATTTTTTTAGGATCAACTTTATGCCAACCTGTATCTGCATATTTTGTAAAAGTTAAGTATGGATTTACATCTGCCTTTGATTTTTTCAAATAAAAACTATCGATATTCATAAGTGAGTCGATGGCCACATTCAGCTGACGAACATTTAACATTTTGGGATCATAGAAAGAACTATCCTTAGAATTACTCATTTTAAAACTTTTCAAGTCGAATACTTTTTTGTACGACTGAAAGCCCATTCTAATATACTCTGTATTGGTATTGCCTCTCGGGCCTCTTTCTTGGTGGCGCCAACCATTTTTTAAAATGAATTCCAAAAATTGTTGGTCCTTACTGATACGCATAATACCACTTTCAGCTTTGATCATCTGATCTTGTAAACCAGCACCTTTTTCGAAAATAACAACATCATGGATCACACTATCATTTTTTTCTTTGCTACCTAGCTTTATTACATAGCCATCGATCTTGTCATAAAAAACCCCAGGTTTAATATCAAGGGCAGGTTTTGAAACAATGATATTGTATTTGAGCGCAGCAAGTTTTAATTGTGTAACCGGAATGATATTGTTGGCAAAAAGAAATGCAAGTCCACTTATAAATATCGCAATCACCAATAATGGGCGCATAAAACGAAGCAAAGGAATACCTGCTGCTTTAATTGCAACCAATTCAAAGCTTTCCCCAAGATTTCCGAAGGTCATGATCGATGAAAAAAGCAAAGAAAGCGGAAGTGCTGTGGGCACCCAAAAAAGGGTAACCAAGCCTACCAATTTTAAAACAGTAAAAATATCCAGTCCCTTTCCTACTAAATCATCAATATATAACCAAAAGAACTGCATGGTCAATACAAATACAGATATCGCAAAAGCGCCAATGAATGGGCCAATGAAAGCACGAATTATAAGAATATCGAGTTTTTTAATCACTTGTCCTTGCTTAATTTTGCTAAATGAGCAACGCAAAAGTAAGGCTTTCATCAAAGGAACAGGAATTGGTAATAAATGCTGATTGGATTTTAACAAAGAATGCAGTTATTCAAAAATTGTACACATTCTTTGGTCAGGTCAGCGAGCAATACCAATCAATGATTCAACAGAATCCGGCATTAGCAAATGAAGCGGCTTGTGCCATTGCACCTAAAATTTCAAAGGGCGAAAATTATGAGGGGTTGCCTTGGGTAATGCTCGATTATCCTCGTTATTTTAAAGGCAATGATTTTTTTGCTGTTAGATGTTTTTTTTGGTGGGGTAATCATATTAGCATCACCCTTCAATTATCCGGGAAATTTCAGACTTTTTATAGTAATGCCATCCAACAATATTTTCAATTACGTAATGGTAATCCACATCCAACGCATGAATGGTTTTTAGGTATTAATATGGAAGATGCTTGGCAACATCATTTCAGGCCCGATAATTATCGACCAGCTGCAGAGGTCAATCCAGCATTGATTCAACAGTTGCCTTTTATCAAATTGGCAAAAAAAATCCCACTCGATGAGTGGGATGATATTGACTTTTTTTTGCAGCATAGTTTTAAGGAAATACTGCATGTATTAACCAACCAATAATTAGGCACCTAAGCGGTGAAACAATTCCTTCACCTGGTATTCCCATAATTGACTCTGGTCTTTAATTTCGTTCTTCTCAGCAAAGTCTTTAATAATCAGTATGGTTTGGTTTGAGATTTCAGTTTTCTCAATCTTAAATTCGAAATATTCGTTTTTTTCTGAATGTAACCAGTGGTAACGTATAAATTTATCTTCATCCTTATCCACCACTTCAGCTTTATCGGGTGCTCCGCCGCTCCATGAAAAGCTATAAACATTTTCCCATTCGTCTACTTTATCTGCAAACCATTCTTGTAAACCTGCTGGTGTTGATAAAAATTCAAATAAAATACCAGGAGAACATCTAACCGGAAATTCTATAGTAAAAAGTTGCTTCTTGCTCATTAATTCTTATTTAGCGACAATCAGTCGTAGGGCTGCAATAATATAAAATAATCCTTCCTATCCAAATGTTTTTTTGTTACATATTTCCGATTTGATAAATATATGGGAGGTCCGCTAAAATATAAACAACTAACTCGTTGTATTTCAATATCTTAAGTAAAATTATTTTTTTTGAGAAGTTTCAATTATTTGTTAAATTGCTTTTAACATATAGTGGTTTAGTGAGCATGTGGCGTCTTCCCCTCTAGAAATTATCGATCGATATCGGATATATACACCAATAAATTAGGTATTTATGAGTATGCGTCAGCTAAAAATCTCTAAATCCATAACTAATCGAGAGTCCCAAAGTTTGGAGAAATATCTTCAGGAAATTGGCAAAGTGGAATTGATTTCGCCCGAGCAGGAAGTTGTATTGGCGCGACTCATTAAAGATGGGGATGAAAAAGCCCTTGAAAAACTTATTAAATCGAACCTTCGCTTTGTTGTTTCAGTAGCAAAACAGTATCAAAACCAAGGACTTACACTACCAGATCTAATCAATGAAGGGAATCTTGGCCTGATTAAATCGGCACTTCGTTTCGATGAAACCCGTGGTTTTAAGTTTATTTCCTATGCAGTTTGGTGGATCCGTCAGAGCATTTTGCAGGCATTAGCCGAACAGAGTAGGATCGTTCGTTTGCCGTTGAATAAAGTGGGACTCACTAACAGGATCAGTAAAGCCTATCAGCAATTAGAACAAGAATATGAACGTGAACCGACCCCCGAAGAATTGGCAGATATCTTGAATATTGGTCTCGATGAAGTTACGGCCACTATGAATGTGGGGTTCAGGCATATTAGTATGGATACCCCTCTTTCTGATGGGGAAGATGGCACTATCATGGATATGATGGAGAATCCTAATGCCGAAAAGACCGATGAGAAGCTTGCGCATGTAGAATCCCTCAGATTAGAAATTGAACGAAGCCTGCGAACTTTAACTGAAAGGCAAAAAGATGTGGTTTGTTATTTCTTCGGAATTGGGGTAGATCATGCATTAAGTTTAGAAGATATTGGCGAAAGATATAATCTTACCCGAGAGCGGGTTAGACAGATCAAAGACAAGGCCCTAATCAAACTTCGCAGCACCAATCGTTGCAAGCACCTGCGGGTTTACTTAGGTTGAACGCTTTTTGATACTATATTTGCACCTCATTTTAAGTGAACTTTCCGTTCACTTTTTTTTGTGAAAGATTTGAAAGCAGCGAACTATGTTTAATTCTTTAAGTGAAAAACTCGAATCGGCCTTTAAGAACCTGAAGGGTGAAGCCAGAATCAACGACCTCAATATTGCCAATACGGTAAAAGATATTCGTAAGGCATTAATCGATGCCGATGTGAACTATAAAATTGCCAAAGAATTTACCGATAAAGTAAAGGAAAAAGCAACCGGAGAAAAGGTGATCAATGCAATTAGTCCGGGTCAGCTGATGACCAAAATTGTACAAGACGAACTCACCGAATTAATGGGTGGTTCTGAAGCACAATTTAATTTTACCGGAAACCCTGCGGTGATTTTGATCGCTGGCTTACAAGGTAGTGGTAAGACCACTTTCACAGGAAAACTTGCTAATTATTTAAAGACACAAAAAGGCAAATCACCCATGGTGGTTGCCTGCGATATTTATCGCCCGGCTGCGATCGATCAGTTAACCGTTTTAGCGGAACAAATTGGTGTGACTGTTTATAGTGAAAGAGAAAATAAAGACGCGGTATCCATTGCACAAAACGCCATCAAAGAAGCAAAGGCAACGAATAAGAATGTGGTGATCATTGATACTGCTGGTCGCTTAGCGATCGATGAAGTAATGATGGCCGAAGTTGCGAATGTAAAAGCTGCTGTGAATCCGCAAGAGATCTTATTTGTGGTGGATTCAATGACTGGACAGGATGCGGTAAATACTGCAAAATTATTCAATGATCGTCTCGATTTTACTGGAGTTGTACTAACCAAATTAGATGGTGATACTAGGGGTGGTGCCGCTTTATCAATCAAATACACCGTTAACAAACCAATCAAGTTTGTAAGCAGTGGAGAGAAGATGGATACATTGGATGTGTTCTATCCAGAAAGGATGGCTCAGCGAATCTTGGGGATGGGGGATATCACTTCATTGGTAGAAAAAGCACAAGCTCAGTACAATGAAGAAGAAGCTAAGAAACTGGAGAAAAAGATCCGAAAGAATCAATTTGATTTTCAGGATTTCTTAGACCAGTTGCAGCAGATCAAAAAAATGGGTAACCTTAAGGATTTGATGGGCATGATTCCGGGAGTGGGTAAAGCCATCAAGGACGTAGATATTAATGATGATGCTTTTATTGGAATTGAAGCTATTATTAAATCAATGACCCCTGCTGAAAGATCCAATCCAGACCTGATCAATCCGAGCAGAAAAGCAAGAATTGCTCAGGGATGTGGTAAAGATATTGGCGAAGTAAATGCTTTTATGAAGCAATTCGAGCAAATGAAACAAATGATGAAAATGATGAATAACATGCCAATGGGCGGTCGTTTCCCTGGTATGAAACGGTAAAATTGACTAAAAAGCTTACTAATTCAGGAATCTAACAATTCCTTCACTTTCAAACTTGGAATGAATGGGTTTTCCCATTACTTTTGCCGTCCAACTATTCTTAGCTGGATTAACCAATTTATTAAAGCCTATAAATTTCTATTTAACATGGCAGTAAAAATGAGACTACAGAGACACGGTAGCAAAAAACGTCCTTTCTACTTTATTGTAGTGGCCGATGCTCGTGCTCCAAGAGATGGTAAGTTT
>CAIJLK010000157.1 GCA_903821465.1 uncultured Bacteroidota bacterium | reverse complement strand
TAAAATTGTTCTAAATCATAGAAAACGACAGCAACTGCTGTCGTTTTTTGTTATTTTCAGGTTCTAATTAGGTAGATACCAGATCATGAATAAAAAAACTATCCTCTTCGTTTTTGCAATAGGCCTATTTTCCCTTCATGCCCATGCTCAGGAGTTGAATTCAAGAGTTACAGTTCTGTCCAATAAAGTAGGTACCGCAATTGATAAAAAAGTGTTCAATACACTGCAAAATCAGCTGACCAATTTTTTGAATACGAGAAAATGGACAGGCGAAACCTATCGTGTTAATGAAAAAATTGATTGCAGTTTTATTATCAGTATTGAATCTGTTGTTGAGCCCAATGTATATAAAGCAACCCTTAGTATTCAAGCGGCAAGACCTGTCTTTAATGCCACTTATAAATCGGCCTTGATCAATTTTCAGGAACCTGATTTTCTTTTTAAATATGTTGAATTTCAACCAATAGAATTTAATGATACTAGGGTGCAAGGAACAGAAGCCAGCATTGGAAATTTAACCGCTGTATTTGCTTTTTATGCATATACAATTATTGGAATGGATAATGATTCTTTTAGCCCAAAAGCAGGCGAAACAAATTTTAGTAAGGCACAAAATATTGTTACCAACGCCCCTGAGGGAAAGGGTATTAGCGGATGGCGCGTATTTGATGGATTAAGAAATCGTTACTGGTTAAATGAGAATTTAATAAATAGCCGCTATAATATTATTCACGATGTTATCTATACTTATTATCGTTCAGGCTTAGACAAATTATATGACAATGAAGCCGAGGCTAGATCCAATATTTTACAAGCATTGATTCAATTAAATGCCTTCAATAAGGAGAATCCTAATACCATGATATTGCAATTCTTTATGCAAGGAAGGGCACAGGAAATTATTGGCATTTTTAAAAATGCGATGCCACCTGAAAAGGCGCGTGTAATTGAAATCGCAAGCGAAATTGATATTGTAAATGCTGCAAAATATAAACAGGAATTACAATGAGCCGGAACAAATTGCTGATCATATATATTGCTGTTGTATTGTTTGCTTGTAAGCGTAAACAAGCTATACCGAAAACACTTCCTATCAATACAATGAAAATTGTATTATGGGATATTTTAAAGGCAGATGAATGGTATACCCAAACAACAATTCGAGACACGCTTCATTTAAGAATAAACGAGAACTTTTTATTGTATGAAGAAGTGTATAAAGTGCACCATATTAACAAGGATATATTTTATAACAGTTACAAGTACTACGAAACACACCCAGATCAGTTTAAAGTCTTGATCGATTCTGTGGTTGCTTATGGTGACCGTGATAAAGCTGTTGAGAATTCCCTGCCACATCCTGTTACGCCTAAGTAAAACCCTGTTATCTTTGTGTAATCAACGATTGCACTATGAACAAAGTATTTGTAGATGCCGACGCCGCTGTTGCTGATATCTGCGACGCCGCCATTTTAATGGTAGGTGGATTTGGTTTGAACGGCATTCCTGAAAATTCTATTGCAGCCCTAGTTCGAAAAGGGGTAAAAGAGTTAACCTGTATTTCTAATAATGCAGGGGTGGACGATTTTGGGTTAGGGCTATTGCTCAATACCCATCAAATCAAAAAAATGATGAGTAGCTATGTAGGTGAAAATGGAGAGTTTGAGCGACAGCTTTTGAGTGGAGAACTAGCAGTTGATCTGATCCCGCAAGGCACACTTGCAACTAGAATTGAAATGGCTGGAATGGGCATACCTGCTTTCTTTACCCCTGCGGGATATGGAACTGAAATTGCATTGGGAAAAGAAGTTCGTGAATTTGATGGAAAAATGTATTTAATGGAGTTAGCATTACACGCAGATTTTGCGCTTGTAAAAGCCTGGAAAGGTGACCATCTTGGCAATTTGGTTTTCAGAAAAACCACCAGAAATTTTTCTACAAGTATGGCAAAGGCTGGAAAAATTACGATTGCTGAAGTGGAGGAATTAGTAGAACCAGGTGCCATTGATCCAGATGAAGTAGATGTTGCTGGCGTTTATGTGCACCGCATATTTCAAGGAAAAAATTACGAGAAAAGAATTGAAAGAAAAACGCTACGGATTAATTCTTAATAGCAATTTTCATCAACTTAAAAAACAACCACATGTCTCTTGATAAATTCGGTATCGCCAAACGTATTGCGCAAGAATTAAAAGATGGGATGTACGTGAATTTGGGTATTGGTATACCAACGCTTGTTGCCAATTTTGTTCCCAATGATATCACAGTCATATTTCAAAGTGAGAATGGTATTCTTGGAATGGGTCCTTATCCAACAGAAGAGGAATTAGATGCTGACCTGATCAATGCGGGTAAAGAAACGGTTACATTAATAAAAGGAGCGGCGCTTTTTGATAGTGCCGAAAGTTTTGGAATGATCAGAGCTGGTAAGATCGACCTAACTGTGCTTGGCGCAATGGAAGTAAGTGAGCGAGGTGATATTGCTAACTGGAAGATCCCGGGTAAAATGGTGAAAGGAATGGGTGGCGCAATGGATTTAGTAGCGAGTGCAAAAAACATAATCGTAGCAATGATGCATACCAATCCAAAAGGAGAAAGCAAATTGCTGGCTCAATGCAGTCTCCCATTAACGGGTATGGCATGCGTAAAAAAAATTGTAACAGAATTAGCAGTTCTAGAAATAGGGGAACATGGTTTTATATTATTGGAAAGAGCTCCTGGGGTTACAGTTGAGGAAATTGTACAGAAGACTGAGGGCAAATTGATTATACCATCAATTGTTCCTGAGATGAAACTTTGATTTTTTTTGAACCATTTTTCTCTCATATTGTTTTATTAATAATGCCTTAATTCTATGAGCGCATTCAATTGAAATCGTATTTTGCAGCACTAAAAAATTAAAAAATGAGTATTCAAGTTGGCCAAAAAGCCCCATCAATTTCTTTGTACGACACAGATAAGAACCAAGTGTCATTAGGTATATCAGGAAAAAATACTGTTGTTCTGTTCTTCCCATTGGCATTTACAGGGGTTTGTACAGCTGAGCTTTGCAGTATCAGAGACAATATTGGTTTATACAATAATACCAACGCCGCAGTTCTAGGTGTTTCTGTTGATTCATTATTTGTATTGGGTAAGTTTAAAGCTGAGCAGAATTTGAATTTTTCTTTATTGAGCGATTTTAATAAAGAAGCTGCTAAAGCTTATGGTGTTTTATATGAAACCTTTCCTGCTTTTGAAATGCAGGGAGTAAGTAAGAGAGCGGCATTTGTGGTTGATAAAGAAGGGGTAGTTCGCTATGCCGAAGTTTGTCCAACCCCAGGTGATCTTCCGAATTTTACGGCTATCCAAGAGTGTTTGGCAGCTTTATAGAAAAATAGTAAGAGCCGACCATGCAACAGATTCGTCAATGGTCGGCTTTTTTTGTAATATAATTTCCCAACATTATTGAGTTTATCAGTTATATTCCTTTATTTTGAGGAGTATTTAGCTTATGAAGTATCTATACACTATCCTTTTATGCTGTTTTTTAGTCATGGGCAATAGTTTTGTTGCTGACAAAGAAGGTAGTACTATCGTTAATACCAAGATCATCAAAGCCTACCCCAACCCTGCTACTTCTTATATTGTTTTTGAATTCGACAAGTCTGTCGATCGCAGTTATACCATTCAAATATTTGCTTTCTACGGTAAAAAAATGACCGAAATACATATTAACGAGAGCAAGATCAATATCAATTTAGACGACAGCTATATGCGTGGTCTCTACATTTACCAACTGGTAGATCTTAGTGGTAAGATCGTTGAGTCTGGTAAGTTTCAAGTAAATAAATAATCTTTTATCTGTCGCATACTTCCACTATCAGAAACTTCAGATAGTTTGTATTTTCCATTCCCCAAATGATTGGATGATCGCTTGACTGTGCCTGAAAAACAACTTGTCTGATTCTTTTTCTTGCATCTTTTGCAGCCTGGTCGATACATTGCAAAAACATTTCGGGATTTACTAAATTGGTACAACTTGAAGTAACCAAGAAACCGCCATTTTTCAAGAGCTTCATGCCTCTTAAATTAATCTCCTTATAGCCAGTCAGAGCCTTGGCAATATTTTCTCTACTTTTAGTAAATGCGGGAGGGTCAAGCATTACAACATCAAACTTCTTTCCATCCTTTCCCCATTGTTTCAATACATCAAATGCATTCATAGTCTCGAATTTACAAATCGAATCCAATCCATTCAAAGCTGCATTCTTATTGGCTTGTGTAACGGCTTGTTCTGAAATATCGAGACCGAGTACACTCTTCGCTCCATAGTGTGCTGCATGAATTTCAAAAGTGCCAGTATAGGTAAATGCACCTAAAACAGCTGCATCTTTTACAATATTTTGAATCGCTCTGCGATTGTCTTGCTGATCCAGGAAATAGCCCGTTTTTTGTCCATTTTCAATATCAACCATGAATTTCAATCCATTCTCTACTATCTGAATATTTGTATCAAATGCAGCGGATAAAAATCCCTTCTGTTGTGGTAATCCTTCCAGTCCGCGAACAGGCACATCGTTGCGCTCATAAATTCCTTTCGGGGTAAAGATGGATTGTAAACTATTTACAATGGCATCCTTCCATTTATCAATGCCTAATGATAAAGTTTGAATCACGAAGTAATCATTGAATTTATCAATGATCAGCGCAGGTAATTCATCGGCTTCCCCGAAAACCAATCTGCAATTTTCGGTATATCCCAATTTTTGACGATACTGCCAGGCTTTTTGAATTTTTTGATAAAAAAAAGCTTCGTCGATTGTTTCTTGTTTGCGGGTTAACAGCCTAACTAATATCTGCGATTGGGGATTGATATATCCCCTTCCTGCATATTTCTCAGCACTGTAATAAACATCTACAATGTCGCCTGGAATTACCTCACCCTCTATCTTATCAACTTCATTGCCGTAAACCCAAGGGTGACCGTTTGCGATTCTTGGTGCTATTTTTTTGCGGAGAAATACTTTTGTCATGGCGCAAATATAGGTAAAGCCATTCTGAGCCAAGTTTCAGAAAAAAGGCAATTGTGGTTTGCTCTGTCATTTTAAGTGTAAATAATGCCCGAATTGCGGCTATCAGCGATATTCCCTGTCATTTTTTCCCTTTCCTTTGCTTGGCAAAATTTTTGAACAAGTACAGAACAATGTTTTTTTTATGAAACAAGAAGAAAAAGAAATGCAGCAGAATGCCGAAAACGAGCAAATAGACATTAATACTGACGAAAATGCAGCCGGTACCTCAAAACTGAGTGAACCGATTGGAGAGGAGTCTGAATCTGAAAAATTAAAACTCGAATTACAGGAACAGAAAGACAAGTTCTTGCGTTTGATGGCGGAATTTGATAATTTCCGACGAAGAACTGCCAAAGAGCGTCTTGATTTAATACAAACTGCCGGTAAAGATGTGATAGTTTCTTTATTGGATGTATTGGATGATTGCGATCGTGCCGAGAAACAATTGAATTCAAATGCCGATATTGCTGTACAGAAAGAAGGAATACAATTGGTTTTTAATAAGATCAGATCAACCCTCCAAAGCAAAGGTGTTAAAGCAATGGAAAGTATCCATACTGAATTTGATGTTGAAAAACATGAAGCTATTACTGAAATCCCTGCACCAACTCCTAAATTAAAAGGAAAGATTTTGGACGAAGTAATGAAGGGCTATTACTTAAATGATAAATTAATTCGTTTTGCCAAAGTGGTAGTTGGTAATTAATGCATATTTAAATACATGAAGAGAGATTTTTACGAAATACTTGGTGTGAGCAAATCAGCATCTGCCGATGAGATTAAAAAAGCTTATCGTAAGGTTGCGATGCAATATCATCCAGATCGAAATCCGGGTGATAAGGAAGCCGAAGAAAAATTCAAGGAAGCTGCAAGTGCCTACGAGATCTTGAGCGATGCTGATAAGAAAGCAAAATATGATCGCTATGGACATGCTGCTTTTGGTCCGGGTACTGGAGGTGGTGGATATGGCGGTAATATGAATACGGATGATATCTTTAGTCAGTTTGGCGACATTTTTGGCGATGATATGTTCAGTAATTTCTTTGGAGGCGGAGGCGGAAGATCTAGAGGTGGTGGTGCTGGCAGGGCAAGAGGCCAGCGTGGTAGTAATTTGCGCATTAAGTTAAAACTCAACTTCGAAGAAATGGCGAAGGGAGTTACTAAAAATGTAAAAGTTAAGAAGCATGTTGCATGTACCACTTGTTCAGGAAGCGGCGCAAAAGATAAGGGAAGTGTTCAAACTTGTACTACTTGTAATGGTAGTGGTCAGGTGAGAAGAGTATCGAATACATTCTTGGGACAAATGCAAACTGTTACAACTTGTCCCACCTGTAATGGAGAGGGTACAACTATTACTGCAAAGTGTACGAGTTGTAAGGGAGAAGGCAGGGTATATGGCGAAGAAACAATTAGCATCGATATTCCAGCAGGTGTACATGAAGGCATGCAATTGAGTATGAATGGAAAAGGCAATGCAGGTGAGCGGGGTGGAGCGAATGGCGATCTGATCATTCAAATTGAAGAGGAAGCGCATGCTGAATTACAGCGTGATGGATTAAATGTTGCGTTTGATTTGCATATCTCTTTCCCTGATGCCACATTTGGAACTCAGGTAGAAGTACCAACTATTGATGGAAGGGCTAAAATTAAAATTCCCCCAGGAACGCAGAGCGGAAAAATTTTCCGTTTAAAAGGGAAAGGATTTCCTGAAGTGCAGGGTTATAGTAGAGGCGATCAATTAATTCATGTGAATGTATGGACGCCACAACATGTTTCTACTGAAGAAAAGGCGATTCTTGAAAAATTAAATAATAGCGAAAACTTCAAACCTAATCCAGCTAAAAGCGACAAGAGCTTTTTTGATCGGGTAAGAGAAGCGTTCAGTTAATAATAGATAAAAAAAAGGTCCTGATTTTTTTTCAGGACCTTTTTTTATGCTTCATCTTCCATGAGTTGATAAATCTCTTTGATATTTCTACCATAACCATCATAGTCTAATCCATATCCCAATACAAATTTATTGGGAATAGAGAAACAGCAATAATCAATTGGAATATTATACGCTGTTGCTTCTGGTTTATGTAATAAGATGGCTACTTTTAATGATAAGGGTTGTTGGTTTAATAACTGGGGAAGAAATTCATTCATTGTTTTTCCTGTATCAATAATGTCCTCCAAAATTATTACATGACGATCATGTATTTCGGCGTCAAGACCAATCGCTGTAATCACTTTGCCTGTTGATTTTGTTCCTTTATAAGAAGCCAATTTAATGAAACAGATTTCTGCTTCAATGGTTAAGTATTTAAAAAGATCGGCTGCAAACATGAACGACCCATTCAGGATGGCAATGAATAAAGGTTTTTTGTCGGCATAATCTTGGTCAAGTTGTAATGCGAGTTCTTTTACCTTTTCTTGAATCAATGCTTCTGGCAAATAGGGCTCGAATGATTTGTTGTGTAGATGTATGATTGACATGCGATGGCTTATTTCGGTTGGTTAACGCTATTGTTTGCAGTGGTACTAATTGATCTAAGATAAACTTTATCGCCTTGGTATAAGGTTGATTCTTTCTTTAATTTATTATATTCTAAAAGGCTGTCTAATCGAACCCCTTCCTTCTGGCTAATTGAGGTTAAGGTTTCATTAGCAGTTGCTATATGAATATCTTTTGCCCCTTTCTTTAATTTTTTTTCTAAGAAAATCAATTGGTCGTTCTTTAGAATATCTGTTTCAATAAGTTCATTGAACTCCATTAATTTACTCAAAGAGATGTCATAATTATTGGCAATACTTAATAATGAAACACCTGCCTCCGCATAAATTACTTTTGAATGATTAATAGTGAAAGTTCCGGAAGGATAAAGAGAGATATTTTTAATATCAGTAATTGCTTCTTGTTTTTTTTCTACTATTTCTGTTTCGTTTTTATCTTCAGGTTCTGTAGCTTCTATTGCTTTTTTTATTTCAACCGATTCAGGGTCGACAGTAGATGCTATTTCAGATTCTGATTGATTAATTACTCTTTGCTTTTTCGAGTTTTTGGGTGCTTTAACAATAAAGTTATTTTCTGATTTATTAACTGGTTTTCCTAATGCAACCAGACTGTACTGTTGTAGTTGAAAGTCGTTGATCAACTTTAACAATCGTTGAGGATAATCTTTTTCAAGTGCATAACCTGCTTTCTTTAAACCATAAGCCCATCCTTTATCATCAGTTGCGTCAAGCTTAAAAAGAAATGCATACCAATCGCGTGTCATCAGAAAATTGGAATGATCCTTATAAGATTCTTCTGCAGTTGCGTACACTCTAAAACATTCTTTCTTCAAATCATCATCGTGGTAGGTTTTTGGGCCGGTCCATTCTGTTTTACATTTAATACCAAAATGGTTGTTGGCATTTTTTGCAAGGTCACTTTCTCCATATTGTGATTCTAAAATACCCTGCGCCAAAGTAATGCTGGCAGGAATACCAGTACGTTGCATTTCTGCAATTGCCAGGTCCTTATATTTTTCTACATATGCATCTACTTTTTCACGTTGTGCGTGAACAGTTGTGCTTATTACTAATAATATTAATAGCGCTATTCGCTTCATTCAGTCTTTTTTTTAATCAGAAATAATCCGTCTCTGATTGTTAGTAACACTTGTTCAGTTCTCTCATCGGCCAGTACGTGCTCATTAAATGCTTGAATGGCTTTGGCGTTTTTGCCAGAAATGGGATCTTCTAAAACCTGTCCGTGGAATAACACGTTGTCAGCAATGATCCAACCATTCTTACTTAATCTTGGAACGATCAAATCGTAATAGTCTATATACCCAGTCTTATCTGCATCTATAAAAACTAGATCCCACTCAATATTCAGTGTAGGGATGATTTCTTTTGCATCGCCAATATGCAAATGTATTTGCTTATTTCTTTTTGATTTGCTAAAATTTGAAGCAGCAGTCTCGGCATCTTCACTCCTCAATTCGATAGTATGTAATTGCCCCTCTGAAGATAGTCCTTCTGCAAGGCAAAGGGCACTATAACCAGTAAAGCTGCCAATCTCTAAAATATTTTTTGGGAGCAGCATTTTACTAAGAAAAGATAGTAGTCGGCCTTGTACTGGTCCGCTCAGCATATGTGCATGCGGATGTTGTTCTTTGGTTTCGATTTGAATCTGCTCTAGTAGGGCTTCATCTTGCGAACTATATTTTTCTGCGTAGGCTTCTGCCAAAGGATGGACTAATTCCATCGGGCGAAATTAATCTATTCTTTGACTGTTTTGGGTTTAGATACTAGTAAAAGTCCTAAAAAAGTAATCAACCCATTGATGATAAGTAGTTCTGGTCCGAATTTAAACCCCCCAAATAAGGTTTCTTGATTAGAATCCAATATATAGCAGAGTAAGGGCGCTGCCAAACAAATGAAGGGTACGCGTTTATCGTTGACATTACGTTTTAATAAAATACCAAAAGAAAATAACCCCAAAATTGGTCCGTATGTATAGCTAGCCACTTTTAGAATTACGTTGATCATGCTAGCGCTGTTCACCTCCTTGAAAATGAGTACAAATACCAAGAAGATTGCGGCAAAAGAAAGGTGAACTCGTTGGCGGATTTTTTTCTTTTTTTCATCGGTCAATGAGGTATTTCGTTGAATCCCCAGGATATCTATACAAAAGGTGGATGTTAATGCAGTAATGGCTCCATCAGCACTTGGAAAAAGGGCTGAGATTAAAGCAATGATAAAAATGACAGAAACAAAGGAAGGCATATGGTGCAAAGCAATGGCAGGGAAAAGTTTATCGCCTATTTCAGTTACTCCTTGTTGTCCAGCATACAGATAAAGCAAGCCACCGAGATATAGGAAAATTAGAATAGAGAAAGCCAGTACGATCGACATAGAAATTACATTTTTCTGAGAATCTTTCAGGGTCTTTACTGAAATATTTTTTTGCATCATTTCCTGGTCCATCCCCGTCATTGTAACAGTAATAAAAGCACCAGCGAGTATTTGTTTTACAAAAAAGAGTTTATCCATTGGGTTAGTGAAGAAAATCTTCGAATAACCCTTTTGCGACATGGCTTGGATACTTGTACCGAAGTCCATATGAAGGTTGTTCAAAATATACACAACACAAATAATTAGTCCCAATAACATGCAGGAAGTTTGCAGTGTATCTGTCCAAACAATTGTCTTTACGCCCCCTTCAAAAGTGTATAATAAGATCATGGAGAGAATGATCAGTGTAGTAACCCAAAATGGAATGCCAAAGCTATTGAGTATGGCATCTTGTAAAATATTTACCACTAAATATAAACGAGCCGTAGCGCCAAGAATACGTGAAAGAATAAAGAAAGATGCGCCTGTTTTATAAGATTTAAAACCAAGACGCGTCATTAAATAATTATAAATAGAAGTAAGGTTTAAGCGATAGTATAATGGAAGTAATACATAAGCAATCAGTAAATAACCAATAATGTAGCCAATAGTAACTTGAAAATAAGCAAAGCCTTCTTTTGCAACATTGCCAGGAACGCTAACGAATGTTACTCCGCTAAGAGATGTGCCCACCATGCCAAATGCCACAAGCATCCAGTTACTACTTTTATTTCCGATAAAGAAAGACTCATTAGTGCTATTTTTTCCAGTATACCATGCTACCGCTAAGAGAATCAGGAAATATAGAATTACAAAAGAGAAAAGCAATACTGGCGACATAAACAAATAGTTAACGTGAAAAGAAAATGAAAACTAGTAAAAATAATTAAGCTAATTTTCAGCTGTAAATTTAGGGGTATGGAAATTAAAAGCTTTGCAGTTTTTTGTGGATCAAAATCAGGGAAGGATCAGGTGTTTGAAGAAGATGCTAAGACCTTGGGTAAATTAATGGCTGAGCAGCAGATATCGTTGGTATATGGCGGGGGAAATAAAGGATTGATGGGAACAGTGGCCGATGCAGTAATGGCGCATGGGGGTAAAGTAGTTGGTGTGATTCCTGAAGTTCTCTTAGAGTGGGAGCATGCGCATAGGGGGATTACCGATTTACGAGTGGTAGCAGATATGCATGTCCGTAAAAGGATGATGTATGAGTTATGCGATGCTGCAATTGTATTGCCGGGAGGGCATGGTACCCTAGATGAGATGTTTGAAATGCTAACTTGGAATACTTTGAATATTCACGACAAGAAAATTGTGCTACTCAATTCAAATGGATTCTATACGCATTTGATAGCACATATTGAAACGATGTCTGCTCAGGGTTTCTTATACGAATCTTGGCGCGACCGATTAATAGTCTGTAATAGTCCAGAAGATATTATTTCTTACTTGGTTTAAGATACATTCCAAACCCTGCTCTGAATATTGGAATTGGATCATTGAACTGATCTCGATAGGGTGAGTTTGGGTTTTGTAATACATCCATCATCAGTGTTACATAGGAATATCTATTGCCAATAAAGTGTGAACCATAACCAACACCAACAAGTAAGCTGCCAGCCTGATAATTATATTTATAACTATTGTTGTTACTCAATGTTTTTTGAGTAGAGTTGATCCAATTATATTCTGGTTGTATTTGGATATTAAAAAAATTAACTGGCCAGATTCTCAAAAAACTACCTCCCCCATAACTAAAGTTTTCATACTTAGTATTACTATAGTCGGATGGGTTTTGTGAAAAATAGTTGAGATTTAAAGAAATTCCTGCGTCTAGCCATTTAGTAATACTGTATCCTATTTCGGGGTTCAATCCAACATTAAAAGATTTATTCGCGAACCCAAGATTTAAGCCTGTTCCAAGAAAAATATTCTCTTTTTTAAACTTCCCTTTTTCCGGATCTGTTGCTTGCCCCTGTGCTAAAAAGCAATTAGATAGAACAAAAATAAAAATCAGGAAAAGGAAAATACGCATAGAGTTGGATCTTTATACAAACCTAAGGAATGAGTAGAGAATTATATCTATCAACCCTTTAAAATATTGTTACAGTTCTGATGGAAATCTTAGCAATAACCAAATATAATGCATAACGTGTAAAAAATACACAAACTCCTTGTCGAATAAAAGTAAACATTTACATTCGTGACTGACTTACGATTGCTTGTAATAGTCTATTCACCAATTTATTGGAAAATCAAAGCTTGCTTGCTATTTGCCGTCCCTCCCGAGTACTCGGGATTGGGACGATTTTTTATTTATAAGGTAAATTAATTGTAAATACACTTCCTCCAGAAGGATTAGGAGAATAAGCAACTGATCCATCGTGTAATTCAATAATTTGCTTGACTAAAAACAATCCGATGCCGGTACCTCGGATATGAGCTACATTTTCTGCTCTTTCAAAAATCTTGAACAGTTTTGGCGCATGAGTTTCAGGAATTCCCAGACCAAAATCAGTAACTTTTATTTGCAAGTTTCCAGCATTGAATTTTACAGCGATAATTGGTGCCGGTTTATTGGTGCTGTATTTGAATGCATTCGACAATAAATTGTCAATAGCAATTGAAAGCTTCATTTTGTCGGCCGATATTAATTCAGCCTTTCCGCTAAAACTAATCTCAGCAATTCTACCATCTTCCTGAATTTTTGATTGCCTATCAACTAGGGTGTTTAAAAAGTCTTTGAAATCTAAAGTATTTTTTATTAAAGAGAAGGAACCTGATTCAATTTTTTCAATAGTAATTACTTCACTTATAATATCTGTTAATCGATCTATTTCTGTTTCAATCTGTTTAAGTTTTCCAGTAAATTTTTGTTGCAATTTTTCAGGTACTTGTTCGCTATACATTTGCATTGCTTCGGCACTTAGGCTTATAATAGAAAGTGGCGTTCTAATTTCGTGCGAAACAGTTGTAATGAAATTCGATTTTGATTCTGTTAATTGTTTTTCTTTCTCGAGGTTAGCAATAATTTGCTTTTCTACTTTTTTTCTATTGGTAATATCTATCCCGTAGCCGATGACTAATTCAACTTTTCCTTTCTCATTGAGCATTGGATAAAAGTTGCGCAAAACGTATTCACTTTCTGAATCCGTAATTTTTATCTCATCTTCCCAAGTGCTAATTTTTTTTGTTTTTAAAGCCTCATTAAATTGGTCTCTTCTTTGCTGGACCATTGAAATAGGTTTATTCTTCAGGATTGCATAATCTTCATCTTTTTTGCCAATCATCCATTCTCTTAATTCCTGATTCTTAATTCCATTTTTATTTACAAAGAGATAAGTGTGCTTATTATCGAATACTGCAATATCAGCAGGTATATTGTTTAATATTGATTCAAAAAAGTTTCTTTGAACTTCGAGACCATTCTTCAATTCGATTTCAATACTAATATCATTATAAGTCCACAAATGCCCCCGATAGGTATTATTGATAAAAATAGGAACGTAATTGCGCTCCAATGTTTTATTAGTAACGGTTTCTAGTATTTCCTTTTTAACTGCAATTTTATTCTGCAAAATTTCATTAATTCTCGTAACAAATTTTGTGGGGTTCTTAAAAAAGCCCTTGCTCTGCTCGGCAGATTCCGAACAGTCGGCCCCAATCATTTGCTCTGGAGTGGCTGGAATACTAAATAAATCGCAAAACTTCTGGTTAACGAATAGGATTTTTCTATGCTCGTCTTCCATTAATAAAGCATGATCACTATTATTAACCAAAATGTCGAGATGGTTTCCGATAGCTAGGGAGTTCTTTTCAATTACTTTTTGAAAACTGATATTTGTACCATGTATAAATATAGAATCATCAGATCCATCTCTCTGGAATTCTAATTCATAATAGTGATTATTTGCTTGAATTGTTATGTTTTCAACGTTGGGACTTTCTTTTATAATAAAAGATAGAATAGAAAGGAATTCACTTCTTTGAACATTTTTTTCATCAATTT
>CAIJLK010000156.1 GCA_903821465.1 uncultured Bacteroidota bacterium | reverse complement strand
TGTTTGGTTAAAACTGCTCCTGCCGTTTCACGTCCCCAAAAGAAATCAGCATTGGGAAGCTGTTCCCATTGATCCAACATGTGTTTATCTACAAACCTGAAACGCCCCTGATTTAATTTTGGTTTCAACACTGCGTTAAACATTGCTATCCATTTGTTGCGCAATAGCTCCAGATTTTCAAGGAACAAAATTGGATTTCCTTTCCCAATTCCTTCTTTTAAAAACCCTTCGTTTTTCAACTCATTCAGAAATGGGCCAATATTACCCAATGCAACTCCGGTGATTTCTGCCATCTTCCGATAGGGTTCATTTAAAAGGGTTGGCTGTAAAAGGAGGCCAAAAATAAATTTGATACCCGCGGTTTTCCATATTTTGCCATCCTTGGGTTGACGTTCCTTTGTAACAGTCTTATCGTTAATATAAAAGTATAGTCCCTCTTTTCTAATAAAGCAATTACCGGCAGTTTCGAGATAGTTAATATCCTGGTTTTTCAGGATTTCCTTGATGGGTTTAGGAATATATCGGCATATCAATAACCAGTTGCCTGTATTTTTATTCATTTGTTGCAACAATTCTGGAACGGCTTGCTCTCTGATCTCGTTTTTAATAGTTACAAAAAATCTAATGGGTTGATTGCCTGCTTTTAGTTCAATGCACGCATCTGCTATCATTAATTGGTTGATTTCCGGTTGGTTATCTAATATATTAACGCCAATCCCAGTATCCAGTGTAAACTGATTTATCCCCTTCTGTAATATATTTTGCGCTTCTTTGTTCATTTTTATATATTGTTCATGATTCATGAACAATCAAATTTATTGAACATTATTGATTTGGCAAAGTTTAATATTAGATTCGAATTCACTTACTTATTGATATTGTAAATACCAGACAATCTAACCCCCTTGCGCCAGTGCAATGTGACCCCCTGAGTAACTTTTCCAAAAACGGATTAATTGAGGCCTAAAAAAAATTGTAAAGAACTAGTTGCTTTTGCTCTCCAAACGTAGGATTTTTTCTGTCTATTTTATTAAATAGTTTTCTCGGTTTCTTCAGTGTTATTTTCCTTCTTTAGTTTTCGCAGTGATTCCCCTTTTAATTCTACTCGAACGGATTGATGAACCAGTCTATCAAGAATGGCATCGGCTACTGTTTGTTCTCCAATCACGTCATACCAATTTTTTACTGGAACCTGCGAAGCGATAATGGTACTGTGTTTACCATGTCGATCTTCTACTATATCCATTAAAAGTGATCTACTGCTAGCATCAAAAGACTGTATACCAAAGTCATCTAGTATTAATAAACTTTGTTTTTCTATTCGAGCTAGCTCTCTTATATGTGAACCATCTGCTTTGGCCATCTTTAAAATAGATAGTAGTTTGGCGGTATTGGTATAGTAAACTTTATAACCCAGCAAACAAGCCTGGCGTCCAATGGCTGATGCTAAATAACTCTTGCCTGTACCTGTGCTACCTGTGATAAAAACATCTTGTCCTTTTTTAATAAACTCGCAAGTAAACAATCGGTCTATCTGGTTTTTGTCCAGTTCTCTTTTGTTACCAAAATCAATTCCGTTTACATCTGCTAGGTATCGGAACTTGGCAGTTTTAATGTTCCGCTGCAGGGAACGATGCTTGCGATCATCCCATTCGTTTTGTACTAAGTACTGCGCCATCTCATCATTGGTAAAGGTTACTGCTGGTGGTAGCTCTACAAAAGTTTTAAAAGCAGTTTGCATACCAAGCAGACGCATGTCGCCCATTTTCTTTAACGTGTCTTTGTTCATGTGTGTTGATTGTAAGGGTTAGTAATAAAAAAATTATTCATAGTATTCTGCTCCACGTACATTATCGTGTGAGGGCATATCTGTCGTCGGTATTTCATCTTCCATTGGTATAGCATCAGCTTTTGATCGTAGTATCTGATCTATGATGCCATAGTTATAAACACCATAACTGTCCGCTCGCTTACAAGCGTTAATAAGTCTTGTGTTGCCCACTCGTTTGGCAAAGTTTAGTACACCAGAACAGGATCTATAGCTTTGTTCTGGGTAAACCTCTCTGGCTAATATCTTAGCGATATATTGAGCAACACCGGCTCCAATCTCATTGGCCATGGTCATAAATTTCTGAGGATTCCAATCAGTCGCATATTTATGATGCGAGGCTAAGTGGTCTTGTGTTGTGATGTACTTCAGGTCTTTGCCAAGATATCTATCATGCACAGCTACAATCTCGTCTTCATCATATACCTGTATTTGAGTAGTGGTGTACTTCACCTTCAATCGCTTGCCGATTAGCTTGTAGGGCACACTGTAATAGCGTTTATCGACACTTAGTAAAACATGCCCGTACTTGTTTACCATTGATAATTGCACCGTCATTGGTTGGAACAAATAGGGATTAAGTGGTTGTAGTGTTTGTTTTTCTATTGCTATAAACTGTTGCATACGGCTATAGTTCTCGCCAGTAAGCTTTGCGTTATTATGTACTTCTAAATGAACGAGTATGTCTTTATTTATCTCATCAAGTTGATGATAAATCTTTTGATCAATCTTAGCGAATATGGTGGTGTAACTGATTTTTACGGCACCTTCTACCAATGCTTTGTCTTTAGGTTTATAGGTTCTGGTAGGACAACCAAATGTGTGGTAGTGCTCTGCAAAAGCAGCAAACGTATCATTGAGTTGTGCTTCGTATTTGCTGGCTTTGGTCACAGCAGATTTTAAATTATCGGGGACTATCGCTTGTGGTACACCACCAAAAAAATGCAATGCACGTTCACATCCTAGTATAAAATCTTCTTTGCATTGTGAGTGAACAGCCATTACAAAAGTGAGCTGACTGCATCCTAGTATGGCTACAAATACTTCCAGGTCATGGATCTCCCCAGTATCTGCATCTACCAAGTGTAATTTTTGTCCTGTAAAATCCACAAACATTTTATCACCTGCTTTATGGTTCATCTTTAAAGAAGGTTTACTCAGCTGCATAAACTTGTTCAGCTTTTCTAAAAAAGATGAGCTTTTATAGCCATTAGAGCACAGTGTTAGATAATGCTCATACACCATGTACTTGGTTACGCCTCGCTTTTTAAGCATGGCGGCAAGCGAAGGCAGTAATGGTTCTAAATGAGTTTGTCGGTCATTAATTACCACAATTGGTTCATTGATTAAAAATAGCCGCGACATCTGTGCATCACTCATTGCTTCAATCTGGTCGAATGTTTTCTCTGATAGAACGTACCGATACAAGTATTTTTTAATGGTATTACGTGCAACGCCTGTTGATTGGCTAATTGATTTTGTTCCCTTCCCTGTGGCGTAAAGTCGAAGAATCTGGCGAATTGTAAACATCTCAATTGTTTTATTAGACATGAAAAGCAAGGGCTTGATGAATCAAGAACCTCTTCTTTTTTTCCTACGAAAACAACTAATTCTTTTACTGGTTTTTAGGGGGTCAATTTGGTCTGGCGCTAGGGGGTCACATTGCTCTGGCGGATGGGGGTCAGTTTACGCTGGTATTAGGGGGTCAATTTGACTGGATTTTCCAACTTTTAAATGATATTATGAAAAATCCAATCCATGTCAGCATTTGGAGGAAAATCATTTCCGATTTTACCCCAAATACTAATAAACTCAACATTCTTTATAGAATTAATTTTGAACTTGAAGAATCCACCTTTTGTACTTGGGGTGGAAATAACGCTTAAACTGACCACCCCATCGCGTGTAATAATTTCTTATTCTCTCATATGCTTCTTCATGTTTCAATTTTTGAACCTTTTGAAGGTCGCGGGCATTAAATCCCATTTGATTTGTTTTTTTGTTTT
>CAIJLK010000155.1 GCA_903821465.1 uncultured Bacteroidota bacterium | reverse complement strand
GCGTTTGTATTCGCAGAATGACGTTAGATTCTTGAAACAATTTACAGGAGTAGTTTAATAAATCCCCCTCGCTCATGCTTGCCATCATTCTTTTCTTTTTAAGCCACTGGTTTTTATCCCTGTTCTTTCATTCGTTTTTTTGCATCGATATGCATCACATAAAATGTATGAGATCAGTAAAAATTGGGAAAGGGTATTTTATATAAGCACCTGGTTCGTACAAGGTTCTTCTTACCTCGTACCCCGCGCCTATGGCGTGATGCACAGGATGCACCATGTGTATAGCGACACAGAAAAAGATCCACACTCACCACATTTTTTTAAAGATGTGTATCAGATGATGAAGCACACCATTCTTATTTTTCGCGGTTTTTTAACAGGCAAAAATTTACCGGAAGAGCAGTTTACAAAAGACTATCTACCTGTGTGGGATAAGCTCGACAAATTCGGTCACCATATCATTACTCGCCTTGCTTTCGGAGCTTTATATACTGCATTTTATATTCATTTCGCACCCAATGCCTGGTGGTTTTTATTATTGCCCATCCATTTTTTAATGGGACCGATTCAAGGTGCCGTTGTGAATTGGTGTGGTCATAAATATGGCTATAGCAATTACGATAATGGGGATCATTCTAAAAATTCAACACCTTGGGGAATAGTATTAATGGGCGAATTGTTTCAGAACAATCACCACTATGCAAAAGACGATGCCAACTTTGCAAAGAAATGGTTTGAGTTCGATCTAACTTTTTTCGTGATGCGCGGCATGAATGCAGTGGGAATCATTAAATTGAATAAGTCTGTCATCAATAGTTAAATTTTTTACCCATCCACTTATCGAAGCTTTTTTACATCCCTCAATTGAGCATGATTACATAAGGATTTCATTTGCATAAATAAAAAAAACTTCTTTTTGTGTAAGTAACTGTGGGATGATCTTTTCTTTAATAGAATCAGTCAGAATTTTGTAATTAACTTTTGAGAGGATTCTTTGAATATTCCATTCAGATTGAAGTTGTACAGATTCATTTTCTTTTAACCTTTGAAACTCTTTAATCAGATAAATTTTAAACTCTGCCGAAATCCACATGCCAAATTCAAATGCAATATCTATATGTGCATACGTTCCCCCGTATTTACCTGCAGTTGCTTGAAGGCCGATAGCATTGGTTTTTTCAACCCATTCTTTTACACTCAGCTTATAACTATTTAAACCAGCTTGACTTTTAATTATGGCAAATTCGCCATAATTAAAATTTTGATTATTGACGACCTCCCAAATACCAATAAACTCGATAGTGTTCCTGTTTCTTAACCAATCAGAAATAAAAAAATCGCCATCTTTTGCCCGAATCATATCAGTCAGTGAAACAAATTTTTGTCCAGATTCTTCTTTAATGCCTATTTGAATTCCTTTTACTGTTATGCTTCTCCCTTTTTTCATTCGATCAGTTTTGAGTAAAATATAAAGAAGAATTAGTGACTCATAATATCTGAACTAAAATGAATTTATCATTTAGTAAAGGTTTTCTCAACACGCACTCTTCACTCTTCACGCTTATCTCTTAACTTTAAAAAATGGTTCATACTACCAGAGGAATCGTTTTGCGCACGGTAAAATATGGCGATACCAGTATCATTACTACTGTGTATACTGCTTTGTTTGGAGTGCAGACTTATATAGTAAAGGGAGTGAGAAAAAGTAGCAAGACCTCTGCAGGAAAAGCCAGTTATTTTCAGCCCGCTGCTTTATTGGAAATGGAAGTGCACCAAAACAATATGAAGCACTTGCAATTTATTCGCGAGTATCAATGGAGTTATTTGTATGAAAGGGTTTTGTTTGATGTAGTTAGAAATACCGTTGCTTCTTATATTGTAGAATTGTTGCAGCATGCGCTGAAAGAGCCTGAAGCAAATCCTGAATTATTTTATTTAACAGAAGAAGCATTAAAAGCCTTAGATAAAGGTTCTGATGCATTTACAGCCAATCTCCCACTTTACTTTACGCTACAATTAGCGAGCGAATTAGGGTTCCAATTATTAGGTGAGTATCATGATGAAACGCCCTACTTTGATTTACAAGAAGGCATGTTTACAAAAGATGCACCAACACATCTTTATTATATTGAAGGGGAGTTAGCCAAAATCACTTCTCAAATTCTGCATTGTAAAGAATTGTCAGACCTTGATAATTTATCTTTAAATAGAAATATTCGAAGAGCACTATTAGCAGCTTATCAAAGTTTTATGTCGCTGCATATTCAAGACTTTGGAGAAATAAAAAGTCTGGCAATTATTCAAGAAGTACTAGAATAAACTTACAGTAAGCGCTTGGCTTTACTGCTGGTAGTAAGCGCATTATTTTCTATTTGATCAATCAATAGTATACCCGGCGTTTTACCTTTTTCAAAACTTCCTAAATGCTCAAACCCTAATGCCTGTGCACCATTGAGGGTGGCCCACCTGAGTTGTTCTTCCAAGGGAATATTTTTGAAATGCTGACTGATTGTTTTTAGTTCATCTATTATATTCAATTGATGATTGCTTGCTAAACTATCTGTGCCTACTACAATCTTACAATCATTTTTTCTAAACAGATCTATTGGTGGCAATGCGTTGCTGATGTATTGATTCGCATTTACACAAAGGCAATAATAAAATTGATTCTGCTGTTTCAGTGTTAGCTCTTTTATAAATTGAATATCTTCTTGTTTTGTAAATGCATCATGTACTAGCAAAGTTTTACTGGCACCTTTAAAATTTTCTGCAACTGATTGCAAACTACTCTTACCAGTTGCAGTGAAGAAATCGAGGTTCACATGCAAGTAATTATAGAGGCGCAAAAAATCGCCCGACTTATTCAAAAAGAAATCATCTTCAAAATCTGTTTCCTGATTATGCAGTGTGGTAGTTTTGTTTTTGAAATAGGGTGCCATCATTTGCCAGAGCTCCTGCGAAACTGAGTAAGGCGCATGGGCTGCCATACTCAATGAATGGCTTACAGAATTAATCTGATTGAATTGCTGATAATATTCCAATCCCTTTTCAAAACGAGATGCTGCAATAAATGGCGTAAAGCCGCTCAACTCTAAAAAAGTATAATAAGCCAATTTTTGTTTTGCCTTTTGCGAAAAGCTGATGGCGTTATTACTGATATCTCCTACTGCAACAATACCGTTTTCTAGCATCGCGTCTTCCGCATCCGAAATGGCTTGCAAAATTTCTTCTTCTGGAAAATGGCGTTGGGTAATAATAGAAATCACAAAATCAACCAGACCGGTATGTTCCCGAATCAATCCCTTCATATGGCTCAGTTCTAAATGGCAATGGCTATTTACAAAACCCGGACTCAGCCAACCATTCAGTTTTTGAATGTCTTCTCCTGCTTCTGCTCTAGAAACGATATCCTCCATCTTACCCTGTTCGTCTGTTACTAATATATAAGTATCATCCAATAGTTCGGAGCCGGTGAATATTCTATCAGCCTGAAATTTTCTGAACGCCATTCTTTGTCTTTCGACGAAGTTCGACAAAAAGAAGAAGGAAGTGAAGAGTGAAAAGATAAAAGATAAAAGTGAAAAGTGAAAAGATAAAAGTGAAGAGTGAAGAGTGGAGGAAGAAGGAAGTGAAGAGTGGAAAACCTTTCTGGCTATAGAAAATTCGGGTTTCTGGACCTAAAATCTCAACAAAAACGCCCGTTTCAGTATCCTACTAAATATTTATAGCAAATTTTTTATTGATAATCAATCAGTTGTGGAAGTGCCATAAAAAATACCTTCATTTTTTCTTGGAAAATCGAGTGTAGGAATCCTACCTTCGCCCCCCGAATTAATCGGAACATTCAAACTGATGGGATAGCATCGGTTAAATTAAAAAGAAATATTATGAGTAAACTTCATTTCACCACCAAGTCTGCGAATGCGGCTACCGTTCAACATAACTGGTATGTTGTAGACGGCACTAATCAAACCGTGGGACGTGTGTGTTCTAAAATTGCAGCTGTTTTGCGTGGTAAGAACAAAGCTTATTATACTCCTCACGTTGATTGTGGAGATAATGTCATTGTGATCAACTGCGACAAGGTTGTTTTCACTGGTAACAAAGGAGCTGATAAAGTGTATCAAAACTATTCTGGACATCCAGGTGGTCAGAAACACGAAGCAGCACAGGATCTTTTAAAGCGTCGTCCAGAAGTAGTAATAGAAAGAGCTGTAAAAGGCATGCTTCCTAAGAATCGTCTTGGCCGCAAATTGGTTAAAAAATTATTTGTGTACGCTGGTGCTGCGCATCCTCATGCTGCTCAACAACCTAAAGACCTGAAATTCTAATTTAAACACATTCCAAACCAAGTATAATGGAAAAACAAAAAAACGCAGTTGGTCGTCGTAAAGAAGCTGT
>CAIJLK010000154.1 GCA_903821465.1 uncultured Bacteroidota bacterium | reverse complement strand
TACCATACAAGGCATTAGGGTCATTTAAATCGGTGAAATTCCATGGGAGTGCATAAGCCGGGGCAGAAAGATCAAGACTAATCTTCCTGATACCAAAGTGCTGGTGCTTAGTATGCTCGAAAATGATGGGGCCATTATTAGGATGCTGAAAAATGGAGCGAGGGGATATATTTTAAAGGATAGCAATCCCAAAATTTTCCGTAAAGCACTGAATAGTATCAGAGACTCTGGCTATTTTATTAATGAGTTAGTGAGTAATAAACTCATGCACTATATCAACCAGGAAGAATCGCATGAAGCACAAGTGATGCCGATTCAAACATTATCAGATAATGAACTGACCTTCCTTAAATGGATATGTACAGATAAAACTTATAAAGAAATTGCTGATGAGATGAATTTGAGTCCCCGTACAATCGATACCTATCGCGATAACCTCTTTAAAAAACTTCAAATCAAGACCAGAACCGGATTGGCTATTTTTGCTATTAAGAATAGCATTATTGATATTTAGTGGCAGCCTTATTTAAGTACAGTTTCCAAAAAATCGAACGACAAAGGCTTGCTCATATATTGAACTACGCTTTTGTAAGCCAAAGCTTTTGTTCTATCAGCATTGACGATTGAAGAAGAAAGCATAATAACTTTAGACTGTACAGACAATTTGCTATAGTCTTCCATAAAATCCCAACCATTTCGCCCAGGGAAATTAATATCCAGAAATAAGAGGAAGTCGCCCTTGGTATCATTTATTTTTATCCAATCCAAAGCTACATCAACATCTATAAATACCTCCACTAGTGCATCTGGTAAAACAGAATTAATGATTTTAGTATTGAGCACATTCGTTAAATCATCATCATCGATCAAAATAATTTTCGCAAAACTATTAGCACCAACAAACAGATCCTTCACCTTTGCTTGTTCTTGAAGTGTATGAACCCTGCAAATGAACTGAACAGGCTGTCCTGCAGCTTTTTCAAATAAAGAAATTTCTATTTGATAATGCCCATATACATTTTCTTTATTCAGGATATGCAATTCTCTCACTATAACGTCGCGTTCAGTAACAGTGTACAATTTCTGCGATAATTGCATCAAAGCCGGAAAATCATTATGACTTAATTTAGATTTTATTGCATCAAACATATTAGCGGATGCAAGTATTGTATCCCAATTAGATAAGGAATCAAACCGATAATTGTGGAAAATAACTTTATTCGAATTGACTTCAAAAACAAAAATTAGATCATCTGGATTACCCACAACTTTGTCGAGGAATTTATTTTTTTCCTCAATCGTATAATCATATAAAAAAAATGGTGTTGTCATAATTTTTGTTTGGCAATCCATACTTATTCATTACTAAATAATTTGAAAAGAAATCCCCTCCTAGAAAGGAAGGGATTATAAATTTGATGGGGAGCACCCCTAATTGCCACACCATCAATCTACTAGAATCAAACTTGATCAGTTAATTGGTTAGCTTCCGAGTAACGATACTTTTGTATAGTCTGATATCCAGTAAAGTCTTTAATTAAATAGTAATAATTATTCATATAGGGGTTAGGTTAGTGTTGTAAAAAAGCGTGAATAGCATCGCTTCATAATCACACGGTAAAAGTCAAACTATTAACCTGACCTAATTGTAACAATTGTCTTGAATATCTTGTAGTTCTATTGCTACAAAATGCAGACAGAATACACGCATTGCTTAACTTTAGCTATGCATTGCAGCAACTTAAATCTAAAAAACAGGGTTAAATCATTCTTTTTTAAGAATGATTTGAGACAATTGCTATGCTTTTTACTTTTTTTTATTGCCACAAACCTTACCAGTGCGCAGAATAGTTTACAAGCAATTGGCAACTGGCGTGAGCATCTTTCATATCAGCATTGTATTCAGGTGGTGGCTGCCGATAAAATATATACTGCAACTGATGATGCTGTATTTTCTGTTGCCGGAAATGAACTTACGCGTTTCACAAAGGTTACTGGATTGAACGATATGGGAATTGCTGCCATTGCATGGGATGAAACAACGGGGCAGCTGGTTATTGCCTATACGAATAGTAATGTTGATTTATTAAAAGGGAGTATCGTAAAAAATCTAGGCGACATTAAAAGATCTAATATCTCGGCGAATAAATCGATCAATCAAATTTTCTGTAACAATGGTATCGCCTATTTAAGTGCCGGATTGGGTGTGATTGTGGCTGATTTAAACAAAACTGAAATAAAAGATACCTGGTATCTTGGAAGCAATGGAAGTCAAATAAAAGTAAATGGCTTTAATAAAGATGCACAATTTTTTTATGCTGCAACAGATGAGGGTTTAAAAAGAGCAAGTCAACAATCGTCGAATCTCTCAAACCCAATTGCTTGGCAGGATCTGAGTGGAACTGCTGGATTAACCAAAGGAGCCTGCTTAAATGTGGTTCCGCTAAATGGCAAGATGGTTGTGCTTAAAAAAGATAGTTTA
>CAIJLK010000153.1 GCA_903821465.1 uncultured Bacteroidota bacterium | reverse complement strand
CGAATGCTGTTCTTGTTGCCATTTTTTACTTTTTAATGGTCAACATATTTCAGGCATTGACAGTGGAAGAAGAAGAGAGTGGACAAAAAAATGGCCTCAATTTTTGAGGCCATTTTTTTGTTTTTTAAACAGTTAGTTTATTTTGATGCCGGGTAATACTTTTGTTCTTTTATCTCGTTTGTCTATATCAGACAATTTAACTACTGGATGAACTGATGCGATACTTGGACATTTAAAACAACTGGCACGATAAGTTTTATTTGCATAACTAACATCACAAGTACCTTCCTCCCAATTATTACCAGCTATTACAAATACGTCTTCTGCATCTGGACCCATTTGTGGAACGAATCTCAACCTGTTGCCATTTTCAAACTTGACCCATATTCCTTCAGGATCTATCGCATCAATAATACCTGGCGTATAAGCGTTAATAGTAATTTCATCGATCACTGAACTATTGATGAATCTGATAATACCAGATGCTACTTCTGCTTTAGTACTATCAATGTTTTTTACAAGTATTAATTTCTGATCTAAATAAATCTGTACTTTTTTATAATCGATGGCAAATGCCTGCATCTTCATCTGTAGGTCACGCGTATAAGTGGTGAACTGAGTTTTGTCAACCGCTGAAGGTGGCGTATAGGCATTATTTTCTTTGGGATCGCTTTGGGCTGTATGCTCTTTAATATAAGCTTTCGATGAAGCGGATTTACGACCGGTACAACCTGATAATACCAACAGGCAAATAATTAAAAGGCTAGCTGTTAAACGATACATAAACGTCAGAGTTTATTACGAAATTAGCAAAATTATGTGATGCTTTAACTGCAGTATATATTTTATAAAATTACATACGGCAATACAGGACTGCATTTTAGCTATTATATATACAGTGAAGCATACCAATTCCTTGGTATTTTCCTTTATTGTAACCGTTTTTAAGCGATTTTATTGTTTTAGGACCCAATAAATATTTTGTTAAACCTATATTTTCGGGGTTTATTTATTCGATTCAACAGATGCTAGTGCAACGGGATTCCCCATTTCTTACTAATCTCTGGGTATACATTTATGAGGTCATTCGACTTGCCATCTTTTTCAAAGATCTTCTCCCAGGTATTCAAAGGCTCCCAAATAAAGGTCCCTCTCATTTTTTTGTTTGCAATTCCAAAAGCGAGATCGTTAACCTCTTTCTTGAATGCGGTGTATTCCACCACAATTATTTCTTGGTGATATCTTTTTGCAAGATCAGTTAGGTTGTTTTTTAAATCAACTAAAGTTCCATGCCATTGGGGATAATAGGATTGACCAATAATGTCGAATGAAACATGCTTAGCAATTAACTGATCGATGAATTTTACAGATTCTTCATTCTGCCCTCCGCAGGCAATATGCATCATGATTGGAACTGATTTGCTAACCTTGCGAACACCTGCCACAGCTTCTTTTAATAAGTCAATTAGCTGATCCATATTCGCGTTATTACCTTCAGGCCAAACAATGCCATGATTAATTTCATTACCCACTTGTATCATATCGGGAAAACAGTCTTGCTTTTTTAATGCAGTCAATACTTCAACTGTATGTTTTTTCAATGCTTGCTTTAACTCGGGGAACTTTAGATTTTCCCAGGCAGAGGGTTTTATTTGGTGACCCGGATCGGCCCAATTATCGCTATAATGAAAATCAAGTAAGAACTTCATTCCCGCAGCTTTGATTCTTTTGGCCATTGCGATGGTATGCGTTAAATCGCAAAATCCTTTTTTTGGAGAATAGCCACTGTCAGCAGCGGGGTTTACAAAAATGCGGAGTCTGATATAGTTGAAGCCCTTTTCTTTTAATATTAAAATGGCATCTTTTGCAACTCCCTGATCACTGAATACAATGCCTTTGGCCTCTAGTTGTGGAAGAAAAGAAATGTCGGCACCCAAAATATTTTCGGAATTAATTTTCTGCGCATTTACAGTGAGAAGGGTAAATAAAAAAAAGAAAAAAAATAGCAGGGCAGACCTTTTCATAAAGTTTGAATTTCTATAGGAAAGGTAAACTAAAAAATAGCTTTTGTAGGTTAATGTTCTCTTAGAAAACTGGTTGAAGCATGTATTTCAGCTTGCTTTACAAAGGGCAAGGAAATTTCAATTCCTTGATCGTCAAATAGGTTAAAAATATACTTGCCATCAGGAATATGAAACAAATTCATTTGAATCGATTCACCTACAAAACTGCCTTTTCGAATCTGTTTCTGATTGGTATTAAAAATACAATAATGTAACAAGGTTTTTTTTAAAGAACTGCTCTTGATCAACACATTCAAGCGATCATAAACGAATTCGTTTATCTCAATTGCAGCAAGATGATTTGTAGGCATTAGCAAATTTGTCCTATAAATTTATAGTATTATCAAAACAGTTTACATTAATATTATATGAATTTTAAGGTATTGTAAAAAGAAAATGAGCCCGCACATTAATGCGGGCTCATTTTGTTATATATAAGGCTTAAATAGTTTAAGCGTAGGAGGCTACAGGCTCACAAGTGCAAATCAGGTTTCTATCTCCATGCGTATTATTTACGCGTGCTACAGAAGGCCAGAATTTATTTTGCGAAACATAACTCAAAGGAAATGCTGCTTCTTGTCGGCTATAACTATGATCCCATTCGTTAGCACAAATAACTGCTTGTGTATGCGGTGCATTCTTGAGTGGGTTATCTGTTTTATCGGAACTTCCGTTTTCGATTGCTTTGATCTCGGCATGAATCGCAATCAATGCATCACAGAAGCGATCTAGTTCTGCCTTGTCTTCACTTTCGGTTGGTTCGATCATAAATGTTCCAGCAACAGGGAAACTCATAGTAGGAGCGTGGAAGCCGTAATCGATCAATCTTTTTGCAACATCTTCTGCTTCTATGCCAACGCTTTGTTTAAAGGGACGTAAGTCAACAATAAATTCGTGTGCACAAGTTCCATTAGAACCAGCATACAGAATTTTATAATATTTCTCCAGTCTAGCACGCATGTAGTTAGCATTCAAGATGGCATATTCGGTTGATTTTTTAACCCCTTCAGCACCTAGCATTTTAATATAGGCATAGCTGATTAATAAAATACTAGCTGAACCAAATTCTGCAGCACTCACTGCATGGTTAGATTTATTAGAAACAGATTCAACGTGCCCAGGTAAATAGGGAGCCAATTTATCGTTCACGCAAATCGGACCAACACCGGGGCCGCCTCCACCATGTGGAATAGAAAAGGTTTTGTGTAGGTTTAAGTGACAAACATCGGCACCGATAATACCCGGACTAGTTAAGCCAACCTGAGCATTCATATTAGCTCCGTCCATATACACCAAACCACCGTTGTCGTGAATAATTTCACATATATCTTTAATGGTTTCTTCAAACACACCATGTGTAGAAGGGTAAGTAACCATTAATCCACCCAATTCATCTTTGTATTGAGTTGCTTTTGCAAGTATATCTGACACATCAATATTTCCAGCTTCATCACATTTTACAACTACTACTTTAAATCCAGCCATTACCGCACTAGCAGGATTTGTTCCGTGTGCACTGATTGGAATCAATACTACATTTCTATGTGCCTCATTTCTTGCATCGTGATAAGCTCTGATTGCTAATAATCCAGCATACTCACCAGATGCGCCACTATTGGGTTGCAAGCTACAAGCAGTGAAGCCCGTGATCTTGCAGAGATAGTCTGTTAATTCAGCAATGATTTGTTGGTATCCTTCTGTCTGACTTACAGGAATAAAAGGATGCAAACTGCCAAACTCTGGCCAGCTCACTGGAAGCATTTCTGTAGCTGCATTCAATTTCATAGTACAACTACCCAAACTGATCATGCTAATATTCAAAGAAAGGTCTTTGTTTTCGAGTTGTTTGATATAACGCATCATTTGACTTTCGCTATGATGTGTTCCGAAAACAGGATGTGATAAAAAGACGGAACTGCGTTTTGCAAAAGCAGGAATATTGCTCAAAGAATAATCGCTGTCGAATTCAATTTCAGCTTCATCCAATCCTTTTGATTGTGCAAAAACATATACGATATCTAACACATCTTTTTGAGAAGTAGTTTCGTCAATACTAATGCTAATATGATTCGCATCTGTATAGCGCAAGTTGATGGAAGCAGCTTCAGCAAAACCCTTAATGCTAGCACTGTCTGCAGCAATTGTAATCGTATCGAAATATTGATGATTGATAGTAGCGAATCCTATATCGCTTAACGCATTACTCAGGCTCTGAGTTAATTCAGAAATTCTTGTAGCGATATCTTTCAATCCTGTTGGTCCATGATACACCGCATACATCGCCGCCATATTAGCAAGCAATGCTTGGGCAGTACAAATATTAGAAGTTGCTTTTTCGCGTTTAATATGTTGTTCGCGTGTTTGCAATGCCATGCGCAATGCACGATTTCCTTGTGCATCAATACTAACTCCAATTAATCTTCCAGGCATACCTCTTTTGAATTCGTCTTTGGTTGCGAAGAACGCAGCGTGCGGTCCGCCAAATCCCATCGGTACGCCAAAACGTTGTGAGCTGCCTATTGCAATGTCGGCACCTAATTCTCCCGGAGCCGTTAAGAGTGTTAATGCTAATAAGTCGCAAGCCATGATGGTATGTCCGCCTAATGCATGAATCTTATCATGGAATGACTGATAGTCTTCGATCGATCCAATATTATTAGGATATTGAACGATGGAGCCGAAATAGCTTTCATCAATTACAGCAGTTTTATAATCACCAACAATTACTTTGATGCCAATTGGTTCTGCGCGTGTAATTAAAACATCGATCGTTTGTGGAAATACATTCGCATCAACAAATAAATTCGGCTTAGTAATATTATCAGTTTTATTTACCTGATTAAATATCATAGCCATTGCTTCTGCTGCGGATGTTGCCTCATCTAATAAAGAAGCATTAGAAATAGGCAGACCTGTTAAGTCAGTAATCATCGTCTGATAATTCAATAAGCTTTCTAGGCGACCTTGTGAGATCTCGGCCTGATAGGGAGTGTATTGTGTATACCAACCTGGATTTTCAAAGACATTGCGGAGAATTACACTAGGCGTAATAGTGCCATAGTAGCCCTGACCGATATAAGTTTTAAAAACCTGGTTTTTTGCAGCCAGTTTTTTCAATTCACTCAGGTATTCATACTCACTTATTGCAGCAGGAATGTCTAATGGTTCTTTGATTCGGATAGAATCAGGAACCGTTTTACTAATTAATTCCTCCAAAGAGGCAACGCCAATGGTTTGTAACATGGTTTTGCTGTCCTCAGCCCCTGGGCCAATATGCCTGCCATGAAATTCATTCGATTGTTTGATAAATAAGCTCATAGAGATTTCCTTATAACTTTGAAAGAATCAAAAAGATGCGTTTTTCCGCCGCAAAGTTAAGCTGATAAGGGCTTATAAATAACATTTTGTTGAGTCTGGGGAAAGGATGTGCATGAATTCGCTCACAGCTTTGTTTTCGCCTCTTCCATTGTTCGCATTTGCTTGCTAGTCTGGCGGCTCCCATCATGGCTCCAGCCGGGAGCCCCAAATAGATAGTTCAACCGGTCTTTAAATGAAATCCCTCCTTGTGTAATATCTTGTAAGAGTTGCTGCCATTCGTGAAACACCACGGTCAATGCATTTGGATTTTCTAAGTTTTTAGTCAATCCGTATCTGATGGGTTCGTATTCCGCATCTGTAAGTTCGGGCTGAAAAGTGCCAAATAGTTTATCCCAAACAATTAAGAACATACCCATATTCTTATCTAGGTATTTGGCATTTGATCCATGGTGCACCCGATGATGGGAAGGGGTTACTAAAATATATTCTAACCATCCCATTTTGCGGATATACTCTGTATGCACAAAAATGCCCCAGATCTGAGTTGCTGAATAAACAAATAATAGATCAAGTGGATCAAATCCGCATAATACAATTGGAATAAAATAAATAAATCGATACATAGGCTGAAAAACCGATGAGCGGAATCCAACAGTAAAATTCATGAGTTCACTACTATGGTGCGTTACATGTATTGCCCAGAATAAACGAATTTCATGATCGAACCGATGCAGCCAATAATACATCATGTCCTCAAAAACAAAGAGTAATACCCAATATAGCAGGCCAATTTGCCAATGAACAAATGCGAATTTGAAAAAATATCCCAGAATAGCTAATGTAAAAAGTCTAAGCCCAAAGTCTAAGCCCATATTCAATAGCATCAGATAAACATTGAAAGCGGTATTCTTTTTAGTGTATGTTCCCCTGTTTTTTAGATTCGACAATATTAATTCTGCGCCTATAATTACACAGTAAATAGGAGTGCTAATGGCAATTAACCAGGTTTCTCTAATCGAATCCATTGGAAAAATTTCTAATGATTATTAAATGCAATTCTGCCGCTATTAAGCAAAAATTACTTTTTTGCAAAGTAAGCACATACCTTGCAAGTATAAATAAAATGGATAAATGCAACCTGAAATAAATTTGGAGGACTGGGAAAAAAGATCGGAAGAACACCAAAAACAATATAAATATCTGTTGGATAAGGGAGATAAGAAAAAGATGCTAAAGCTTTTGCCTGATCTGCATGAGGCCGCATTCGAAAAAGTAGATTGTTTGCAATGTGCCAATTGTTGCAAGAACTATTCGCCTAGATTCAAGATGCCCGATATCAAAAGAATTAGTAAGCCAATGCGCATGAAGGAAACTGAATTTATTGATACTTACTTAACTATGGATAAAGAAGGAGACTATGTTACAAAAACTTCTCCCTGTCCGTTTTTAGGCGAAGATAATTTCTGTTCTATTTATGAAGACCGACCATCGGATTGCCATCGTTTTCCCTATACGGATGAAGATATATTATTTAAGCGACCAGTGATCACGCTGAAAAATTCTACATTTTGTCCCGCTGTATTTTATGTATTGGAATCATTAATCAAAACAAAATAAGCCTTCTTAATATTCCATCTTTCGAAGTGCCGGAGCTTTGAACCAAGTTGTAGCAACCACAAAAATAGTCATGCAACCACCGAACAGAACGGATGGTACCACGCCTAATAATTTTGCAGCAACACCACTTTCAAACTGTCCCAATTCGTTACTACTATTAATGAACATTGAGTTTACACTCATTACCCTTCCGCGCATATGATCAGGGGTTTTTAATTGCAAAATTGTGCCTCTGATCACAACACTAATTCCATCAACTATTCCGCTCAATAAAAGTGCAGCAAATGATAGCCAAAAAGAACGGGAAAGGGCAAAGACCAAAATGCAGATGCCGAATGAACCCACGGCAAAAAATAGTTTTCGACCTTGTTTCTTTCTCAGCGGAGCGATGGTTAAAATAACGATCACAAGGATAGAACCTATATCAGAAGCAGCATTCAGCCAGCCAAAACCTACTGCACCAACTTTTAAAATGTCTTTTGCAAATACAGGGATCATTGCCACAGCACCACCAAATAAAACAGCAAATAGGTCTAAAGAAAGCGCACCCAAAACTTCTTTGGTCTTTATGACAAATCTGATTCCTTCCTTAACGCTTTCTAATGTTTTCTTTTCGCCCGGAATATTCAATGGAGGTTTGGGTTTAATGCGCCACATGAAAACAAGTCCGACAGTTACTAAAGAAACAATAATACCAAGGGATGAAGTATTGCCGAATCCGGCAATAAAAAAACCTACAGAAGCGTGACCAATTACAGAAGCACTTAGCCAGATTCCCTGATTCCAAGTTGTTGCATTTTGTAACAGATCTTTTGGAACAATACTTGCTACCATAGTGCCAAAACTCGGACCAGTAAAAGATCTAAATATTCCCGTAAAGAAAATGATGATATAAATACAAAAAGTGATCCAATGGTTACTTAGAAAGCTAGCAGTGAATCGGGTAGAGAGTGCAAATAATAAAAGCGCACAAAACAAATACAAGGATACCCCTCTGAGCAATAATTTTCTTTTCTCACTGATATCAATGATATGACCAGCATATAAAGAAAGTGATACTGCTGGAATTACTTCAGAGAGGCCAATGAGTCCAATCGCAAAAGGTTCGTTTGTTAATTCATACACCCACCAACCCACTAGTGTGCCCATCATTCTTAAACCCATGATAAATAAAAATCTTCCCAGCATTAGATGGCGGTATTCAGCAATCCTCATTGCCGCCATAGGGTCGTTTGTTTTTTGAATGACTTGCATAATTTCAATCGCGAAGATGCTACTAAAGATTGGTTGAAATGTGATAAATCTTAGAATTTATTGATCACTGCCTGTGATAAGATATTTTCTATGGCAAACTAAAGTAGTGCTGACCAGAATCAAAATCTTTTTCTAGGGCATCAATAACTACTTGGAAATGTTTTTCATTCCCTAAAAAATCAGCATTACTAGCATCAATGAAAATGGTTTTAATATTATGTTGTTTAATATAACTGGTATAAGTTTCTTGTAAATCAAATAAATAAGAATCTGGAATGGCTTGTTCGTATTCGCGTTTGCGTTTCTTGATATTGGCTTGTAATTTATTTACAGGTGCGTGTAAATAGATTACAATATCGGGGAACACTAATTGTTGGTTAATGATATCAAATAGTTTTTGATATAGTCGAAACTCTTCATCAGGCAGCGTAACTTTTGCAAAAAGCAGGCATTTGGTAAAAAGATAATCAGAAACCGTAACGCTTTGAAATAAATCATTGGTATGTACCCTGTCTTTCTGTTGCTTATAACGCTCAGCCATAAAGAACAATTCCAGCGGAAAAGCATATTGCTCGGGATTATTATAAAACTTGGGCAAAAAAGGGTTATCAGCAAATTCCTCTAAAATCATGCGTGCATTAAAATGCTTTGCAAGTAAATGCGTTAATGTTGTTTTACCAGCACCTATATTCCCTTCAACTGTAATAAAATGATGTTTCATAATTTCCGATGTCAACAAAAATAGGGTGCAGGGGTATCCCTAGATTGACAATTTTTGCACATCTAAAGGATCTGAACATTCTTTTAATAAAACATCGATGGTTTTTAGCAAAATTGGGTGGATAAGGTTAGGGGCGATTTCTGCAAGAGGCAGTAAGGCGAATTTTCTTTGAGTAATAGCGGGATGAGGTAGTTCTAATAAAGCAGTATTTTGTATGGTTTGATTAAAGAATAGCATGTCTAGATCAATTATTCTTGGTCCCAGTTTAATAGTCCTTATCCTACCCATCTGGGTTTCAATATCCAACAATCGTTGCATTAGTGCATCTGGTTGCCAATTTGTTTCTAATTCAATTGCCTGATTATAGAAGGCGGGTTGATTCGTTAATCCCCAAGCGGCAGTTTCGTATATTGCGGAGGATTGAACTACCTGTCCGCAGTTTTGTTCTATCAATTGAATCGCTTTTTGCAGATTTGCAGATCTGTTTCCCAGGTTACCGCCTATCAACAAATAAGCTATATTCATAATTCGGAACATTTAAGAGGAACAAATATCTTTAAATTCATTCAGCATAGTAATAAAATATATGAGAAGCTTTTTTAAATCTTTTTTCGCGGCATTATTGGCCATTTTTGTTTTTTGCCTATTAGGTATTTTTATTGTAATCGGATTAATTGCAGGAGCTTCCAGTTCTGAGAAACCCAAAATAGAACCGAAGGGTGTGCTGCTTTTAGATCTTTCTAAAACCTATAAGGAGCAGTCAGTCGAAAACCCCTTTGCCCTATTTTCGAATATGGATGATGCGGGAGTGCCAAGTCTTTATGAAGTGATCAGATTGATTCATTACGCTAAATCTGATTCCACCATAAAGGGCATCTATATACAATGCAGTAATAATGCAAATGGATATGCTGCAAGTGAGGAATTACGCAAAGCAGTGATTGATTTTAAGCGCAGCAAAAAATTTGTAATCGCATTTGGAGAAACCATTACTCAAAAAGGTTATTATATTGGAAGTGCGGCTGACAAAGTGTATTGCCATCCACAAGGCGGATTGGAATGGAGTGGATTTTCAAGCAATATGCTTTATTTGAAAGGCATGTTAGCCAAATTAGAAATTCAGCCGCAGATTTTTTATGCGGGTAAATTTAAAAGTGCCACAGAACCACTTCGTGAAACGCAGATGACTGAGGCTAATCGTTTACAAACCAGTATTTGGTTGGGCGATCTATACAATCGTTTTTTATATGATGTAGCAGAAACCAGAAAATTAGATACCGCTGCAATTAGAAAATTGGCAGTGAATGGAACTATCCAGTCTGCCCAAGATGCATTGACCTATCATTTAGTTGATGGGTTAAAATATGACGATGAATTAAAGGCAGAATTAACACACAGATTAGTTAATGAAGAAAATTCTTCTATCAATTTTGTTGATTTTGGCGATTATGTGAAAGCTGCTGATTTTAGACCAGATGGCGATCAGAAAATTGCTGTTGTATATGCATCAGGTGATATTGTTAGTGGGAAGGGAGATAATGAGTCGGTTGGTAGTGATGCATTTAGAAGTGTATTGCGTGAGATCAGACTCGATAAAAAAATCAAAGCAGTAGTATTTAGAGTAAATTCTCCCGGAGGTAGTTCTTTGGCTAGTGATGTAATTTGGAGAGAGGTAAGTTTATTGCGCAAAGTAAAGCCTGTTATTGTAAGTATGGGTGATGTTGCTGCATCTGGTGGGTACTATATTTCTTGTAATGCAGATTCAGTATTTGCAGATGCCAATACCATTACAGGTTCAATTGGCGTATTCAGTATCCTACCTAATTTTCAATCTTTCTTCAAAAATAAATTGGGTATCAGTTTTGACGGCGTGAAAACAGGCCCTTATGCCGATCTGGGAAATACCAATCGCCCACTTACCGAAACAGAAAAGCGTTTCATGCAATCTGGTGTAGATAGTATTTATCATACATTTAAATCTCGTGTAGCAGAAGGTCGCAAGAAAAATATCGACTATATCGACAGTATTGCGCAAGGAAGGGTATGGACAGGGAATAGAGCTATTTCAGTGGGTTTGGTTGATAGGATCGGAACATTGCAAGATGCGGTTGATTGTGCTGTTGCTAAGGCAAATTTAAAATCGTATTATATCAAGGAATACCCGCACAAGAAAAATTTATTAGAACAGATTCTTGAAAACTATAAGAAATCTGTAAAAGTAAATATGATCAAAGAAGAGATTGGTTCTAAAGAATATGACATATTGCAGCAGGTAAAACAAGTTAAAAATATGATCGGCTCACCGCAGAGCCGCTTACCTTTTACAATGGATGTTCGATAAGTTACCATCTTTTGAATTTTAAAATGATACAGCCCTCGAAAGGGTTAAACCGTAAATTTGCAGAATAATTTAATAGAATGAAAGGAGATTACAGCCAATTAAGAGCCATGCTGGCAATTACTAAGGGAAGTTTAAAAGCTGTTTTCAGAAGTCCTTCTGCAGTGATCTTTAGCATTGCTTTTCCACTGATTTTTATTTTAGTATTTGGATTCTTGGGTAGCGGTGGAAAGGTTTCTATCAATGTAGCTTTCGATCCTAAAACTGATACAGTTAATTCTATTTATACTTCTATCAAAAATATTGCAGGTATTAATGTAGTGAAGAAAACGGGAGAGGAATTAAAGGAAGATTTAGAAAAAGGAAGGATCACAGCTATTATACTGATAAAAAAATCTGGACTAAATAATCCACCTTATTCGATCGATCTAACTAGTTCTGAAGCTGTAAACCCGCAGAATATGCAAGTCTTGCAGTCCATCTTAAACGCTGTAATCGCAGGTATTAATCAAAGAACTTTCAGTGAAGTGCCTACTTATGCATTGATCAATCAGAATATTCAAAAAATTCCAGGAAGAATATATCGCACTATTGATTTTATCTTACCAGGCCAGCTTGGATTCTCTTTATTAAGTTCAGGTGTGTTTGGAGTTGCTTTTTTATTCTTCAATCTTAGGCAGCAATTGGTTTTGAAAAGGTTTTATGCAACGCCAATTAAAAGATCTTATATCGTTTTGGGCGAGGCTTTTAGTCGCGTTATATTTCAAATGCTTACTGCTATCATTGTGATTGGGGTGGGGCATTTTGCATTTAAATTCACCTTGGTGCATGGCTTTGAAACCTTTTTAGAGATCATGTTTTTGAGTTTTCTGGCATTGATTCTTTTTATGGGTTTTGGATTTATCGTGAGCAGTGTTGCTAAAAACGAAAGCACGATTCCACCATTTGCCAATCTAATTACGCTACCACAATTTTTATTAGCGGGAACTTTTTTTTCTATAGATGCATTCCCTTCTTGGTTACAGCCTATTTGTAAGATCCTGCCATTAACGCATTTTAATAATGCCATGCGTAATATTTCATTCGAAGGGGCAAGCCTCGCAAGTTGCTGGAATGAATTAGGCATCTTGGGTATATGGACAATAGTTGTTTATGCTATTGCTTTTAAAACCTTTAAGTGGGAATAATTTATGAGCGTTATTAAACTTGGTTTGATTAGTATTCTGGCACTCTTTACAGTGATGAGTTTTTTCTCTTTGATGATGCCTTCTACCGTAATTGTATCTCGTGCAGTAGATATTTATGCTCCTACAGATTCCATCAAATACTATGTGTCTGATTTAAATCAATGGACGCTTTGGGTTAAAGGAATGAATTCGAAATTAGTAACTATTAAATCTGCGAAGGAAGCCGATTTGGGAAGGCAGCAATTAAGTATTGAATCCATTACAGATACTACTGTTGTTAGCAATTGGTCTTCCCAAACCGCAAGTACACAAATAAGCACAATCCGATTTATTCCTGCTCCGGAAAGACATCTAACTATTGTGCAATGGCAGTTCGTTCAAAAGCTGCGTTGGTATCCTTGGGAAAAATTCGGGTCATTTATGAACGATAAGATCCTTGGTCCCATGATGGAACAAAACCTACAGAACTTAAAACGACTCTCAGAACACCAGATTGTTCAGCTAGATGAAAATCCCGCAGAACCGCAATAAATTAGCGCTTTACAATTCACTTTCTTGTATTAAAAGCTGAATTCGGGACGAATTCAGTAAAAACATGCATAAAAATGCACGTTTTTGCGCAGATATTTTTTTTGGTCTGCTTTATTTTGTCCACTTTTAATCTCTAACTGCAGCTTACAATGCTTAAAAGAGAAAGGCAAGCGTATATTCTGAAACAAATCAACCTGCACAATAAAGTGCTTTCTTCAGATTTGAGTGTGGAGATTAATGTCTCGGAAGATACCATTCGAAGAGACCTAATCGAATTGTCTGAATCTAACAAACTAATTAAAGTTCATGGAGGTGCTTTATCTAGATCTTTTCATAGTTCCTTTTTAAGATCCGATGTGTATCAGCTAGAATTAAAAAAGAAAATTGCAGCAAAAGCGCTCACATTTATTAAGGATGGCATGTATGTATTAACTAGTGGCGGTACTACTATCATTGAGATGGCAAGGATGTTACCATTAGAATTAAAAGCTACATTTTTTACAGGAAGTATTCCTGCAGCATATGAATATGCCCAGCATCCGAATATTGAAGTGATTTTTATTGGCGATAAAGTTTCTAAAAGCTCTCAGATCACGGTTGGCGGAGCTGCCATACAAAAAATCCAAAGTATCAAACCTGATCTTTGTTTATTGGGTATTAATGCGATAGATATTGAAAACGGAATCACTGATAACGATTGGGAAGTAGTGCAGGTTAAAAGAGCAATGATCAATAGTGCTTCACAAACTGCGGTATTATCTATTTCAGAAAAAATAAATTCCTACCAAAGATTAAAGATCTGCTCAGTTGATGAAGTAGATTATTTAATTACTGAGTTAGATCAAAAAGATAGCATCTTCGATCCCTATCTTCAGCAGGGACTAAAAGTAATGTAACCCCTATTTTCTTTCAATGAATTGTAGGTTTCTTTGAATGCCTGCATATTTTGTCCGCTTCAAAGGAGAATCTTTAAAAATATTTTTAAATGCATTTTCACTGATCGATTCCCATTGTTGATGGCTCAATGATAATATTTCAGGGATGGCATTGAACTGTGGTTCTGAATGTGCTTTGCTAAATCGATTCCAGGGGCAAACATCCTGACAGATATCACATCCAAACATCCAATCCTGAAATTTTCCTTTCATTTCTTCTGGAATGAGGGCATCTTTTAATTCGATGGTGAAATAACTGATGCATTTGCTTCCATTAATTTGTTTATTGGGTTCAATGGCTTCTGTAGGGCAGCTTTCGACGCATTTATTGCAATTGCCACAATAGTCCTTTGCAAATGGGTCGTCATATTCGAGTTCAATATCAACAATAAGGGTTGCAATAAAATAAAAAGAACCAGATTGTTTATTTATGAGATTGCCATTTCTACCGATCCATCCTGCCCCTGTTTTTACAGCCCAAGCTCTTTCTAAAACGGGTGCGGAATCAACAAAGCCCCGCCCTGCGATCTCACCTATTTCATCATTTAATAATTGCAAAAATGTTTTTAGTTGCGCCCTGATCACTTCATGATAATCCATACCAAATGCATATTTCGCAATATGCGGGGTATGTTCTGATTGCATTTCATCGGGATAGTAATTCTTTAAAACAGTAATCACAGATTTTGCTCCGGGTACCAGTTTTCTTGGGTCCACCCGCATGTCGAAATGATTTTCCATATACTGCATTTTACCATGCATGTTTTGGTTTAACCATGACTCCAAGCGCCTTGCATCTTCATCTAAATAAGTGGCCTTTGCAATACCGCAATAATTAAAGCCTAGCTCCTGAGCCTTTTTTTTTACGATGGCAGTATTTTTTTGGAGTAGGTTCAAAATGCGGAAGAGAATTTAATTTTTACAACCAGGGCCGATCTGATCGTCAATAATTTGTTTGATATTTTTATATAAGTCTCGCTGAGAGTCCTTCAATAAACTATTCGTAAAAACAATACAAGCATATCCACGACAAATATCTACCAAGGGCCAAGTGCCAAATAAAGCGGGACAACTTACAACAGTTGCTTTTCCATTTTCATCTGTATCCTGAATCCATTCTCCTAAACCATAATTGAAACCTGTAGCAACTTTGGGTGCAAACTTTATGGTGCTGCTATTTGTGCGTAGTGTTTGCATTTCAATAATAGATTTTTCAGAGAGAACTCGCTTGCCATTGAATTCACCTTTATTTAAAATCATCACCAAAAAATTCATGTAATCGTTGGCGGTTGAAATGGCGCCTGAGGAGGGACTAATTGCATCGAGACTGGAGAAGCTAGTGTTGCGCATGATTAAAGGGCGTGTAATTCGTTCCTGCATCAATTGTTCGAAACCCCGCTTGCCAACAATCTCTACAATTCTGCCAGCGATATTTAAACCGATATCACTATATCTAAATTCTAAACCCGGGTTTGATTGTATATCTCTTTTTGAAGCAAAGTCAATCACTTCTTCTTCTAAGGAACTAAATGGTTTTCCGTCTTTTACTTTATTAATGGCAGTTGGATCAGATTTTATTCCAGTCATATGACTCAAACAATCTCTTATGGTGATATAGCCCTTTGAGTAGCTTGAAAAAATTGGAATATACTTACTTACTTTATCGTCGAGTGAAAGTTTTCCCTGGTCCACAAAACTCATTACTAATGCCGCAGTGAGCCATTTACTAGAGCTCGCAATGGGTGCCTGTGTCTTTGGTGTAAACTCACCAATGGCTTTTTGGTAAATCAGCTTTCCATCTTTATAAATCAATGTTATAACAGCACCTCCTAATTCCTTTTTGCTGGCATCCAATTTTTGGTCCAACAACAAAAAATTATATTGGGCATTTACTCCCTGAAAGAATAGCAGAAAAATCAAGATAACACTGACTTTTACGCAGAAAAAGTGGAACTTTACAGTCATAATTTCCGATTTTAAAAGAACCAAATACCCCTGTTGGTTGTAGAATGATTTTTGATTCTAATTTATAGCTTCTTACTGAAATCGGCTGGGAAGTTAAACATTCATTCGTTAAGCAGTTCTTAATTGAACTAGGAGGACACCATATGAATCTCAATAATTATACTATTAAAGCGCAGGAAACTATTCAGAAAGCACAACAATTAGCTTTCAACAATGGGAATCCGAATTTGGAAACTAACCACTTATTGAAAGTGTTATTAGCCGATACGGATAGTACAGTTGCGTTTCTATTGAAACGGAATAATATCAATATTGCATTTGTGGAATCGAAAATGGATGAAGCCATTGGTAAGCTTCCAAAAATGAGTGGTGCCGAAGCTGCTCAAAATATTAGTCGCGATCTTAACAATGTGATGTTACAAGCCAATAAGGTGTTGAAAGAATTTGGTGATGAATTTATAAGTCAGGAACATTTGTTGTTAGGAATATTACAAGTAAACGATGATGTTTCAAAAACTTTAAAAGCTGCGGGATTAACTGAGAAGGGACTAATTACTGCCATTAAAGATTTGAGAAAAGGGGATACCATCAGTTCTCAAACCCAGGAAACACAGATGAATAATCTGAATAAATTTGCCAAGAATTTAAATGATATGGCAAGGCAGGGTAAGTTAGATCCTGTAATTGGCCGGGATGAAGAAATTAGAAGAACCTTACATATACTTACCCGGAGAAGCAAGAATAACCCCATATTAGTTGGCGAGCCAGGTGTTGGTAAGACAGCCATTGTGGAAGGATTGGCAATGCGTATCATAAACGGAGATGTGCCAGATAATTTGAGGTCGAAAACTATTTTCGCTTTGGATATGGGGCAATTAATCGCCGGCGCAAAGTATAAGGGTGAGTTTGAGGAACGTTTAAAAGGAGTAGTGAAAGAAGTTGCAGGTAGCGATGGGGAGATCATTTTATTTATTGATGAAATACATACCCTCATTGGCGCAGGTGGTGGCGAAGGTGCCATGGATGCTGCCAATATTTTAAAACCTGCATTGGCTCGTGGAGAACTCAGAGCAATTGGAGCTACTACCTTGAATGAATACCAAAAATATTTTGAAAAGGATAAGGCCTTAGAGCGTCGTTTTCAAAAAGTAATGATCAATGAACCGAGTAATGAAGATGCGATTTCTATTTTACGTGGATTAAAAGATCGTTACGAAACCCACCACCATGTTCGTATTAAAGACGAAGCGATCATCGCTGCAGTTGAATTATCTAGCAGGTATATTACCGATCGTTTTCTGCCAGATAAAGCCATTGATCTAATTGATGAGAGTGCTGCAAAATTGCGCTTAGAAATGAATTCAATGCCTGAGGAATTGGATAAGTTAGAGCGCCAAATTCGCCAACTTGAAATTGAAAGAGAGGCCATCAAGCGCGAAAAAGATGAGAGTTTATTGAAAGATTTAAATATTGAGATCAGTAACCTCAGTGTTGAAAGAGATACACTTAGAGCTAAATGGCGAGAGGAAAAAGAAATCGTTGAAAGGATTCAAAATACCAAGGCCAATATTGAAAGCTTAAAATTAGAAGCAGATCAGGCCGAAAGAAATGGAGATTATGGTAAGGTAGCAGAGATCAGATATGGTAAGGTTAAGGAAGAAGAAAAACTGATTGAAGCAGCAACCTTACAACTCAATGCCCTAAGTGCGCATAGTAAACGCCTGATGAAAGAGGAAGTTGATGCAGAAGATATTGCAGATAATATAGCAAAAGCCACTGGTATCCCTGTGTCAAAGATGATGCAGAGTGAGCGGGAAAAATTATTGCATTTAGAAGATGAATTGCATCATAGAATAGTGGGCCAGGAAGAAGCTATTACCGCAGTTGCAGATGCCATTCGCAGAAGCAGGGCTGGTTTACAAGATCCCAAAAAACCGATTGGTTCCTTTATTTTCCTGGGTACAACTGGTGTGGGTAAAACCGAATTGGCAAAGGCATTGGCGGAATATTTATTCGACGATGAGTCAATGATGACGCGCATAGATATGAGCGAATACCAAGAGAAACATACCGTTTCAAGATTGGTTGGAGCTCCTCCGGGATATGTGGGGTATGAAGAAGGGGGACAATTAACGGAAGCCGTTCGACGAAAACCCTATAGTGTGGTTTTGTTAGATGAGATTGAAAAAGCACACCCGGATGTTTGGAATATTTTATTGCAAGTGCTGGATGATGGCAGGCTCACCGATAATAAAGGAAGGGTGGTGAATTTTAAGAATACGATTATCATCATGACCAGCAATATTGGAAGTGCTATTATACAGGATGCATTTGAAGACATTGATGAGAATAATGTAGATCTGATCCTAGAGAAAACAAAATTGGATGTGATGAATTTATTGCGCCAAACAGTGCGCCCAGAATTCTTGAATCGGGTTGATGAGATCATCATGTTCCAGCCATTACTTAAAAAGCAGATCATGGGTATCGTGAAAATTCAGTTGGAAGGATTGCGTAAGCTTGTGGCAGAGAACGGCATTCAATTAAATTATAGCGATTACTTGCTTGAGTTTCTTGCGGAACAGGGTTACGATCCACAGTTTGGTGCAAGACCCTTGAAAAGATTGATTCAGAAAATGATCGTGAATGATCTGAGTAAGAAAATACTCTCCGGTCAGGTCGATAAAAGCAAGAATGTGCTCGTAGATGTTTTTGATGGAGTAGTGGTGTTTAGAAATGAAGAAAGTGAATAGATAATAGATAAAAGATAAAAGATAAAAGTGAAGAGTGAAGAGTGAAGAGTGAAGAGTGAAGAGTGAAGAGGGGGGGGGGGGAGAAAGTTAAAAAATTCCTTAAAAAGGATACTAAAAAACTTACTTATTAGTAAGTAACTCTTATTTTTACATGGTGAGTGCGAAAAACACAGATACTAAGGCGGAAATCCTGCGAATCGGGAAGCAATTTATTCAGTTTTATGGATATAATGCGTTCAGCTATGCCGATATCGCTAGGGAACTAAATGTTAAAAATGCAGCAGTTCACTACCATTTTAGAGGGAAGGAAGATTTATTAATGGCCTTAGTGGATAATTATATTGAAAATTATCAGATACTGGCAAAACAACTACAAAATTCTAAATTAGGCGCCATAGGGAAGTTGGATAAATTTATCGAACCATATACCAGTCTTTGCGAGACCGATAGCATCTGCATTATTGGTTCTGTTGCCTCTGATTATAATACTTTACCTGAATCCGTGAAAGAGAAAATTAGTTCCTTGATCGATTTAGTAATGGGGATGGTTGAACAGGTCTTAGCTGAGGGTAAGAAAAAAGGGGAAGTTCATTTTAATGAAACTGCGAGAACGCAGGCATTACTTTTAATGACAAACCTAGCAGCAGGGGTTCAGTTGGCAAGAATATCGGGTAAGAAAGATTATGATACTATTCGGAAGGCCTTGATCAGAAAATTGAAACAATAATTTTTTTTAATCATATAACTTACTTACTAGTAAGTAAAATAATCAAACAATAAAATACAAATACTATGAAAAAAACAATCTTTTCACTTTTGGTTATCATTGGGTTATCCTTCAGTAATGTTCAGGCACAAGCGCCTGCTGGTTTTGAAAAAGGCACTATCGTCCTTGCAAACAATACTAAATTGGAAGGTTTTATTAAAGAGTCTTTGAGCACAAAAGGTACTATCAGCTTTGCATCTTCTACTGGATCAAAAAAGACCTATTCAGTTGCTGAAGTGAACGCATTTAGTTGTAAAGCAGATACTTATATTGCTTATGCAAATGATTTCTATAAATCTGTTGCAACTGGCTCTAAAGTAAGCCTTTACCAAAAACAATCAAATAATGCGGGCAAACTAATTTACAACGGTTCTGATGCTTATTCCGCTACAACTACAGATGGAAGTATTGGGGATTATTATGTGAAGCTTACCAATAACGATGATCTTCTATTAGTTAACGCTAAAAACTTTGATGTTGTTTTATCTAAGACTTTTGCTGATTGCAGTATTGTAGTTGCTGATATCAAATCAAAACAATTAGACTATTCGCAAATTACTAAGGCAGTAGAAAAATACAATACTTGTAAATAAGTTAACTATTTCTATACTTATGAAGCCCCCAAATTGGGGGCTTTTTTATGTGCCGCTCATACTTTTAATTCAAATAATCAATATTTTGGTTAGTAACTTTATGGAAAGAGTGACCTATGAAATCTAGATTTATTTTGCTGTTTTTTGTATGTCTTTTGGTGATACAAATTAATGCTCAATCAATTGGCGCAACCAATAAAGCGTTTGATGAGTCCTATGATGCATCGGGAAAACCTTTTGCAAAAAATCCTAATTCGAATGTGGAAGGATCAGAACTGTTTAATCAAAATTGGGGAACAGGAGATGTGAAAATGACTAGGAATAAAAGTTTTAACAATGTGGAATTACAGTTTAATATTGTTACACAGCAATTGCTTTTTAAAAAAGAAGGTACCGTCTTTGCCTTTGGAGACAATGTGCTTTCCTTTACACTTAATTATGATTTAAATGGAAAACAGCAATCTGTTTTCTTTAAGAACAATTATCCCGCATGTGGTAACCAAACAAATACTAGTTTTTATCAAGTAATATATGAAGGCAAAAAACACGATCTTCTGAAATTTTTGGCAAAGAAAAAAGAAGAACGCTATGAATATAACCAGCCATTTAAATTAGTCTATACCGATGAAACTTATTGGTACTACTTTGATAAGTCGAATTTTCAAATGCTGTTAATTAAAAATAATCTGAACGATCTACAAAAAAACTATGCCGCTAATTGGCAGGTAATTAATGCTAGCTTTCAACCAAAAAACAAAAAGCATCTCTCCGACGAAGAAATGCTTCAATTGTTTAAGGTACTAGATAATTAATTTATAAGTCAGAATATGCTGTTGCATGCATTAATATAATGTCTGCATGAGATACAGTATTCACATATTTTGGCATGCTTGATAAACTCTTCCATTCTGGATCAGCTGAAAATACTTTCCATTTCGCATCACGCTCTGCTTGATTATTAAAGCTGGTCATATAAACCAAATTCGGCATCTGTGCACCTGATAGTACGGAGCCATAAAATACTGCGTTAAATTGTAAGCGCTCAAACAATGCAATTTCTCCACCTGCATTAAACATATCAACCTTACTGCGATATAGTTTTTCTGTAGATCCTTCATAAGATCTAAATTCATAAATCTTCTCTGCAACTGTTCCTGTTAAATTTGGGACTGAGAATCCTGGCATTTTCTCAAATGCTTTAACTATCATACTTTCTTTTCGCAGGTATGCTGGTTGATTAAATGCAGTATTCAAATAGGCTGCGCCATTTTTTTCATGATCTCCATCTTTCCAAATACCTTCTTCTAGCTTTTCAATTTGATCGATCGTTTTCATCGGAATGAATACATAAATACGTTTATCAGAACCAGTATCATTGGTAATAGGTTTAAAAACTCCAACTTTTTCAATTCCGTTTTTATGTAAGGCAGGTAGATAAGCGTCTTTTAGATATCCATCAACTGTTGCAATCTGAGCATCGGTCTTTACATGATAAACGATAATCTGATAATAGATCTGCTTGGGCTTATTGTTAAAGGCAAAACTGCATGTTACTATGCAAATACAAAATAATAATTGAATCGTTTTTTTCATATAGCTAATTGTTATTTGGGGGGTTTATTAATGCTTTGTTAAATGAAGTTACTTGAATTTATATATTCAAAATGCAGGCTGCATTATTGTTTTGAGTTGCCTCTATTAAAATGTTGAACATGTTGAAAAATATGTTTATGCTTTAACAAGTCTTTAGTAAACAAAAGACATGATGATGGTATCTACCTTATATCAACAATGAAATAAAATATGCCCCAATTATACGCTAAACCAATTATGATCATGAAAATTAGAAACATCCTTTCGTTCGCCTCAATTATGGCAATCGCAGTAGCATTATTTGCAACGGCATGTAACAGAAGTTCATCTGCAGTTCAACCCACTGGACAGCAAACATTAGCACTTTACCTAACAGATGGACCTGGTCTATTCGATAAGGTATTGATTGACATCAAATCAATAAAAGTTTTGGTGGATACTTCTGCCGATACACGCAGACATGATACTTGTAACTGGGAAAGAAGAGGTATAGACGACCGTAAAAATGATTCTTCATTTGTATGGCATGACTTAGGCATTAAAGCTGGGATCTATGATTTATTGCAGTTGCGTAATGGTGCTGATACATTATTAGCTGATGCAAGTATTACTAAAGGTTCTATCCGTCTTATTAAAATAGAAGTGGGTACAAACAATTCCTTGGTAAAAGACAGCGTAACATATCCGGTTAGTTTGCCAGCAGGGGCACCTAATTATGTGTTGATTAAAACAAGGGGAAATGAATACGATGAATACCTTCCTGGAAGAAATCGTTTATGGATTGATTTTGACGTAGCACGTTCAATTATTCAAACAAGTAACGGTGCATTTTATTTGCGCCCAGTATTTCACTTCTTTACTAAAAGAACTTCAGCTAGTATTGTTGGAAAAATTACTCCTCAGAGAGATGCAAAGTCAGTGTTAACTATTTTCAATGCAACCGATACTGCTTATGCATTACCTACACCTGAAGGATATTTTGCAGTACGTGGTTTGAAAGATGGTACTTATAGTGTATTTATTAATGCAACAAGTCCGTATATCGACAGCACTATCAATAATGTAGTTGTTACAGCACCCAAAGAAACCAATATTGGGGTAATAACTCTTAGAAAATAACAGTTTTAGTTAGGTTGGTTAAAGGGGAAGAAGCAGAACTTCCCCTTTTTTTGTGCCTGAACTTTTCTATGCGCTGCATTGTTTGTACATTTCAATATGGAAAACAATAAATTCTTGCTCTATGGAGCCAATGGCTATACGGGTAGATTAATTGCTAAGTTGGCGGCATCATACGGACTAGTTCCAATACTTGCCGGAAGGAAGAAAAAACCTATAGTTGAATTGGCTAATGAGTTAAACCTCGACTATCGGGTGTTTAGTTTGAAAGATACCCGAAGTTTAGAAAATACATTATTAGAAGTTCCCTTGGTTTTGCATGCTGCGGGTCCATTTCAATTTACTTCTCGCTTAATGATCGAAGCTTGTTTAAATACCAATACACATTACTTAGATATTACCGGAGAGATTAGCGTATTTGAACAGGCAAAGCGTTTTGATGAAAAAGCAAAAGCAGCCGGATTAATGATCATGTCGGGTGTTGGTTTTGATGTGGTACCAACCGATTGTATGGCAAAATATTTACAAGAAAAATTACCAGATGCAACTCATTTGAAATTAGCCTTCGCTTCAATTGGTGGCGCATATTCACACGGTACGGCTATGACGATGGCTGAAGGATTAGGCCAAGGAAGTGCTGCAAGAATCAATGGGAAGATCACTCCTCAACCTTTGGGCAAAAAAGGGATGTGGTTAGATTTTGGGGTTAAAAAAATGTTTGTGATGACCATACCTTGGGGCGATGTTTCAACAGCTTATTTCACAACCGGGATCCCCAATATTGAAACCTATACATCGGCTTCTCCAAAGACTTTTAAATATTTAAAATGGCAGTTTTTGTATAACTGGTTGCTTCGAACTTCTTTTGCGAAGGACTATTTAAAAAAGAAGATCAAACAAAAGCCTGCGGGTCCATCTGATGAAATGCGCGAGAAAGCAATGAGCTTAATTTGGGGTGAAGTAAGTAATGAGGGCGGACAATCTGTATCGGCTAGAATGGAATGTTTAGAAGGCTATACGTTAACTGCAATCAGTAGTTTAATCATATGTCAAAAAGTATTAAGTGGTCATTTTAAAATTGGCTATCAAACGCCGGCAGCGGTTTATGGGGCAGACTTGGTTCTGGAAATCCCAGGTACAACAAGAGTAGATAGTTAGATTTAATACTGCTTTTTTAAGCAGATTTTAAGACGCTAGTTTGTTTGTGGTTATTTAGGATTTTCATTTATTTACTGCAACTTTGACCTTTACCCACCTATAAATCACTTTCATGGCGCAGAACCGCAAAGCCGCTATTGGCTTTATTTTTATTACTTTATTGATTGATGTTACAGGCTTTGGTGTGATCATTCCAGTGATGCCTAAATTGATTCAACAATTACTCGGAAGCACAGATATTAGTAAAGCATCTGAATATGGTGGCTGGCTCACATTTGCTTATGCGTTCATGCAGTTTATTTTTGCACCTGTTCTTGGGAATTTAAGTGATAAATACGGACGAAGACCTGTTCTATTATTTTCATTATTCGGTTTTGGGATTGATTATTTATTTCTATCCTTTGCTCCAAGTATTTGGTGGCTTTTTGTAGGTAGATTAATTGCTGGGATCACGGGTGCTAGTTTCTCAACAGCAACAGCCTATATTGCCGATATCAGTACGCCAGAAAATAGGGCCCAAAATTTCGGAATGGTTGGTGCAGCATTTGGACTTGGATTCATACTCGGTCCGATGATCGGGGGGTTATTAGGTGAATTTGGCGCAAGAATTCCATTCTTTGTTGCAGCGGGCTTGGCATTGGTTAACTGGTTGTATGGTTATTTTGTGCTGCCTGAGTCGCTTGATATGGAACATAGGCGAGCGTTTGAATGGAGACGAGCCAATCCCTTTGGATCTTTGAAGCAATTAAAAAAATATCCTTCAGTAAGTGGTTTGATTATTTCTTTAGTTCTAGTATATATAGCTGCACACGCAGTGCAAAGTAATTGGAGCTTTGCCAATATCGAAAAATTTCATTGGACACCAAAGATCATAGGAATCTCACTTGGATTAGTGGGATTATTGGTGGGTGCTGTTCAAGGGGGATTAATCAGATTCATTAACCCCATTCTTGGAAATGAGAAAAGTGTTTATGTAGGATTAGGTCTTTATGCCTTTGGTTTGTTTTTATTTGCATTCGCCACTCAAAGCTGGATGATGTTTGTATTCCTGGTTCCATATTGTTTGGGAGGTATAGCCGGACCTGCATTACAATCCATTATTTCAGGACATGTACCTGCCAATGAACAAGGTGAATTGCAAGGAGCATTAACTAGTTTGATGAGTGTAACATCTATTGTAGGTCCGCCTTTAATGACCACTTCCTTCGCTTATTTTACCGGTCCGAATAAACCATTCTATTTTCCTGGCGTATCGTTCTTAATTGGATCGGTATTGATGCTGATAGCGGCTATCTTGGCTTATCGTGTTTTGAAAAGCGAAAAGGATCATGGGGTAGTACCAGTCAATCCTTAAACCTATTGGTCTGCTACTTCTACAATCATTTCTATTTCAACAGCAATATTCATGGGAAGCGCATACATGCCAACTGCGGTTCGGGCGTGTTTGCCCTTCTCACCAAATACGGCTACCATTAAATCAGAAAAGCCATTGATTACTTTTGGCTGATCATAAAAGTTATCAGTACAGTTCACCATCCCAAATACTTTTACAATTCTTTTTACTTTGCTTAAATCTCCCACAGCAGTTTGTAAAGTGGCAATTAAATTAATGCCTGTAAGTTTAGCTGCAGCAGCACCTTCTTCAATACTTAGGTCCCTTCCAAGTTTACCTGTAATAAATGTTCCATCTGCTTTTACAGGCCCCTGTCCGGATAGGTAGATCAGATTTCCGGTTCTTACAAACTTTACATAATTAAATAAGGGAGAACTAGGCTTGGGCAAAACGATTCCCAAGTTCTGTAAATTTTGTTCGGGAGTTTGCGATTTTAAAATTGATATCGACAGTAAAAAAACAATGGGCAGAAAATATTTTTTCATGTTAGGAATGTTTTTTTCTGAATACAATTTTTTGTTTAGCTAAGAAGATTCGATAACGATAGAAGGATGCAACAAATAGGATAATGATACAGATCTCTGAAAAGAATTTTTCTGCATCGATAAAATCTATTGGCCGATTTTTTAATAAAGGATCCATCAATAATCCATGTACTAAAAATAATAATGCAGTTAAATAAGAAATTATGTGAATGTTTTTCCAAGTTCTGAATCCCAATCTCTTCTTAATAATCTTTTGGGAACTGATGATCACAATTAGGATTGAAAAAAAAGAAATAACTCCTAATAAAACAATCCAAGGTTGTTTTGGTGCAGAAAGTGGTTGAATGAAATGCTTCCATTTAAAGCCTGTTTCTTTATCCATAAAAAGAATGCAAGGATGTAGAAATGCAAAAAATATAGCCAAATAGGCGGTCCAATTATGTACCCTTTCAATCGGCAGTTTCCTTATTTTTTCCGGAAGCTTTTTCCAAAATGGTTGCGCTTTATAACCAGTACTCAATAAAAGGCCCAATAAAATATTAAAACTGAGTAACCCAGTAGCTAATAAGCCAAGACTTCCCGATATATCTAAATAAGTAAATTCAAACATGATAATGAAGATATACAATCTGTATTTTAAAAAAAGTGGTTGACTGACGATTTTTTGTAATAATCTGCTTGAATCAAATGTTAAATTGCTAATTAACCTGTTGACAATTAGACTATTTCGTCAAGAAACCAATATTTATTAGGCAGGTACTCATTTATAGGCTACTTTTGCATTTCATTATTTATTTTACAAATTTTACAATGGACACAAAAATTCAAGGAACTGTAAAGTT